>JBEVCG010000059.1:0-67441 GCA_040514325.1 Thermoproteota archaeon | reverse complement strand
TATTTCTATGAGATTCGATGCCACCCTTCTAAATGCTTGCGCAGCATTCGTATTGGGGTGCTTTATGAAGAATGGCTCGCCAGCATCGTTTGCCCTAGCTATCGCGGGCTCTATCGGTATGCTGCCCAGGAAGGGTATTCCGTGCTTAGACGAAAGCCTCTGGGCTACGCCTTCTCCGAATATGAAGTGCTTGCTGCCGTCGGGGCACTCGAAATAGCTCATGTTTTCCACGATGCCAAGTATCCGTACGTTCAGCTTTCTGGAAAACGATATAGCTTTCTCTACCACGATTGCAGATACTTGAGAGGGTATCGTAACTATTATAGTGCCGCTAAGATCCTTTATCAGCTGCATTATCGTTAGCTGTTCGTCTCCGGTGCCTGGAGGCAGATCTACAAGGAGGTAATCGAGCTCACCCCAGTCAGTGTATGCTAAAAGCTCCCTAATAGCTGAGGTTGTAAGGGCACCCCTCCATATAACGGGAGTATCTTGTGAGGGTAGCATCAGACCTATTGATACTACCTTGACGCCGAGGGGGGCTTCAGTCGGTATTATCCTTCCATCGGGTGTCGCATAGAGGCTTGCGCCATCGACACCCATCATCCTCGGTATGGAGGGTCCATAGATATCTGCGTCAAAAACTCCAACACTCCACCCAGCCTCGGCTAAGGCAAACGCGAGGTTGGATGTTATGAAGGATTTTCCCACACCACCTTTGCCGCTTAGCACAGCAATTTTGTATTTAACCCTTTTCATGTTCTCCTCTATGCGTTTCTCCTGTTCCCGTACCCTCTTTATTGCCTCCATCCTAGCCCTTACTTCTGGTGGGATGAGAGGTCTTCGTGCACTGGGCTTGGTGCTCACCGGCATCGCCACTGCTAGCGAGAGCGGTAGGGAGGTTATAGCTATAATTCTCCGATAATGAGATGAGCTAAGGGAGGATAACGTAAGCAGTCAAGTTTGTGCTTGGTAGCCAGAGCCAGAGCTTCAACTTGGCTGCGAGAGGGTTGGGTGCTAGCTATGGGGGGAATTTTCTCGAAGCTCGAGGAGCTTGAACTCAGAATGGGTGCGGTTCGCGCGCTCAGGATTCTCTCTCGGCTGATGTCCTACAGGGAAATTAGCAGATATACAGGGCTGCCCCCTTCCACTATTAGTCGTTACATTACAGGCAAAATCCTCCCTAGCCTTCGACAGGCGTGGAGTATCCTTTCCTCTTTCCTTGAGGTTCACGACCTAATTATTACAAGTGACAAGGGCGGCTTTGTGGTTAAGTCGCCAAGCTACATCGAACTGGCGGTGCTTCTCGGTAAGCTTGCACTTAGAGTGTACAGTGGTACTATGTTTGACGCTGTAACAGCTGTGGGTGTGTATACCTGCGTTGCCAAACGGCTTGCCGAGGATCTTGGCTTGCGTTTTATAAGCTTGTCTACACCCCCACTCATTTTGGAGAAGCCAGATATTTGCATTCTCCCTAGGAGCAACATATTCGGTGTGGTGTTCTGTGTTAAAAGAAGTGAAATAAAAGGCGTGAAAGAGGCGCTAATAGTGGCTGATCCGCTCGTAAGACGAATGTATAGCGGTTTTGTAGAGGCAGCTGTGCTTGCACTTAGGGATTTAAACATTGGTGCAGCTATTCTAGATTATGGGTGTAGGGAAGGAGGTGAAACAAGGGCAACAAGCCTAAGCGCTAGAAGCGTGTGCGTGCCGAGGCTTGCACGTAGAGCAGCAATGACCGCGGTTTTAAACACTGAAGAGAAGCTATGATGAAGAACCCACGCAGGGAGCCTACAGCTGGAGTGCGGAGTCATGGGTATATGTCAGGCTGTGGATAGAGAGCTCCTTCTAACAGCTATAGCTTATGCCGACATTAACGGCTGCAGCTATGTCTTGTTGTATGACAGGGCGCACTCTAACTTGCTTCTGGGATGCATTCTAAGGATTGTGTACCCTACCTTTGCTGAGGGCTCTGAGATGCCTAGCTACTATGTTGCGGGCTACCTCGTGGTGGTGCAGGGGTTCGACACTTTACGCAAGGTCGAGGAGGTTCTTAGAGTCGAAGATGTAGTCTACGTGGTTAAGGATAGGGGAATTTTGTCCATTATAGTCGAGGATCTTCAAGCGCTATACGATGTGTTTAGGGCCGTAGGAGATAGTGCAGCCCTAGAGCTAAGGCTTACAAGGTACTTTTGCGCAAATGATCTAGGCGAGGTTGCTAGACGGGCTGTGCTCGAGGTGCTTGAAGAATAGTTGTGAAAGCCTAGCTTATGTCATTAAGGCTCCAGCATTAGTGTGGAAGTTAAAAAGTGGTGGGGGTGGTCTACCCTTTTGCTGAAGTTTAGGATCTGCAAGTGGCTTGACGATGACGTGTTTAGGGAACTTCTGCGCTTTGCAAAGTACGAGGGCAGAGAGGATTACTGCAGTGTTTTCTCGATAGATGCTAATAAGCTAGAACTTGAGGAATTTGAGGAAATCCTTGAATACGTTCAGAACCTGGGCGGCCAGTTAGACGGTGCATCAGTTGCACGTGCAAGAGCTCTACTCAGAGACCGTAGGGAAGTTGTGGTAGAGACTTCTGATGGGGGCTTTCTTATTAAGTCAAAGAGAAGACTCTCTGACCTCCTTGCAGACTTTAAAGAAAGGGGCGCTTTGTACTACTCGAAGAAGCATGGAGCCTTCGTTGTGAGACCTTATGCAATAATTGACGTTATAAGCCGGCTTGCTAGCGAGGGGTTCAATATAGTCGATCGAACCGGACTCATAAGCGCCCGCTTAAACCCCTCGCTAAAATTCGAGCTGACCGTCGACCTTAGGAGTTATCAAGAGGAAGCTCTCATGAAGTGGATAGAGAACAGTTACAGAGGTGTAATCGCTCTTCCAACAGGATCAGGAAAGACGGTGATCGGGCTAGCAGCTATACGTGAGCTTGGCGTTCCAACGTTGATTGTCGTCTATACGCAGGATCAAGTTCGTGAATGGTATGATAAGATAAGAAAGTTGACTACGATACCCCTGAGGCAAGTTGGCGTGTTCTATGCAGGTGATAAACGTATTGCTGAGGTAACCATTTCTACGTATCAGTCGGTGTACAGGAATATCCGTGTATTTAAAGACAGGTTTTCTCTGCTAATAGTTGACGAAGCCCACCACCTACCTGCGGACAAGTTCAGAGTGATAGCTCACCGCATCATGGCACCTTACAGGCTCGGCCTCTCGGCCACTCCCTATCGTGAGGATGGAAGGCATGAGGAGTTATTCACCTTAATAGGCGGGGTGATCTATGAAAAACGTCTTGAAGAACTAGCCGCGGAGGGTTACATAGCTCCATATACAATACACCTTGTGAGAGTCGATTTAGCGAAGGAGGAGAAGGAGCGCTATCTCTCTCTAAAAAGGAAGTATGAGCGTCTATCACGCGGGCTCAAGGTAGAGGATCTCGTTAAACGTGCACAGATGGGTGATCCCTTAGCCGCAGAGGCTCTAAGGATCCTTAGCGAAATGAGGCAGCTCATCGCCTTGTCGCGCTCTAAAATGGAAAAGATTCGCGAAATCTTTGAGCAGGAGATGAAACGTGGGTCTAGAGTACTTGTGTTTACGCAGTATGTGGGCCAGGCTGAGGCTTTGGGTAAGCTTCTAGGAGCCCCTGTTCTCACCGGCCGTGATGATGATGCGAAGCGGCGTATGATATTTGACCTTTTCAAGCGAGGTAGGTACGGTGGCCTCATACTTACAACCATTGGGGATGAAGGTATAGACCTTCCCGACGCAGAGGTGGGCATTATAGCTTCATCCACATCGTCTAGGCGTCAGCTTATACAGAGACTGGGAAGATTGCTGCGTCCACGTGAGGGAAAGAGTGCTAGGCTCTACGTTGTAGTTGTGCGAGGGACCCCTGAAGACCGCGCTATCTCAAAAATCCTAAGAACGCTGGATGTATGATATAGGTAGGCAGTAACAGGAATAGCACCATTGAGGCTGACGTCGATAGGCATGGGTGATAGAGCTTTGCCGGTTGGCGAGCTAAGCTTGCTGCTCTATGGAAAGGAAGCGGGAATAACAATCACGAACATAGCATCAAACATGACTTTAGGTGGAAGCAACAATCCGCGCAGCCTTAAGGCCGTGCTGGAGATCCCTAACCGGCCTATAAAGAAGGCCTTTTTGGATCTGACAGTGCTTCTTCACGGCGGCTCTCTTCCTTCAAGTTTGGGATTTCGAGTTGATGTTGGCTATATAACTGTGACAAGGGAGTTTAAACCCAATAAGTGTGTGCTTACAGACGCTGGCGCCCTCTGTAAATTGGTATATGACGTGACTCCTATTCTAAAGTCCCTCAGCGATAATAGCTCTGCGCTGGAGCTTATGGTAACTTATCATGGTATTACCCCCCTTACAGTAGCCAGTGCAACTTCGTTTTTTGTGCTGGGTTCAGGAGACTGGGAGTTGAGGGACGTTGGATATGCTTACCTTATTGGACCTGTAGTACTAGAGCCGGGAGACAGCGCCTCTGTAGAGCTCCCCGTAAAACTTCAGGGCATGTACAGAGTAGGGGTACAAGGTATCGCCTTGCGCGGAAGTTATGCTCTGGAAGTTAGGTTGGGCGGGACAAGCAATTTGATAAAGGATGTTAACGGCTACTTCGAGCGTGCATTCGTAGTTGATGTACAGAATCCTTCCAATACTATTGACGTGTATCATAAGGAGATCTCGGCTGGAGCTGGAAAGAGGCCTGGCAGGGTTGTTCTGCACTCCCTCTACATAGTAAGGGTTGTTGAAGAAGACTTTGATGCGGATATAGATTTGTTAGAGGTAGACAAATCTTCTGCAAGGCTGCGAATAAGAATGAAAGGAAGGGATTATCCAGATAACGTTATGCTTGTCGTTATGGCGGTAGGCCGCGTTATTGATAGAAAGAACCTCAGCTTAACCGATAAGCGCCAACAGGATGTGCATGTAGACGTCAAGTTGGCACCCGGCAAGCTCAATACTATCCGACTGATATGGAGATCCTTAGGCGGTACAAGATTTAAGGAGGTAAGGATTAGGGGTTAAAATCGGCTGTCAGTATTAATTCGGGGACTGGACTAAAGATTTCGAGAGATAGAATAGTGATGAATTACTCCCGGCCTGAATTTCCTACTGGTGAAGATGACTTACCCGGCTGATAATTGTGCTTATTCGACAGCTACCGTGCAACGAAATCCACAAGCTTTGCGTTTACTACGGAGGATATAAACTGATCTAACGTCGGGAACTGTTCGAGTTCCTCAACATGTAGTACTAGGTTGCGCGTATGTCTACCGCCGCTCTTTGCCAGCTCTTCTGTCGGCACCACACGCCACCCTCTTCCAGAGATCTTTACAGCAATGAGGCTCGTACCTCCGGCCCTCTCAGCGAACTCTCGTAGCCGATTTAGCTTCTGAATTGGAATAACAATCTTTTTTGATTTATTAACATATTTTACTTCAAAAACAAAAATCTTACCTTTGTAAACAGCAAGAACATCGGGGTAAAAGAGTCTCTGCACACGCGCTCCACTGGCAGGTCCGCGTACAGCGGCAAAACCGTGGTTCCACAGCTTGCGTACAAGCTCTCTTTCTACATCAAATCCTCTTCGGGACCATGAAGTTTTTGGCATACTGCTTTCGCCATAGTTTATTGCTTTTGCTACCCCACAAAGTTCACTCTTATTGTTACATTGTACTTGCTTTCTATCCTTTTCAGCCTTTTGAGCTTTTTCATGAGCGCTCGGGAGGCTGTTCTGGGTATATTCACTATAAACGTGTTACCCTCATTTATCACCTCTGCCTCCGGAATAACTCTCTCTATTAGGCGGCGGATCTTGTCGTAAACTTCCTTGGCACCCACTTCACGAACAGGAACGATTACCGTCTGCTCGCCAAAAGTATAGATTTCGTATGCTAGATCTCCCGTTAGTGCATCAACAACTTCCACAACGGGTCTTGCTAGATCGGCCTCTCTTAATCCTGTAGGCAACTTTACAGTCATCCTAAGCTCATAGATCTGCTTAACATTCCCGCTCTCAAGAAAGAGTACGGTATCGATGATGCTGGGCAGCATGCCGATGTCAACACGTCTAATGAAGCGCTGTATAGCATCGATGGGAGAGGTAGCGTGAACCACCCCGATCATCCCTATTCCTGCCAGCCTTAAATCTACGTAGAGTCTGAAGTCCTCGTCTGTTCTAAGCTCGTCAAAGACCGTGTAGTCTGGTCTGCTCAAGAGAAGTATGTCGTGCAGTTCGCCTACTTCGGCATAATTCTTGGAGTACTGTGTTATATCGGGAGGCAGCATCATGTCCCTTGGCGACTCTATAGTCTTAACAACCTTGCCCTTACTAGCATAGTACTCTGCAAGGGCTTGCGCGAACGTGGTCTTTCCCATTCCTGGAGCTCCAGCGATTAGTATGCCTTCGGCCCTCTCCTCCAGCCTCTTAACAATCTTCGCTGGAAGGTTGTAGTCTTCAAGGCGGAGCTTCTTTAAAGGCCTGACAGCGGTGATTTCCCAGGCCTCGCTAAGGGGAGGCTTTGTTATGACTATACGGTAGCTGCCTAGCTGTACTATAGTTGAGCCGAGCCTGTCTATCTCTATGAAACCGTCCTCCCTGCTTCTAGCCTCCTCAACAATTTCGTGTGCAATAGCCTCTATCTCGTCCCGCGTGAGCTCTTTTGTGTCGAGCTCGACGAGAACCCAGTTGCCAGGCCTGCCCCGTTTTGCCCTAGGCCGTGCCCCCTCCTTTAGGTGCACGCTTAATGTATTCTCGTCAAAGAAGCTCTCTATGGTCAGACGCTTTTGCTTGTCCCGCGGAGGCTTGACGTAGATTACGCTTACGCCCATAGCCTCTGCTACGAGCGCTTGAACACGGTCAGCGGTTATCAGTGTGGCACCGTTCTCATATGCGTACTCGCGTATGATTGCGTCAATAGCGCCCTCCTTTGCCGCAACGATGTCAGTATAGCGTGGAAGTTCCCCTGCAATAGTTATGTCAATCAAACCCTGTTTGGCAAGCCTTCTTAGCTTTCTTAGCTCCTCAAGTCCAGCAAAGCCCGTTGCGCGCCCGTTGTTGGCTTGATGTTCGAGTTCAGCAAGGACAGCTCTGTGTATAACTATTTGTCCCCTAATCTTTCCCTCAAGAACCAACTTCGTAAGCTGACCTTCAACTATGACGCTAGTATCGGGGACATATGTTGGTGTGGGTTCATACCGGTAGCTCACTTTCAGATCCCCGCTGCCCATATGAGACGATGTATGCAATCTTCCTCTCTATCGGCCAACTTCCTATGCTTTACCCTGATCTTATTACGTTTTTGCGAAGTATGGAAAACGTAGTCTGTGCTAGTAGTTTCGGCCAGGTATGTGCCAGCGCCTGGCTTCGGCCTCTAAACAATTACGGGTGCAGCTAGGTTGGTACGTGTAAAGGTGGATTATGGGAGGCTTGTTGTCCGCTTAGTAGAGGAAGGTCATCTATACATAACCTCGTCCAGACTTTCAGAGATCCTTGGCATATCAAGTAGAGCGGCGGGGAAGCTGTTATCCGATCTAAGCAGGAACGGGTATGCAGTAAAATGGAGCAGGAGAACATATAAGCTAACGCCTACTCTGCTCAGCAAGGTGAACGCGGATAATGTCACAGCTAAAGAAGCTCATACTAGTTACAGCAGATCACCACCCCCAGCACAAGCTGTGGACTGAACTTGCTGAGAAACTAGCTAAGGAACTTGGCGCTGAGCTTGACGTAAGATATGAGGACTATGTTTTGCTTGTAGAGCATGGAGATACTGACGACCTTGGCATGGCTTGGCTTCCGCAGTTACTAGCTGAGCTAGACGATGGGAAAATAGTTTTACTATTGTCGAGGCTCCCTCTAGGCAAAGATCTAAACCCCGATCTAGAGGAGGCATACCGTGCAGTGATAAAAAGAGTTAATGAGATAACCAGCGTACAGGGTAGTTAGTGGAAACGTGCTTTGTGGCAACCTACCTTGTTCAATTTTGTTTAGTATTTTAAATAACGTTTACCATTACTAGATGCCAAAAGCTCTTCTCCTATTTCTCAGCTTCACATCCCAATACACCTTCATTGCTTGACTTGTGCGCTGCAGCTTGATGCTCTTTCCATTCCGTAGAAAGATAATCACGTGCCTATCGCGGATCATAGCATCTACTATCTCGCTGAGGTCTATGTTGAGTAAGCCCTGCGCATTTGAAGGAGAAGAGGAACTGCTATGTAACGCTCGAGAGGTACGAACAGAGCTCTCTTCTAAATCCATGGCGTGTAACCTGGCACACTCCACCTATGCTAGCAGCGGCCGAGGCTTCAAAACGTTTTCGTTTTTCCTTATTTTAAAGCTACATGCTGTCCTAAGTTATACTTTAGTTAGCTACTTCAATATAAGGTGCGATCGGAACTTTGCTCCTTGCGGTTAATGTTGTGTTGTTGGCTGTTTCTGAAAGGGTCAAGCACTCTAGAAGAGGTCCTCCATTTTGCTTCTTATGAACTTCTCTGCCTCGCTCTTGGATATTTTTGTTAGCTGTAGTCTTCTTGCTAGGTTAACTATAAGCTTGGGGTCCTTCTCTAGAGCTTCAAGGTCCTCCTCGACATTGGCATCTCCACGATAGGCATCTCCTTCTCGCGGCGCCATAACCACTGTCAGGGTGGTCTTACCCTCGGCAGGGCTTGCAACAAGTAATCCTATATTATTTCCATCAGAATCTTTTAATACGGCCAAAAGCTCTCCGGCCTTGGTCCTGCCGTAGACTATGGCATCTGCTACTCTCGTGGATATTTGTTCTGTTTCTCTCGCTGCTCTAGCTACTTCACGCTCGACTTCGGTTTCCTTTCTCTCTGTCCACTCCCTCTCTTCAGCGGTGACAGGCCTTGAAAGCAGCTCCTCTATATTTGAAACAACGCTGCGCACAATCTCACTTACCTCCTCATCTGGAACCCTCCTGAACACCTCAACGCGGAGGCTTTCATAGTACCATTTGATGTCTCCGTCAGAGAGATCATATTCTATTCGGATTCTAACTACATCGCCTTTATCTATTTTTAATTTGTTTACAAGGATCTCAAATAGAACCCTGTTTAGCTCTCCTGCCCGAAACGCAACCTGTTTCGTTTCTATCTGTCCTGACTTTATTGCATCCCGTAGCTGTGCAAATAGCACTCTCCTAAGCTTATCCGCGTAAGCTCCAGCTATAACAAACCCCGTAGAAAGTTGCTGCGGCATCCGGGCCCAACCCCTGGAAATCCTGCTAGTACAATAATTCAGCCTCATGATCATTTAAAGAGTTTTTCCAATAAATGCCTGAAAAATATAAAAAGGTGATAGTATTTGACATTAAAATGATGCGTAGAATACGCAGATGTTGGTTCAATATGCATCAGCCTGAATTGCATGCCTTTGCTGCACGGAAGACATTAAGTTCAAGTTTAACAAATCAATTAGAATTTTCTCGTTGTTCAAGCTCTGGAGAATGATGTTTGCAAGCGCCTCTCCATTTGCCCGAACCATGGCCAACTCCAGCTCCCTTCCATCAAGCATCAAGGTAGGAAAGAACCCATCCTCTCCATCTAGTATAGGCACCCGAACTTCCGTAACCTCTAAGAAAATGCCGCTGTCGCGCAAGACGTTCAGCGCTTCTCGTACAACCTTTCCCAGGTAATCGCTAAGTAGCCCGTAGCCCCGAAAGAGCACTAGGTCTGCCAAGGCCTTCCGCCCCAAACCTTCTTTTATATTGTACTGTAAAACGCGATTATTGAAGTTCAGGGAGGAAGTAATACCGGTGTACTTTCCATTCAAACATATTAGGAGGCGATAAGGAAAACTTCGGGCGGGTTAAGGCTAATGAGTAGCCTTGAAGAAAAGCTTGTGGTTGATAAAAGAACCCTAAAAAAGATCGTTAGAGAGCTGAAGAAATGGAAAGCACCAGCAACAGTTCTCTTAAGCTTGTACATACCACCAGGCCGTCCCATAAGTGATGTCATGTCCCTCCTTAGGACAGAGTACTCCATAACCGATAATATAAAGCTGAAAAGGACTCGCGATGCTGTTCAAAGAGCTCTTGCAGCAGCTATGGATAGGCTTTCCATGATCCCAAAGCTTCCAGAAAACGGGCTTGTGTTATTCTGCGGCGAGGATATGGAGACTAAGGACTTTATATGCTACGTCTTCTCCCCGCCGGAGCCTGTTCCGATATTCTTCTACAGAACCGACAAGTTCTTCCACACAGAGTTCCTCGAGGAAATGCTTGAATCAGAGGAAGTGTTCGGCCTAGTGATCATAGAGCGGGATCAAGCTACGATAGGGCTTCTAAAGGGGAGCAGAATAGTTGTGCTTGAGGAGCTTGAAGGTTATGTGCCCGGAAAGCACCATAGGGGGGGACAGAGCCAGCGCCGTTTCGACAGGCAGATTGAGCAGTTCGTGCGCGGCTTCTACAAGGAGGTAGCAGATGCTATGAACAAGCACTTCCTTCCGCTAATTGAAAAGAACATGCTTAAATCCATAATAATAGGTGGCCCCGGCTACGCTAAGCAGGACTTCTTGGAGGACGCCGCTAAGGAGTTTCTCGATTACCGCGTGCTAAACAAAATAGAAAGAGTTCTCGTAGACGTTGCATACCAAGGTGAGGCCGGCCTACGAGAGCTTGTAATAAAGTCTTCAGATTTTATACGAAGGAACAAATACGCTGATCTCGTTAAGGTGATAGAGGAGTTTAAGCTTCACTTAGCGAAGGACGACGGTCTGGCCATATATGGTGAGGATAACGTTAAGAGTGCGCTAGAAATGGGTGCGCTGAAAGCACTAATAGTAGATGAATCACGCGAAGATGTTGAGCAGATCATAGAGAAGGCTGAGAAGTATAGCACGGTGGTCTATATCTTAAGCGATGATATTCCTGAAGCCGAGTGGATAAGGAAGACGTTTAAAGGGCTGGTAGGCATCTTGAGATACAGAATATACTAAGTTTGGTTCTAAACACTTAAACTTATTATACTACTAGAGAAAAGACGATAACTGCGTCGAGTGCATTTTAAAGCAGCTGCAAGCTTCAGAAGCGGCTTCTCATGAGTAGCTTGCTGCCTCGCTCCTTCTCGCCTGGAAACGGTAGAGCGGGCAAGTTTGATAGAACGGCGCGCACAGCTTTGCCTCAGATCTTGTGAGCAGCCTACCCAGCACTTTACAAAAAGCTAGGTATCCTCCGCTATAGCTGTAAATTTCCATGTGTGTGCACTTTGATGGTGGTTTTTCGCTTAGGAGGTGTATAGGTGCATAAGGACGTAGAGACTGAACCAGGCTAGGCTTTGACGTGATATCGATTATGCTCTTTCTCTCCCTCCTCTCCTGCGGATCCTGGTAGTAGGTGCAGACTCTGTATGTTGCCTCGTCAGCTAGGCACCTCGAAGGGCTCACTATATTGTCCGTTGGCTGGTTAAGCTTTGGTGATGTGCAAAGCCCTCCTCTGAACCAGGGACACGGCAGCTGGAATCACCCTCCGGCTTCCCCGTTTAGACACATTAGCAGTTTAATACGCGTTCAGTCCTTCTGCAGCTTGATTGTTTAGCTTCCATTAGTCCAGGAGAGGACAACAGTGGACTGAGGGCAATGTTATACCTCACTATGTTTTCTTGTCAAAAACACTAAGCGACGGGTATCTACCGAGTCGGTGTCTACAGGTAGTACGCGTAGTAGCGTCCCTCGTCGTCGTTTTCAACTCTACCCTCTTCTGCCAGCTTGTTTAGAGCATAGCGTATCTTATCCTCGCTGGCGAGACCAGAGAGGATCTCGTGAATCTCCTTCACCGTTCTTGGTTTCTCCCTAAGGAGCTGCAGTATTATATCCTTCAGCTGATCTTCGTTGGGTGCCACGACAACTATCACTTCTTCGTCTTCATAGAGCTTGTCCAGAGCTATGTTGTTGTATATGTAAACGTCGCTCCCCGCTCTAGTAACATTTGGAACGCGGCCTCGCGAGCTCAAGACGCGTCTCCGTGAGTACTATTGCTTGTAAAAGTTACCCTTATATAAAACATTCTTTTAATGTAACGTTGTGTTGCAGATTCTAACTCAGTTGCCGCAATTTATAATTACGGAAGGGATCTCGCTGTGGCTAACAATGCTAACTGCGTTCTGATACCGCTTATATAGAAGTCGATCTCTACAGGGTTCTCTTGGGCGGGCCGCAAAATGGATAATGAGAAAAGCTTTAACGTCAAGCTTACGCTGCTCCGTGTATGCGGGCTTATCGAAGCGGCAGTCCGCATTTTGGAGAAATACCAGGAGCATTATAGAACCTTCTTGAGGTCGTTCGATGCCAGCTCTGAAAGCGAACATTACCTCAAGAGGAGAATCTCCAGCCTCGCCAATGAAGTTGATAAGTTACTGCAGATGTTTAATAGCTTATCCGGCTTTGTCTGCAAGGAAGAGCCTGGATGGCATGATATAGTCAAAGCATACAACGTCCTTGACAGGTACTATCCGGAGCTAGTATCCTTGGGAAAAGTTCCCGGAGGTATAAGAGAAACCATGTATGAAGTTTACGTTAATCTCAAGAAAATAGTTGAAAATCAAACGTAGGGGGTCAGCGGCCTAAAGCGTCTTCACGGATTATTCAGCAGAGGCTTTTGCTATCATCCCCGCTTGTTCGTCTTTAGCGTATAGCTGCAGCTTATTCAAGCTTGCCGCTAAACTGCTAGGGTTAAATCTAAGAAGTCCATAGGAAGCTGCCTTCCCTTGGATTTGAGCTCGTCGTACTTCTGTGAGAGCCAGTCCATGAATACGGGACATCCATCGAATCTTCCGTCCCTGTTGCATTTTCCGCCTAGTAGCAGGAAGCATTTTGTCGTTCTCTTGTCGTAGTAGGGACAGAGCTTATGATATTGTTTTGCGCTCTGCATCATCCTAGATATCCAGCGAGCTTTTGGATCTCTTCTTGCAGTTTCCTCACTTTCCCTAAGCACCTTTTCTAGATCTTCGTTCGAGATCCGAGAGCCCGACACGGGAAAGTCACCTCTAACTGCGTCTAATTTATGTCTACGAGACAAGATGGCGGCTCTTTCTGCCACCTCTACACATAGGTAGGAACCATAACGGTTTTTCTGCCTTCCGATAGGTACTCTGGAACGGCGTAAGCACTGCAACGTGCAACGGTCAGCGCTAATTTCGCTTATAGCCCTCATCTAAGAGGAGTGTCGTCTTGAAAGTGTCTGTGGTAGGAGCAGGCGTGTCTGGAGCTATCGTAGCGCAGCTGCTGGACAAAGCGGGCTTTTCTATCGAAGTTTATGACCTGGCTAGGCGCTATTCTAAGCCTTGCGGGGAGGTTACGCCTATTTCGACACTTGAGGTCCTTAGGACCCACCGAATAGAGGAACCCCAAATTCTAAACAAGATATCCAGCTTTGTTCTGTACGACATAAATGGGGCAACTATCGCGAAAGCTGCGTTTCGCGATCCCATTTGGGTGTCAATTGACAAGTCTGAGTGGGTAAATAGGCTTCGTGAAGGCCTGGAGCTTAGGGTGCATGGCGTACATCCAAAGAAGTTGGTATCCTCCCACGATCTCGTCATAGATGCTAGGGGCCCTTATGCGATGCCTGGAATACCGGTTGTTGTGTGGCGTGCTTACAGCAGGGCTCGTGGCGATATCGACCCCAATACTGCAGTGATGTTCATCAATGGGGGGCGTTCGATAGGTCTCGTGTGGGCTTTCCCGCACGGAGATGAGATTAACGTGGGTGGCGGTTTTGTGGGCGTTAGCAATCCCAAGCATATCGCAACAAGGGTGCTAAGAAAGCATCTGAAGATTCATGGAGGCTTTCGCGATGGCAGGTTCTCTATAGTCAATATAGCTCCTAGGATCCGTCCAAGGAAGGGTAACATACTGAGCGTGGGGGAAGCTGGGGGCTACGTTCTAAGCTTGGGTGGTGAAGGTATACGGCCGGCAGTTTTAACGGCGATTGCTGCTTCCCACCTTTTAGGTGGTGCTGGCAAGAACGTGGATTGGGCTATGCGGGTTCTAAAAGACGTTAGAAGGGAAGTCGCTGCACATAACGTCTTAATAAGGATTTCGCGCAGTATGCCTCAACCTATGCTTGCGTGGGCCATGTCGTCCCTCTCCACCCATATGCTGAAGAAGTGGCTGGGTGGCAATGTTCGAGGCTATGTTGACGTTGCAAGATTTATTTACTCGGTATTTAGAGGGGTTGTAGCCAGACTTTTGTCCTTTGGTTGAGATGCTCTGTCGTCTCTGTCGTCTGCCTGGTCTTTTAGTTCCGATAGGCGCTGCTTAATCGCACTAACTACGTCGCTCAAATCGGCGTAAGCTTGCATCGCTTCTTCCAGTATTGCTTTAAGCGCCTTTATTGCCCTTCCACTGGTATCTGACCTAGCTGCTGCTATTACATCATCAAAGTCCGTGCTTCTTAGGTAGGCGGCCAGCATCTGCGGATTGCCGGAAAACGCGTCAAACTTGTATTTATCTTCGGCTTTGCCTACGAGCCTTTTGATGTCCTCGGCTACTTGTCTAGGTACATCAGTTGACGCAAGGATGTAATTTACTATGTGTCTGAGGAAATCCTTCCTTTTGCCCACATCCCATCACCTCATACTTTCCAGCCTTGCTGTAACCTGCTATATCCTATGTGGATCCCGTTATGAGGCTATCTGTGGCTAGGGAGCAAGATACAATAAAATACGATTTCTGTCTATCCACTATATTCTCTTAGAGGCATAGATGGGAAAGGGTGGTTATGCATGTCTACGTCGTCTGGAGGTATACGTATTGAAGTCGTGGATGTAAGCATACCGGAGGGTGCTAACATCATCATAGGTCATGCACATTTTATAAAAACAGTGGAAGATCTGTATGAGGCGTTAGTAACAAGTGTACCAAATATAAGATTTGGATTGGCGTTTTGTGAAGCTAGCCAGAAGAGGCTCATACGCCACGAAGGTAATGATGAAGAGCTAAGGAAAGCAGCCATAGAAACGGCCAAGAAGATAGGTGCTGGCCACCTCTTCGTGATCTACATTCGAGACGCCTGGCCTATCAACGTGCTAAACGCGATTAAGAACGTGCAGGAGGTTGTCACTATCTATGCGGCAACGGCTAATCCGCTGCAGGTTATAGTCGCAGAGACTAATCAGGGGCGTGCAGTATTAGGTGTCGTAGACGGGTACACGCCATTAGGTGTTGAGGGTGACGAAGATATAGCGGAGAGGCGATCATTTCTGAGGAAGATTGGTTACAAGAGATAGAGCTGCTATAAAGCTGCTTCTTCATTGCTTCTTTTCCCAATCTTATGGGAGAAAAGCATCGATGCTAGCCCTCAGACGCTTTCCCCTTCTCTGCTAAACAGCTGTGAAAACCTCTGCGTCAATGTAAACCTGCTCAAGCAACACTAAAATGTAGGTAACACAGCAGGACAGAGGGGGTGCACGCTCTGCCTCCAATCATAATAGAATACTACCGAGAGGTCGAGCTTAGCCTAGGAAAGAAAGTGAGGCTAACAGCCCTTACGCTTGAACGGGTTGAAGAAAGATCATTGGATGAGGACATAATAGACGTGGTGGCTGAGCTGAAGGAGAGGTACAAGAATACGCCCAACTATGTTATGATTGTTAAAAGAAGCGTAGAGGGTAAGGCGGAGGAGTTCAGCATTATTAGCACCCTTAGAGGATCGCTTACACTCCTTTATCCTGTGCCTGCCTTGCTGAAGGAGGTTGTCCTGCTCAGCAAAAGCTCGTTGAATGATGCTCAGGGCTCCATCTCTAATGGGAAGAGGTACAAGGTGCGAGGAAACTACTACGTGTTCGCCGGTAAAGTGGAAGTTGAGGACGACGTGCAAGGTCTCATGCTGATAACGGATCGAGGGCCACGTATAATCATGCTCAACAGCGACTTGGAGAAGTGAGGGGTAAGGCAATTCCTACGTATCTTGCAAACTTTATTTCTAGAGGCCAGATAAGGCGTATCGTGGAGCTAGTGATGAGAGACTCCAAATGCGATTTGATGAGCGTGCTCCACCCCTACTGAGAGCCCATTGTGCATTAGTCCACCATGCCTAACCAGCGTCGCGCCCTCTATCGCTGCCCAGCTTGGCTTCCCATACGATACCTTCTATCTCCTCCCTTACAAGCTCAGATACATAGTCGCTATGGATGCGTTTAGCGTGGAGGTAGAAGCCACGCTTCGTGAAAGGTCCTCGTCCGCATACCTTGCACCTTAGTATCCCGTTGCTGTCCTCACGAAGCTGGGTTGCTATCCGGGAGATCAGATTAGGTATGCGTTCTCTGAGCGCTGTAGGAAGCACGCTGTCATCGTATTTCATACCTGCGGCTCCTCTTAGGACAACCTCAACGAGTTTTTCGATAAGAGCGTTTAAACGTACACCTCCCCTCTTCATGTCTCACCAGCTCTTGGAGGAATTGCTAACATAAGCAAGCCCACAGCTTTTAGGAGATTGACATCATCCTTCCTGATAGCCTCTTCAATATAGTTCTTCAGCTCCTCGCCGCTCTTTAGCATATCTGACAGCTCCATTACCACCTCAGCTAGGTTCTCCCTCCTTGTACCCCCATTAAGCAAGTACTCCAGCAATTGATGAAATCCCTCCTCGCCTAGCTCATCAACCACCTCTGGAGGTGCGCGCGTCTTCAAACTTGCATAGTATGCTGCATTTTCGTAGTAGGGGAGCTCGCTTAGCTGGACGATTTTGGCCAAAGTTTCGTAATATTCTTCCAAACATGCCCCGCACTTTAGTCCGAGCCTAGCTAGCATACTGTACACTGATGCAAAGTACACGGCATCTTCAACGAGTTCAAGTAGGCTAATCCGTTTGTCAACTCCCGGAAAGCTATGAACTGCTCTAAGACTTACGTCCTCCGCCTCTGCATACAAAGCTGCTCCCATAAAACACCTCTCTGCAGCAGTGGGTATAGATTGAGGTGTTGAGCAGGTAAGACTCAGCTCTAAGCATTATATACTAGAGCCCTAGGCAATCAGCTGGACTAGGATACATCATAGCGTGACACTCTGACCGGGTCTATCTCATCACGTTTGTTCTAATCGCCGGACTTTTCGGCAGAGACGAGGACGTTTTAACGTTGTCGCCGCTTTAGCGTCGGGTAGAAAGCCCAGCCCAGACGTTTGCGGGAAGGGGGATCAGATAAGTACTGCCACGAAAGTCCTACTATATAGTCTACAAGGTGCTCTTGCAAATGTACGTGCCCGGAAAAGGTAGCATGTCCGTATGCATACGGTGTGGTCGCCCACTCACGGCCTCTGAGGTAAGGTTAGGCTTCATTTGTATTAGCTGCTTTATGGAAACACACGATCTGGTTTGCATAAGTGAGAACTTGTCGGTGGATTATTGCAAATTTTGTGGCGCCATTCGGGTGGGTCACAGGTGGATGCCAGGGGGCGATTTTCGTGACGCTATTGACAACTACGTTCTTCACTACCTTCCCGCAAGGAGATGTTCCGACTATGTAGAGTCGTACGGCATATTGGGCTATGAATACCTAACAGACCCCTCATGGCGCTCGCAGCTTTCCATCAACTTTAAAGTAAAGCTAAAAGGATTTGACAAAGAAATCAAATTATCCAAGAAGGTGACAATAAGGCTCAATCCTGTTGTGTGCCCTTCGTGCAAGGTGGCTAGGAGCGGGGACCACAAGGTCCTCGTGAGGGTGCGTGGGATCCCCGTTCGTGAGCTGGCACGCAGCTTGTTGCCTGTCCTTGACGAAAGCGCGAATGTAGCCAAATCGATAATCGATATAGTTGAGCACAAGAATGGTGCCGACATATACCTCTCCAGCAAGGCAGCAGCATCAAGGATACTTAGAGAGCTGAAGCGAGTTTACCGAGGAACGCTCAGAATCGATGTGAGCGCTGAGGACGTTACGGTGGATTCGCGCGGTAAACATAGAAGGCGGGTTGTATACACAGTAAGGGTAGGTTGAGCGCCGTGGTTGAGTCGGAAGGTGGCGACCCCCTTGATTACGTACCAGAGGACGTTCTAGAGGAGGTGAGGCAGGCAGCATCATATGATGGCGAAGGTAAGCGGAAGAAATACAGGCGGAAGCCCTACCCAACATCGCGGGATGTTGTCAATGCGGTAGTAACTGTACTTCGGGGCTTCCAAGGAACCCCCGACGAGTTTCCGGAGGCGGTTCTTGACTTCCTAAGCAGCCAAGGGTTTAACGTCAAGTTTGTTACTGTTAGGAGGATTTGGAGAACATACGAGAATCTGGCAAGGAGGGGTGTAATATCGGATAGGCTTGGTGTTCTGGCCCTCTAGTTTGAGCACATATATTACTCTGGTTCCGAAATCGTTTAGCAGAGGTCTGAGAAAGTTGAAGGTGTACATTAAACACGGTGATGGCTGGCTCCTTGTCAAGGAAGTTTACGCTATAAAGCAGGGTGGCAGAAAGAGAAAGTCGAGAAGGGCTGCTTCGTCGCCGTATGGAATAGTTGCCGTGAGCGTTTCCAAGCCCTCCGTGAAGGGTTACAGGTACGTAAAAGAGGTCCTTGTCCCTGCTTCAAAGGCTACCCGCTTTGCTGCGCGGCTTCATGTTGAAAGCGGCGACGCCGTTGTGCTCATAGAGCCTCTGAACGATGACATGTATGTTGCCAAGATACATGCCCGCTCCTCTAAGAATGCTGAGAAGATGGCAAGAAGGGCTGAAGAGATAGTTCAGCAGCTCCAAGTCCGTAAAAGACACGTCATAGGCGAAGAGGAGGGGGAAGAGGAGGTATCAGCTCCAGAGGAGGGAGAGGAGGAAGAAGAGGAAGAGTGAGCCAAGGGGTGTTTGCTTCTGGTTGGATGTGAACTTTGCGGGAGAGAGGAACTGGGTCTCTACACATGCAAGTTGTGCAAGAGAAAAGTGTGCAGCAGGCACTTCAGCTCGCAGGGTCTGTGTTCAGTTTGCAGAGAAAGTCTGTGCAGCGTCTGTGGGTTGCGACTATCTGTGGCCAGCTGTGCTGTCTGTGGAGGGCCCGTTTGCGAGGAGTGTTCCGTCCAGGTTTCGCCAGTAGTACGCATATGCAATGTATGCAAAGGTAAGGTTGATGTGAAGGTGTGGCCTCCTCCAGCTCTTGTTGTAAGCCAGGTCAAAAGGCTTGCAAACGGTTTAAGACGGATAATGCGCTGAAAGAGCTGCAGGCAGTCAACTCCCTATGCTGACATCTGACATTAATCGTATAAGTAGTTGCTTACTCTAGCTTGTAGTGCAAGCTTGGGGCTTATCCTGGACGGTATCAGATGCGAACCGTCGCATGTGGGAGCGGTATTCATGTCGGGGAAGCCCTCCCGGCACGTTGCAAATTCCATTCCGAGCTTAACGGCCTCTCTGCGTACGAGCTCCAGGATCCGTCTTCTAAGGTTAGCCGGTGCATACCAGTAGCCATGCATCCATCTGCCCTCTTTCTTGTATATCACCTCGTACCTGCTTGTAAGCTCGGGAAAAGCCTTTGTGACGCGCCTGAGGTTGTCAGGTCGCGCCTTGTACACCGATGTAACCACAAACTGTGAGCCAGCCTCCCTTGCGGCTTCAAGGAGCTCCCGGATCATCTTCTCGTCGTCTGTCAAGTATGGAAGAATGGGATCAAGGCGAAGTCCAACCGGAACTCCTGCCTCGCTTAGCCTTCTCATGGCTGAGAGGCGCTCTTCAGGTAAAGGTGCTCCCACCTCGAGCCTCCTGGCAATATCTCTCTCTATCGTGGTAATGGTTATCGTTACGGCTACGTTGCTCTGCGATATTATGTCAACGTCCCTCGCAACGAGGCTACCCTTTGTTATTATCAGCACTCTGTAGCCTAGGGGACCTATCATACTGAGAATCTTGTGTGTGATTTTGAATCTCTCCTCTTCTGGAGGGTAAGGGTCACTGCTTGTTGACATGTCTATGTGGAAACGTGGATCCAGCTTCTTGAGATCGGCTAACACTTTCTCGATGATGTCCTTCTTAGGCGTGCTGGGCCTACGCCCGATATAGCTTGTAGCATAACAGTAGGTGCAGAAGTGGCTACAACCCGTGTAGGGGTTCAGAGAATATTTAACAGGACACGTGCATAGAGGGCTGGACCAGGGGTCAAAGGGTCGTATGACTAAGCCCCTCCTCGGGAGCATCCGCCTTGGTTTGCCGCTTGCCACTTCTGTATTCAAGGTGCCCCTGCCTCCGGGTATACCTGCCTTGACAAAATATCTTGGTATCGTTAATGAGATTATGCATAAGATTATGGGGTGCTGTTCTTTGTGGCTGTAACTTGTGTTAGTTTTTACGATTAGAGTTTGAAACTGTTCCTTAGTTTGAAATCGAAGCGGTCTTCACCCGGTGGCCTACTCTAACCGGTTGCAGTGTTTCTTGGCTTATCATCTAAACAGACTAAAAGGGCATTAAGGGAGCAAGCTTTGGGAGTCTCCAGTTTGCATACTGGGAACCCGCTAATGGTGTGGTTCTCTCCTCCTTGGTGCGCTAGAATGCAGCATGTAGATGCAGATGCGAGACTGCAGCCTCATTCTATCGTGGTTGACGAGGAGACGTCGACAGCTTATACACTTGTGAGAAACCTTGGCTATGGCCTTTGGGTAGTCATACCAAAGTACCTTGGGCCTGACCCTTATGCTGTGCTGGCACTGGTTGAGGGAAGCACCAGGAGGCTAATTGGAAGCTACTCCACGCTTGAGGTTCATGCGGCCCTCGCCAAGGTCGATTTGTTCTCAGAGGATGTTCCACAGTATGGTATAAAGTTGAAGCTCTACAAGGCCTCCGGGAAACCTGCTGTGCACTGTGACCCACTCCTAGCAGCACAACATTTGCCACGACTGGTCGATGTCGTTCCAGAGCTTGAGGTCTTGGTGTCTTTCCTAGGAGGTAAATTTACCAGCTGCATCTATGTGACAGGGTCTCTTCTAATGGGTTCCCTGAAGGCCTACTCTGATGTCGATTTGGTGCTGGACGTATCCAAGCCGCATTGCTACGCTGTGGTTGACGCGCTGAACGCCTTTGTCCCTGAAGGCGGTCTTGATTTTGTGCAGCACTGGCTAGAAAGGGAAGCTGCTGCCAGAGGAGTCCCGCTAGAAGTAATCGTGGCACACTACGTGAAGTGGCGGAGATTTAAGATCGGAGAGAGGGTGTTCTCCCTCTCTATATCGGACGTGGAGCTGCGCAAGCTCCCAGAGCGCCGGGTATTTGAGGTAACCGGACAAGTAGTAGAGCGCATTGTAAGCATAGAACCCTACCAGCGATCACTGGGCGATTATCCACATTTGGCTTGGGATACTCACGGAACAGCTGTGGTGGTATACGATGGCTTCTACGTTCCACGCCTCTTTGCCGGTGGCCGTTTTTACGTGAGGGGTGTGGCAGCATCCGTTTCGGTTGGCGATGAGAAGGTAGATGCAATAGCCATAGGCCCTAGAGAGTCACGGCTTCCCACATATCTGATGCCGATATCATGATTTTGTAATTATTAATTATTTGCTTTCTTAGTTTTGCTGCCAGATTCTAGCAGGGCCACCATCTCGTTCAAAATCTTTTCCTTCTCTGTGCTGCTCTCGGCGACTATCCCTTTAACAGCTAGCGAGAGCAACTTGTATACGAGTTTAACTTCATCACGCAGGAACTCCATCTTTTCTTCGAGGTCAGTTATCCTCGAATTCATTGTATCAAGGAGAACATCTATTGTATGCAGAAGCTCGTCAAGCCCCTCCTCGTGGTGATGGTGGTGGTGATGGTGCTCATGTTCTACAGACTGTACCTCCTTGACCACCTTCTCTAAGTCCTGCTCCTTCTTGGGCAAGGTCATTCTCATCTTTCTACCCATGGTCTCTCCACCGTGTGCGTTCATCTTTCACAGCTCGTCTTCTCCTTTTTCTGTGTTGCCGCTCTGGACTTGAAGTCGGGAAAGGTTTTTTGAAATGTTTAGGAATAATACAACGTGTTTCACGCTGCGCTCATCGAGGCATTTCGTCTCGTAGAGGTTTCCATCATTTGATACAGCTACGATTTTCTTGCGGCCAGGAACGGGGCAGTCCTCTACTCTGAAGCTTTGCAGCTTGCCCACAGCAGCTAGTCCTTCAAGGTGCGGCACGGGTATACGTACTCTGGTCAAAGCCTAACACCATGTCATTGGCCAAGCTCTGAAGCGGTGACCATACCACTCAATTCACGTTTCACAGAGATGATGTTAGCTATTAAGCTTGATGCCTTAGGTGTTCATGCACTGCTACCCGGCCGTACACAGCAATGCCCTAAGAAGGGCGATGGCTAGAGCTACAACGAGGCCTCCGTAAGCTATCTTGAAGGTAGCTCTCAGGGCTTGACATGCCTTAGGAGAAGCCTCGCATGTGGTATCTATGATCCGTCTGCCAAACAAGCGGAGAGGTACAGCAATCGCTACCGCTGACGCTCCCACGCTGGCAATGCAGTCCATGCAGCCGTAGCTTGAACACAACGACCAAACCCCATAACTACTCTTGGTGTAGAAACTAAAACCACAGCGGGGCTGAAAGCGTGAAGGAGCCCGATCTAGCATTATTAGCGCGTAGAATGGCTCAGTCTTTGAGGAGGTTTGGTGCCTTTGTGTTCCAGGACGGTGTAGATAGTAGGAACGCTGTGATGCGCTTATTGAGCAGCCTAAAGCTCTCTCTAGCCTTTGATGTCGTTAGGGCTGGTTCCAGGTACAACATATACGTTGTTGTGCCTAAAGAGAATCAGTGCAGGTCTCGCTGCATCTACGACGAAGGATGCGGCTCAGATGAAGAGTGTGTGCGGGAGTGCACATCAAGGTGCGTTAGGGGGGTTGTATCGCGGGCGGCAGACCTTTTGGAGAACTATGCTGAGAGACACGGAAAAGGTCAGTCAAGGACGAACATGGCATAAAACGTTAGGCAACGCGCCCTGTCTACATCATTAGGCGGTTTCCCAGCCAGCTTCACGGTACTATAGCAACGCTGGCAGTGTAATGGGGCTGACTTCTTGCTGTAGAGCCTCGAGAAAGCTACGCTTTGCCTCCCTCCTTATTCTCATCCTCTTTTACCTCTTGTCTGACCTTCACGCGATACTGGCCCCTTCCATAATCCACAACCACGTAGACCTCCTCTATGTTTCTTGTCGGGCCGAAGTAAAGGCTTAGCTTGGTGCCAGGCTGAAGCTTCTTATCGACGCGCACTCTCTCGGTTATCCTTTTACGAGCAGCATGCTCCATCCCGCGTTTGTCTTCCGGGGTGGTCTCGGACCTTACAGCTATGGTGTATTCCACATCAATAAAGCGCACGTTAAATGCCTCATCGCAGGCATTTACTAGGACGATGTAGGGTTCCTCTGCAATGTAGCGTATACATTCAGCTATCCGCCTAGTATCAGAACTAATCTGCGTCAAGCCGTGCAGCCCGCGTGTATCTCTCGTGCTGCAGCCTATTTAAGGCTATGAAGGATCAACGGCTGTCTAAACGAGAAGCGGTCAGCCCCGGTGGAGGGTCTTCATGCCAACCTGCGTGCTCAGCGACGTGCAATTATCGTCATTCCGCTACGGAGTGTACGGACAACATGGTCTAGCTGCTAGCTTCCCGTAGATTTGGGATCTTAAGTAGTAATATGGAGGCTTTAAAATAGTAGCCTTCCCTACTTCGGCCTTGGGTATGAAGAGAACTCCCGTCTCCAGACAGGTGACGACTGCACCGGTTGCTGACCCGTTACGCTAGACAAAGCGGGCTGTAGCTTGGCTGGAATCCTCTAGTTTTAAGCGTAAGCTCCCGCTGTCAGCAGAGCAACTCCTCGTCACTGCAAGCACTCAGCTGAAAACCGGGCTCGTCATCCTACATTTATGGTACCCTTACGCCACTAAATATATCACCAGGGAAGCGCAGCAGACTTACCTGGGGCTCTGGAGCGGTATGGTCCAACAGGAAAGCAAGCAGCTAACGTGGGAGACTCGCAGCCTCCTCGCAAAGCTATCAGAGTTCTACAAGAAGCTTCTAGAGCCGTTCGTGGGGAGAGAGGATGAGGCAAAGGCTATAACATTGTCGATTCTTGTTGGCGAGCACGTAATCCTGCTGGGTGAGCCGGGAACGGCAAAGTCTGCCCTAGCGCGCCGTGCGGCCGACTTGATAAATGCACGCTTTTTCAAATACCTTCTAACAAAGTACACAGAGCCAAGCGAGCTCTTCGGCCCTCTCGACCTGAAATCGCTCAGAGAGGGCAAGTATGTTCGTATAACGCATGGCAAGCTGCCAGAGGCCGAGGTGGTGTTCCTCGACGAAGTGTTCAATGCCAACTCGGCCGTTCTAAATGCTATGCTAAGCATAATGCAGGAGCGGGTGTGGTATGACGGATATACAGAGATCAAGGTTCCGTTGTGGACGCTTATAGGAGCCTCAAACCGCGTTCCAGAGGAGCCGGAGCTGGAGGCGATTTACGATAGATTTCTCATAAGGCAATATGCGCGCCCTCTCCCCGAGAGCATGTGGTCCCAACTGCTAGATGCTGGATGGAGACTTGAAGCGGGTCTTGTTGAGAAGCCCTCTCCTATACTCACCATGAACGAAATAAGAACGTTGCATAAGATGGTGTTTGAAGTCGACATAGCCAGTGTTAAGCCTAAGCTTCTTAGGATACTCGCTGTCCTAGAAGAGAGGGGTATACACCTAACAGACAGAAGGAAGGCAAAGGCTCAGAAGGTTGTGGCCGCCCACGCTCTCCTTGAGGGCAGAATGAAGGCGGAAGAACGGGATCTAACCGTGCTAAAGTATATTGCTCCACGCGAGCTGGAAGACTTCGACAAGATAAACATCATACTATCTGAGGAGCTAAGGATGCCGGAGAGGTACATCAGGGAGCTAAAAGACATACGCTCCAATGTGCGCGAAGCGGCAAGACTTGTAGAGGCAATGAGAAGCTATGATCCGAGGCTGGTCGACCTCTTCAGAAGCCTGAAGATAGCTAAAAGCAGAATACTTACAATGATGCAAGAAACTGAAGATAGACAGGTTCAAGCCTTAGCGGAGAGTGTCCTTAGAGAGATAGATGAGTTGCTTGACAAGATATCGTACAAGCTGGGTATGTAGCATGCCGCGAGTGAGAGGAATTAACTACGAGGATCCTCCCGTCAAATACAGGGGACAGCGGGTTCTATCCCTAGCAAGAAAACTTATGGGAGAAAACGATATTCCACGCGATCTCGACGAGGAGTTTGCGGCCTCCGTTTACTACGCGTTCTTCCTACCATATCCTATTATAGATAAGGGCGCTGCGGATAACGAGCGAGAACTCCTAAAGCTCTCTCTACTCAAAACCATGGTTTCCTCCAAAAAGTTCATTGAAGCTCGAAGAAGTACGTTGGCAGACTCTGTTTCGAGCATGGTGGCGGCGGCAGTAATGGTGCACGCCATTGCCAAGATTCTTTCCCAGCAGAGCGGTGGCGTGGATTCTAACGATGCAGGCTCACTGGGCAACGAGGATGCTCAGCAGCGCGAGGAAAAGCTGAAAGACTACGTCGACAAGGCTTTGGAGGAAGTCAAGGAGATAGCCGAAAGCACTCATGAGATTACAAGTTTGGCTTCTAAGTTTAGCGCTGGCAACGCTTCTATGCTCAATTTGGATGATTCTGTGGATGAGGTAATCAAGCTGGCCAAGAACTCCGATGTCCGAATGATCCTTGAAGCCCTTAAAACTATCGAGAACCTTGACTCTAAAATAGCCGTCAGAAAGAAACCAAGCAGCCGCGGTGAGCTAGACGGCTACGAGATAGGATCCGATCTCGAAAGGGTTGTGCCGACGGAGCTAGCTCTTCCGGAAGAGCTTTTCGTTGCCAAGTTCGCTGAAAGGCAGCTTCTGCTTTATCGTAAGGTTGTGAAGGAGGACTACGGCCCATTCTACGTGCTCCTGGATAAAAGCGGCAGCATGATGGGGATGAAGAGCCTCTGGGCCAAGGCGGTTACAATCGCGCTTGCCCGTAGAGCCGTCAAAGAGGGCCGAGAGTTCTACATAAGGTTCTTTGACAGCATACCCTATCCTCCATTTTACTTTTCTAAGCGGGTGCATGGTCGCGACATTGTAAAGATGCTAGAGTACCTTGCCCGAGTTAGGGCTAACGGCGGCACCGACATAACTCGGGCAATAATCACGGCAGCTGAGGACATAATATCGAGGAGCAGGGGTAGGAGGCCTTCAGATATAGTGCTCATAACCGATGGAGAGGATAGGGTTGCAACTGAGATGATAAGGCGAAGCCTCAGCAGGGCAAAGGCGCGCCTTCACACTGTTATGATCAACGGTAACAACCCCGATCTAAGGGCTGTATCGGAAAGGTACCTGGTAACGACGAAGCTGGACGGCGCCGAGGCGCTGAGGGTTGTCGACATAGCTTTTAGCGTAGGTGGTAGCGATTAGGGCGGCTCTACACCATATACCTTGACCACCTCGTCTACATTGACCTTCAGAAGCTCTTCCTCACCAACAACTCCTTGCTCTAGCAGATGGAGCTCATTCTGGACAAGCTCCCATGGGCAAAGAACGGTGCATCCCCGCCTGGTATCGTCGATGTAGTCCGACTCCGGCACAAACCTAGGCCCAATAGCCTTGAAAGCCTGCTCAAGGGCCTTAGCAAAGCCTGGCACTGTTGCAGAATACCCCAGCTCAACCGCTCGCGCGGCCAGCTTGACGCTCGCGTGGTGGAAGACCACACGTTTAAGGGTGGCAGTGCTATGCAGCACTTTACGTATAAGGTAGTCGGTGGTGTCGGCGGTCAGCGCGCCGTAGCTCTCAAGATGCAGGTGCACCACGCACCCTGCCTCTACGGCAAGCTCGACGGCCTCAAGCGCAACAACGAGGGCCACCGCCAGCCTTTCAGGCGCTGTCTTGTAGTGCTGCCTTCCAACCTCTCCAATGCCATCCAGCTTTCCTTCTCTGCAGGCTTTATACAGCATATGCACCACGTTGGTGCCAAGATCCAGTACCTTTTCCGGCGGCATACCCATTGAGATTAGCCTGTCGACCTCAGCTGGATGGAATCCGGCTATACAGGCGGTCTTTACACCAGCTTCCCTGAAGCGCTTGCACTCAAGGAGATGATGTTCGAGGAGCTTTTCGTACGCCTTGAGCTCCTCCTCGACAGGGTCTATGCCATAGTGCCAGGGAGGCAGCGAGACAACGGCTGCAAACCACCCACCAGCTCGGGCGAACCTTCGGGCTACCTCTGAAGCACCCAGCCCCCTAACGGGGTTAACATGAAGGTGGCCGTCTGCGAAAACTAGAGATCCTCTTGAACTCAAGCTGCACTCCTACCCACGCGATAGATTCAGAGCACCCTTATAGCTATCCTGCAGGATGCAGTCTTCCTGGATGATGAAGCCCCTACAAGCAGTACGCACCGGTGTAGACGGTGCGATGGCTGCGTGGTCCTTCGCTGACCTGCTAGGGATCAGCCCTCACACGGATCCTCATAGGCCCGCATCTAAGCTCTCGGAACCGGAATCGCTCATCACAGCCGGCTCTACGCTAACCCATGCTAACGCTTACCCTCACCACCTATAAGAGGCCTGTGTGTATTAACGGTAAAATGCTGATGTGGCGTTAAAGCTCTGTGATTCGTCTTCGTCTTACTACCCGGTTGGGTGTGTGCTTTGGGGATGCCGGTTAGAGGGCTTGCAGGTGCATCCTTCGCTGCAGGTCTATTGCTTGGTGTCCTATATCCAAGCCAGCAGATAGCGAGCGAGGTGGCACGCGAGTTTTCTAGAATCACGGAGCTCAGCGATCTTGAGGCATACGTGCTTGTGCTGTCCAACAACGTGCAAGTTTCTGCTTTGCTGTTTGTTCTGGGTCTTCTTGTCATTCCGGCTCTCGTGCTGCTCGGCGTGAACGGCTATGTTGTTGGCACAGTATCTGCGGTTGCGCTAAGGTCTGGCACCCCTCTTCCAGCGGTTGTGCTCTCTCTAGCACCGCACGGGATTATCGAGGTGTATGCTCTAATACTCTCGGCGACTTCCTCGTCAAGGCTGCTACTCGCTAGGGATGATCCATCGCTGAAGCTGAGACTCGCCCGCTCTCTCTCAGAACTTTCACTATCTATCTTGTTGCTGGCTGTTGCAGCAGCGGTTGAGGTGTTCGTTACACCACGGCTTCTAGGGTTGCTGTGACATCAGAAACTTCTTGAAGCGCTTTAGCTAGCTGTACAGGGCGTTCTCTAGTCGTTGCATTAGTATTCGTATATCGATACAATGAAAAAATATATTACGTAGGTCACCTAAATCATCAATTTAGAGGGGCGAAAGGGGTCCTCCCTTGGTTGAATACATATCTAAGAGGCTTAAGCTTCCCACGGGAAGGGAGACGATACTCGCCGAGGCATTGAGGTTTTGCTACGATCTCAGCGAAACAGACGCAACAATACTATTCAAGCTTCTAGAGGATGGCGAATACACGGTAGACGATCTGACGCGAGCCTTGGGACTCACGAAGGCTACGATAAACAGAGGGTTGTCAAAGCTTATGGAGCTAGGCTTCGTGAACAGAACGCGGGAGCGCGCATCGAGGATAGGCAGGCCCAGATTCAAGTACTACGTAGATGACCCGGAGAAGGTCATAAACAAGCTTATATCGGACTTCGAGGAGTGCGCTCAATCACTTAGGGAGGTTCTGGAGGGCATAAGGAAGGAGGTACTGTCACGGAGAAAGAGCAGGAGAGAATAGCTTGATATAGAGCTTAACGAAGCTTCGATCACCCAGTAGTTTTGTCTGGAGCCTCCTCATCTGCTGCCTCTTTGCTGCTGGTACTTAGCGTTGTGGAGTTTTTAAGGAGCTGCATGTAAGCTAGAATGGCCTCTCTTATGAAGTCGCTGCGAGAACTGTAACCAAGGGCACGCCAGAGCTTGTCCATCTCATCTACTATCTCTACTTCTAGCTTTACGCTTACCACCTTCTTGGGTGAGCCTATGGGAAGGTAGAAGTGCTCTGCCTGCCTCCCCTCTTCCAAGAATCACCGCCGCACTATGAAGTGTACGATGGCTGAGAAATGAATAGCTTTACTTCCATAGTTTGTTGCAACATGGCTAGAGCCTCCTTCTTTGAGAGTTGAGGCTTTCGTTTAAAGGGGGTTGCGGTAATACCAGGGGAACGCGCTGCAGAGAAGCCAATCCATGGAAAAGAAGCATCTCTATTTGGCCTTGCGGGATTTGTGCAGGATGTGGAACAACGCGGAGGTAAAACTGTAAAGCTGGACTAAGGTAGTACATCCGTGCTGAGATGGAGGCAGCCGATCGTGGCAGGGTTGAAGCTCCTTGCTAGGCATAAGATATTCTGTCCAGTATGTGGAAACGAGACCCTAGAGCTAGTAGACTACCTCTACGAGGTCCCGCTATTCGGTGAAACGGTTATCTCGGTGGGGCGGTGCAGCACCTGCGGCTACAAGTTCACAGATGCCCGGCTTCTCGAATCGCATGGCCCCACGGTGCTTAAGCTAAGCGTAGATGGCGATAGGGATCTCAGAGCACTTGTAGTGGTGTCACCATACGCCACAGTAAGAGTGCCCGAGCTTGGGCTTGAAATGACGCCCGGCCCCGCTTCGACAGGCTTCATAACGACGGTCGAGGGCGTTCTTGAACGGTTCCTAAGGATCTTGGCAGTGCTCTGCAAAGAGCGGGGACGCGAGAAGGACAGCCACGCAGATGCCTGCAAGAGTGCTGAGAATGCTATTAACGAAGCTAAAGAGGGTAAGAGGAGATTTACCCTGGTAATAGACGATCCCACAGGCACGAGCGCCATAGCCTCGGACAAAGTTGTAGTTGAAAAGAAGACGAGTAGATAGGGGCATTTGCGGGGAGGCAGAGAAGAGGCTCGCCGGGCCTGTTCATGCAGCGTGTACATCCGGCTATTACTCCACCTTGACTTTTATGCCCTCCTCCTTGGTTTCAGGCTTCTCCTTCTCTACCGTGACCTCAAGGACGCCATTGTTGTACTTAGCCTTGGCAGTTTCAGCCTTAACTTTAGCCGGTAGATCCACCTCCTTGTAATAGCTTCGGTCGCGGCCCCTAGCCTTGATTATAAGCTTCCTGTCTCGTATAGTGAGGTCTATTTTATCCTTGTCAACGCCGGGCATCTCGGCCACTACCACGACGCGGTCCTTCTCGTCAATAACGTCAACTAAAGGCTCCATTTCCTCCTCTACAATGGTCCTCCTGCCTACACGCTTAACGTTGCCGAACTCCTCTACGATAGGCTTACCGTCTGGACCTATAGTTATGCGGAACCCGTAGACGATGGGTCCCCTAACGCTGGTCTCCCCCGGCCTCATGTAAATTCTACTTCTCTCCACATCTTCAAAGAAGCGCTCCATCATGCGTTCCATGTCACGCAGCATCTCCTCAAGATCTTCAAAGAATTCGTCTATCCACCACCTCCTTCTCCTGAAGAACGACATGCTGTCACCCTTATACCAGAGGAGTGCAGACGATAAGGTATTATGCTTTTATCTCCGTTGTTGAACGCAGGAGAATCTGCCATACGTTACGGTCCTCTTGATGATTACTGCAACTTTTGCTACGTTACACGAGGGTGCATACACGTGGATGGTCGTGGCGCAAACCACTTCTAGGAGCATTTTCCGCTGTCAGTATGGATGCGGCAGGTGAAATGGTGTGGAGGAGAGCTACGATGTTGTGGTAGCTGGCCTCGGACCTGCGGGAGCAACGGCTCTATGGCACCTCGCCAGGCTAGGCATAAAGGTTTTGGGTGTTGACCAGCGGGATTGGGGCTCGCTCTGGGGTAAGCCTTGCGGTGATGCTATAGGCGCTCATCATCCACGCGAAGCTCATCTGCCAGAGCTGCCCAGCAGGGTGATAAAGAACCGTGTCAGCGGCATAGACATCTTTAGCCCTAGCGAGAATGTGCGCTACAGGATACTAGGCGAAGGCTACATTATTGACAGAGGGGAAATGGGCCGCTGGCTGATAAAGGAGGCAATGGATAGGGGTGCCGATATCCTTCTGAAGACCAGCATCTTGGCCCCCATCATTGAGAATGGAAAGGTTGCAGGCGTTTTGCTGAAAGGCGGTAAAGGGAAAGTCTACGTTCGGGCAAAGGTTGTTGTCGAGGCAACAGGGTTCTCGCGCGTAATAAGGCTAAGGTTGCCGAAGGAATGGCCAGTCTATGAGGACATAGAACCTACGGACTACGAGGTTGCCTATAGGGAGGTTATAGAGTACGAGGACTTCACCATAGAGAGGCCTGACATCATAAGGATATACTTGAACCAGGATGTGGCTCCTGGGGGGTATTGGTGGTTCTTCCCGGAGTCCAGCACGGCTGCCAACGTGGGGCTTGGAGTGCAGAACGGGAAGGGATACCCCAACCCCCTGAGGCTGTATAAAGAAAAGCTTACGAAACACGCGCTACTAAGCCGTAAATACGTTGTAAAGAGAGGTGCTGGCGCTCCTCTGCCAACCCGGCACCCTTCCAACAGTATGGTTGGTCCCGGTATTGTGGTGATCGGAGACGCTGGGTACACTGTAAACCCCTTGCACGGTGGAGGGATGGGCTACAGCTTTAGGGCAGCGTACTTTGCTGCTAGGGCCATAGAGGAGGCCTTCGAAAGGGGGGACTTTACGTCCAAAGGGCTCTGGAGCTTAAACGTCAACTACATGAAGGCAGTGGGAGCCCGTCAAGCAGCACTCGACGTCTTCAGAAGGTTTCTCCAGATGCTCCCCAACGAGGACATAGAGTATGGCATGAAGAACAAGCTGATACCGGAGCAAGACGTTTACTACACAAGCTCGGCTGGAGACATAAGGCTAAGCATAGTAGAGAAAGCAATGATACTCCTTCGCGGCCTCGGTAGGCCCTCGCTGCTGTCAAAGCTTAAGCTGGTCGCCGACTATATGAAGAAGATCAAGAACCACTATGAAAGCTACCCTGAGCAGCCTGAGCAGCTGTCCAGATGGATTGCGGCTGCACAGAACCTGTACAACGAGTACTTGGCAAGCCTAGAATCAAAGAGGTGATGGAGTCTGTCCCTCCAATGGGAACCCAAGTGGGAAGAGGCAGAGATTGAAGTAGATGGTGTAAAGCTTAAAGTGCCCCGAGATGCTTCGACGAAGCTGTATGCATGCCCTATATGTGGCTTGTCTGAAAGCTCTTCGTACTTTTTCTCCGAAAGGGATCTCGTTTACCACATAATATCGCACGTTACCAGAAGGCACGCTACTCCTACTGGCTACATGCCGTCTGAGGAGATGGGGGAGGGGGAAGAAGAGGAACTTGACGAAGTGTAGCATTGACGTAATCTCTCTGCCAACTTATGATGTAGTTGAAGGTGACAAGATACTCGGCGGTCCTTTATACTATGCGTGGAAAGCTCTAGAGTCCATAGAGGCCTCCGCCGAGCTGCGAGTTCCAGCGCCAATCGACATGGGTGGCTACCCTAGAGGATCGCGCCCGAAACCCTCGTGCTACTTAGTGTTTGACATAGACGAAGCTGAGGATGGTAGTAGGTCTCTCAAGGTTTTACGCGAGTGCAAGGCCGACACATTATGGCTGGGAGGCGAGGCCCTCCTTCTTTCTCCTGTCTACTGGGATGTGGGATCGGATGTCCTTGCGAGGCTTCACCACTATAGGGTAGCCCTTGCAGATCTTCAAGGGTTCTTCAGAGTTGCTGGATGGGTCTCAAGGAGTATAGAGACAAGGCTGGATGTCGGCGTAGCAGCAGTGTTGCATGCGCTAGTGCACGGGGCCGGCACGATTGTTGCAAAAGCGAGCATCGAAGATCTAAATTACAACGTGTACAACGTGGAAGTCCTCGAGGTGCTTGCAGCCAGTTTCCCCCAACTGGTGTTAACGCTGGGCAGCAGTGGTTCAGTTGCGTGGGATTCCGGCGGCGCTCTCCTTTACGTTGCGGCTGATCCCGTTAAAGGCACAAGGACAACTGGTGCTGGCGACATGTTCTCGGCCACGCTGCTTCTTTCTCTGTGTGAAGGAGCAGACATGGAGGATTCTCTATGCAGAGCGTCCTCGGTCGTCTCCTGTCTGCTTGAGTGCAGGAAGCTTTCAACAAGTCTTAGAGGGTGCAACTGCAGGAGCTTCTACGAAAAGCCAAAATGTAGATTACAAAGGCTAACTCACCACAGCAGCTATATCAAAGTGCTCTCTGATGTTTACACTGCGTGGGGGTAGCCCCATACGTCCTCTCTCTCCAAGTAAGCTAAGCACGTAGTCGACAATCTCCTCTGGAGCGGCTGCACGTCCTTCAACCACGGGTATACCGTTGATCTCGAGCACAGGAAGCTCTGGACCAAATACAAATGACGTATTTGGAGCGAAGCTCCACCACACAATCTTGGGCTCGACCGTGACGATGACACCGTAATCTCTCTCCAGGACCTCGGCAGCTTTACGTGTAGCCTGGATTAGCTCGTCCGTTACCGGGTCAAGGCCCCCGTAAACGATAACCTCTGCGTCCACAGCGCTACCGGCTCCAAGCGGATAGCTTGCAGCTTCTGCTGCAAGCGTTATATTAGGGTCAAAGTAAGCCGCTTCCACAGGCACTGGGAGACCCCACCGAAAGTATTCTGGCTAGCAGGCACATAAGCCCCTCACCTCCATACAAACAGCGAATCCTACATGGTAGGCTTGAAGCGTATACGAAAATGCTTCCGTTTGCCTTGTCTGGAGGCTGTCGTAGTACCGTACGTTCTTCATTTTATCTTTTAGCGTACTTTACTAAACTTATTTGAAGCATGTACCGAGAGGGTTTTTACTGTACAAGGTGTATGTGTGGTTGTGGTGCCGGTAGTGTCGTCCTTCTGGGATTATGCTTTCTCAAAGCTTCCCGTAGAGGCAAGAGAGATCCTTGAAACCACTATGAAGCACAATAGATGGCGAAGGTATGAGACGATAAATTTGATAGCAAGCGAGAACGTTATGAGCCCTCTTGCGGAGGCAGCATACGTGACGGATATGATGCACCGCTACGCAGAGGGCAAGCCTTTCAAGAGGTACTATCAGGGTACAAGGTTCGTCGACGAGGTGGAGGTGAAGGCTGCTAGCCTCATGGGCGAGCTCCTCGGTGGTGCTCTGGTGGATCCCCGCCCCGTTAGCGGCACGGTCGCAAACGCCTCTGTCTTCCGTGTTCTCGGGGGCTGCGGCTCAAAAGCCGTCATAGCCCCGGTTCAAGCGGGTGCGCACGTAAGCCATACCAAGTTCGGTACCCTTGGTGCTCTGTGCATAGAACATATTGAGATGCCATATGATGCCGAGAACATGAACGTCGATGTTGACCGTGCCACAAAACTGATAGAAGAGGTCAAGCCAGCATTTGCTGTTCTCGGCGGTAGTGTCTACCTCTTCCCCCATCCCGTGAAGGAGATAGCCGATGCAGCACATTCTGTTGGCGCGAAGCTCGTCTACGACGCCGCCCACGTGCTCGGCCTCATAGTGGGCAAGAGGTGGAGGAACCCTCTCGAGCACGGAGCAGACGTTCTAACGGCCTCGACCCACAAGACGTTCCCGGGACCGCAGGGCGGTATCGTAGCTACTAGGGACGAGGAGCTCTTCAAGAGGATAGGCAGAGCAATATTCCCGCTCTTCGTCAGCAATCATCACCTGCACAGATTGCCGGCTCTCGCCATAACAGCGGTCGAAATGAAGCACTTCGGCGAAGCTTACGCGGACCAGGTGGTTAGGAACGCGAAAGCTTTGGCGGAAGCTCTCGCAGCCGAGGGGTTCAAGGTCCTGGGAGAGCACCTTGGCTACACCAAGAGCCACCAGGTTGTGCTCGACGTTCGCCCGCAGGGTGGCGGTGCAAAGGCGGCAGTGCTCCTTGAGGATGCTAACATAATAGTCAACAAGAACCTCCTCCCATACGACCCGCCCGACGCCATAAAGGATCCAAGCGGGTTAAGGCTGGGCGTCCAGGAGATGACAAGGTTCGGGATGAAGGAGGACAACATGAAGGATATTGCGCGCTTCATCGCTAGAGTACTCATAAAGAAGGAAGATTCGAAGAAGGTAGCGGCAGAGGTTGCCGAGTACCGAAGGGAGTTTATGACAGTGAAGTACTGCTTTGATGTTAACCCCCTAGACGAGAGGGAACACAAGCTGGTCCTTCTATACTAGCGTGTTCTTACCCTCCACACAATTCTTTACCATTTTAGGCTAGAGCTATCTCGTTATCTCGGCTGCCACTAACGGTGTAACGATTAGTACAGGCTGGCAAGCAAGAAGCACGGTCCAGGATTGGCTATCGATATCGTCGGCCTCGAGGAGTCAGCATCATCGCGGAGCAGTAGCGATTTAATCTGAATGGTTAAGGTAAAGTTCCCTCCCCTCATCCTAACCCCGTACGGGGACGTCGGGAGGGCGGCGCGCAATTATAGATTGTGGGGCTAGGAAGCTTTTGGGTGTGTCGGTCTTGTACAGACCTAGAGCTTGGATAGTAAACATAGGGAACGAGCTACTCGTGGGAAGAATAGTGAACTCGAACGGCGCGTGGATAGCAAGGGAGCTTACCCTAAGAGGCGTTAATGTGAAGAGGATACTGGTGATCCCTGACTCCATAGATGATATAGCCGTAACGGTGCGCGATGCTGTAAGCAATGTCGATGTGGTAGTGACTACGGGGGGGTTAGGACCAACAGATGACGATATGACGATAGAAGGTATTGCTGCAGGGCTTGGCCTGCCCCTTGTACTAAATGAACAAGCTCTACTAATGGTAAGAGAGTTCTACGCGAAACGTGGCCTCCCGCTCACCCGCGAAAGGGTGAAGATGGCCTACCTCGTTAAGGATGCTGAGCCCATACCAAACCCTGTGGGAGCAGCACCGGGAATGTATGTCAACTACCGTGGCGTCCACCTGTTCTCGCTTCCTGGTGTTCCGAGGGAAATGGAGGCAATGTTCCCCTGGGTCCTCCAGAAGCTTGAGCCAATTCTTCCCAAGCTATGCGTTAGGGAGAGGGGATTGACGATCGAAGGTGTCCCTGAGTCCACGCTAGCTCCGCTGGTGCGTAAAGCTGCTTCGCTGTGTGACAGCTGCTACGTCAAGACGCATCCGCTAGGTCACGAAACACAGGAGCCTAGGGTCGAGGTCAAGGTGCTAGCTTCCGCTGAAAGGTGTGAGGAGGCAGAAGCGCTAGCCAACAAGGTTCTGGAGGCAGTGGCGAGAGAGGTAGAAAAGTTAAAGACGGGGTGAGGTAGGCTGAAAGACGTCTCAGCGCAGAGCATCTTTTTGAGGGGGATCCTACTGCTCAACGCCATCATGGTGCCTCTGGCCTTACTAGGCATATACTTAGCTTATGTCGGGAAGAAGCAAACTTCAGTGACATTACTAACTCTTGGTGTAGCAGTTGTAGTGGCCTCGCCGCTGATCTCATATATCGTTGCGGCGAGGGCTCTCCGAACCTGCGCAGAAAAGCGTAGATAAGGGTTTGCTTTAACCCTAGAAAGCCTTGGTGCGTTTGAAGGTGGCACAGGTGGATCGAGAGGAAGTTAAGAAGAAGGTGATAGAAGCGCTCAGAACTGTCTATGATCCAGAGATACCCGTCAACATCTACGATCTCGGGCTAATATATAGCCTCGAAGTGACAGACGATCTTCGTGTAAGGCTGCGGATAGGTGTTACGGCTCCTGGATGTCCGGTAGCTTCTACACTTGCGATTATGGTCGAGGAAGCAGTACGCCAGGCAGTGCCAGAAATTAAGGACGTCGAGGTTGAGGTTGACGTTGAAACGCCATGGGATCCTCGTCGCGTGACGTCTGAAGGCCGCAAGATGCTAATGGAACTTTTCGGCTATGATGTAGTCGAGGAATGGATTAAGCGTTATGAGGAGATGTACGGTTCGCAGAGCTAAGCTAACAGTGTTGCCTTGCTGATTGGCTGGCCCTGATGGGTGTGAAGAGAAGGTTGGCACCTGATCCCCGTGCTCTTACAAAATGAGGAGGGGACCACCACCTCTGACCCCCATCCCTGCAGGGCAGTTGTATGAAGTTGTATCGGGGGTTGGTCGATGAGCTGGAGCATACTCCGCATGCTCAGAGAGAACCCTGAGGAGCTAAAGGACAGTCTAAGGAAGCGGGGAATGGACGGGAGCCTGGTAGATAGGGCTGTTGAGCTTGATACCTTGTGGAGGAAGCTGAAGCGTCAGGTGGACGAGATACGGCACATGCACAATAAACTAACAGAGGCAATAGCTAAGGAGAGAGACCCGCAGAAAAAGAGCAGACTGATCGAAGAAGCCAAGAGATTGATACGCGAACGCGAAGAGCTCGAAAAGAGGCTTAGGGACGTTGAAGAGGAAAGAGCACGTGTCCTCCTCTCTCTGCCGAACATAGTTCACCCGTCAGTTCCCGTTGGCCCAAGCGACGACTACAACGTTCCTATCAGGTTCTGGGGCAAGCCGAAGGTGTACATTGAATATGTGGAGCTCTTTAGGCAGCAGACAGCCAGGTACGGCTTCAACGTGGAGTACGAAGTTATAGATTGGAAGCCTATAGGACATGCTGACATGCTCGAGAACGTGCTAAGGCTAGGCGATACTGCAAAGGCTGCTGAGGTTGCCGGGTCCCGGTTCTACTACCTCTTCGATGATCTAGTTTGGCTGGACTTTGCGCTCCTACTCTACGCTATAGATAAGCTAACATCGAAGGGCTATCGCCTAGTGCTCCCTCCCTACATGCTTCGCCACAAGGCTATCTCAGGAGTCATAGATCTCCAGACATTTGAGGATGCAATATACAAGATAGAGGGTGAGGATCTGTACCTGATAGCTACAGCCGAGCACCCTCTTGCAGCCCTCTACATGAACGAGGAGCTGTTCGAGGATGACCTCCCTGTGAAGCTCGTGGGCGTTAGCCCCTGCTTTAGGAAGGAAGCCGGCGCAGGAAACAGAGATCTCAAGGGCATATTCAGGGTGCACCAGTTCCACAAGGTTGAGCAGTTCGTGTTCGCAAAGCCCGAGGAAAGCTGGCAAATTCTCGAGGAACTCATATCCAATGCCGAGGAGCTGTACCAGGGGCTCGGCATACCGTACAGGGTTGTAAACGTGGCTTCAGGAGAGCTGGGCCTTCCTGCAGCTAAGAAGTACGATCTTGAAGCTTGGATGCCAGCACAGGGAAGGTACAGAGAGCTCGTGAGCGCAAGCAATACAACAGACTGGCAGTCTTACAGGCTCAACATTCGTCTGGTTAGAAGGGATATGAGGCGCGAACTCGTCCATACACTGAACTCAACAGCCATAGCTTCGACAAGAACCATAACAGCCATCCTAGAGAACTTCCAGGAGCCGGACGGCACCGTTATAATACCGAAGGTGCTAAGGAAGTACCTTGAGCCGTTCGAGAAAGCCCCAAAAGAGGTTATAGAGCCCGCCTCCAAGAGGAGGGTAAAGTGATGTCCAAGCGTGATAGGGTCCTTGATATAGTGGACAGGATGCCTCAGTTAAACAAGGCAGCATTTTACAGCGATCCCAAGGTAGTAGCCCTTGTTGAAACCCTTCATAGACGCTGGAGCGAGCATGGAAATCTAAACGAGCCCATCGACTATGCTACAGAGGAGGAGCTCGAAGAGCTCCTTGAGCTGGCTAGGCACTATGCCTCTCTCTCGCCGTGGGAGGCCTACAAAATACTAAGAGAGAGGTCAGAGGGGCAGTGAAAGAGTAGCTAGGGTAGCTCATTAATCGGCACGGGGAGGTGCCTTGGCTTTTTTTGAGAGGTTTGCCCCAGAGTATGTGTGGATGCGCATTAGGCCAGATGCGATCCACGTGTGGAGCCATCCCGAGGTTCTTGAGCGTCTTAGGTGGTACTACAGCGTAATGACCGATCAGGCGCCGGCCAAGTTCATGCTGGCCAAAGTAGTTGAGGTGGACGAGGATGAGAAAAGTCTTCAAACTCTTGGCCTTGAAGAGCTGCTCAGGATAAGGGAACGCTATGTTAGGGAGCATAGATCTCTTTGGGCGAAGGCGAGAAACTTACAGCTAACACTAGAGGACTATCGAAGGGAGTTTAAAGCCAAGCCTAAGGTTTCTCTGCTTCACGTTGATGCTTTGATAGCTCAGCGTCTGGCAAATCCATGCAATCTCTGCGAGAGAAGATGCAGGGTCGACAGAACGCGAAGAATTGGGGCATGCAGGGTTCCTCTGAAGACTTACGTTCACAGCTGGTTCCACCACCTAGGTGAGGAGTCGCCGCTCGTGCCTAGTGGAACGATATTCTACGGAGGATGTAACTTCACGTGCGTCTTCTGCCAGAATTTCGACATAAGCCAGCAGAGTCCAAGGTCTGGGGATGTCGTTGATGCAAAGAGGCTTGCGCAGATACAGGCTCAGCTGAGGCTTCACGGTGCTCGTAACATAAATCACGTCGGCGGCGATCCCACGCCGAGCCTCCACACCATAGTGGAGTCGATGCTTTATCTTGATGTAAACGTTCCGCAGCTGTGGAACAGCAACATGTACATGAGCTTAGAGGCTATGCTTGTGCTAACGGACATAATAGACATATGGCTTCCTGACTTCAAGTACGGCAACGACAAGTGCGCTGCTAGGCTCTCAGCAGTACCCAGATACATGGAAGTGGTTACGCGCAATTTAAAGCTGGCTGCAGAGAGCGGGGACATGATAATAAGGCATCTCGTCTTGCCCGGCCACCTAAGTTGCTGTACGATGAAGGTCCTTGAGTGGATTGCGTCAAACCTTCCAAAGGACAGGATACTTGTAAACATAATGGAGCAGTACAGACCTGAGAACCTTGTGGCGAAATACCCGCGGAGGTGGCCCGAGCTTGCCAGAAGACCTTCTCCCCGTGAGATGGAGCTAGCTTACGAGCAGGCTAGGAGGCTGGGCATACTCTTCGAACCTGTTAGCTGAGGTACATGCACTATGGTGTACTCGAAGGTCCTCATAGTAGATGGTTACACTGACGAGCCTGCAGGTTTCGGTGTACCGCCGTACATTGACGTGTACCCCCGCTACATAGCAGGTGCGATATGGGTGCAGGAGCCCTCGACAATGATTCACTACCTAACAGTCGATGAAGCGAGAAAGAATATCCAGGAATTTCTCAATCGGGCTAGCAATTACGACCTGGTCGTAGTTATTGCGGGGGCAATAGTCCCAGGACGTTACCTCGGCGGAGAGCCAATAAGGCTGGATGAGCTGAAGACGTGGTTCCGAATTCTGGAGAAGCCCGTTAAGATCCTCGTTGGCGCGGCAGCTAGATGGGGTATTGGCAATGAGGGTGGGACGGTTGCAAAGCTGCCCAAGGAGGTTAGGGAAAACTTCGACGTCATAGTCACAGGCGATCCCGAGGCGTACGTTTACGAGTTGTTTAGTGAGGGTTTGGAAAAGGCTAGGACATGGGCCACTTTAGACGATGTTAGGCTCTTGGGAAAGATGGCGATCAAGGGGGCTAAGATAGTAGAGCAACACCCAAACTACGGCTACAACCTCATAGCAGAGATAGAAACGTACCGCAGCTGCAGCAGATGGTTGACTGGAGGGTGCTCCTTCTGTGCTACCAAACTTTACGGGAAACCCCTCCAGCGGCCAGTAGAGGATGTTGTTAGGGAGATTGAGGCTCTGCACCGAATGGGAGTTAGACACTTCCGCATAGGCCGTCAGGCAGACTTCCTCGTCTACGGCAGCCCCGAGCTTGGGGTCGAGGAGTGGCCACGGCCGAATCCAGAGGTTATAAAACGTCTGCTAGTCGGTGCGCGTGCTGCTGCGCCAGGCTTGTTGACGCTGCACATAGATAACGTAAACCCAAAAACAATAGTCCTCTATCCGGCTGAGTCCAGAGAGGTCATGAAGCTGCTGGTCCAGTACCATACGCCGGGCGACGTTGCCGCTCTTGGCGTGGAGAGTGTGGATCCGGTTGTAGTGCGAGAGAACAACTTGAAGACGACCTTTGAGGAGGCTCTTGAGGCTGTTAGAGTAATAAACGAGATAGGTGCTGCTCGCGGCTACAATGGTATGCCGGAGCTCCTCCCCGGGATAAACTTCGTTTTGGGCCTCAAGGGCGAGACTAGGCGTACCTATGAACTCAACCTTAAGCTCCTCCGCACGATATACGAGGAGGGACTCCTCGTTAGAAGGATAAACGTGAGAAAGGTCCTTGTGCTCCCTGGAACGGCAATGGCTTCCGTTGGCACCAGGCTGGTTAGGAAGCATGAGAGGCTTATTCACATCTTTAGGGAGGAGGTCGCCAAGCTTTCCGCCAAGTTTCTTAGGAGGCTTGTGCCGCCCGGAACCATACTCAAACATCTCTACGTAGAGGGCTATGATAGCAGGTCGGGAGTCACGTTCGCAAGGCAGGCTGGAAGCTACCCGCTCGTTGTCGAGATTCCGTGCAGGCTCGAGCAGCCGGGGGTGATCGATGTAGCAATCTACGGCTACTCCTCGCGGAGCGTAAGAGGGCTCCCAGTTCCCCTTGACGCTAATAGGTCTAGCATATCAGCTCTCTCAAAACTCCTTGGCAGTACGGCCGCGTTGGCCTTAGCAGCAAATAGACCGCTTCGCTCCAGAAGAGACATCGTAGGTGCGGTGGGCAACTCGCAGGTATTGAAGTACGTTGACGTGGGTGGGTTTGCTTGCTGACGCGAGCTAAGCGGACAGAGCATTTCTGATCGAGGAGACTGATGAACGACAGCTATACGAGGCGGCCTCAGCTTTTTATACATGTAGCTAACATCAACACATGTGAAAAGAGCGCTTAGCACGGTGATGCAGTTGACGCTGAAACTTCTTGAGCAACGCGAAGCGCCGGGGGACGAGTCGCGGGTGCTGGAGGCTCCAGCCAAGTTCGACACGAAGCAGGGATTCGTGGAGATAGAGGGAAGGAAGATCGATGTAGGCGGTCCCGTGCCTAAGCTTCGTGAGGGCGAAAAGCTTGTGGGGTATACAACGAGCGTCTGCCCCCACTGCACCAGACTGGTGCCTGCCGTCATCTTTGAGCACGGCAATGCAGTGTACATTAGGAAGACTTGTCCAGTCCATGGAACGTTCGAGGAGCTCTACTTTGGCGACTCAAGAATATACTGGCGATTTATGAAGTACGAGGAAGAGAGCATAGGCGTGCGTCCCTACGTCAAGCTGAACGCGCCCTGCCCGTTCAACTGTGGCCTCTGTCCAAGGCACAAGAACCCAACAGCACTAGCGAATCTGGTAGTCACCAATAGGTGTGACCTAAGCTGCTGGTACTGCTTCTTCTACGCGGAGAAGATGGGAGTGGTTTACGAGCCCACCCTGGAGCAGATAAGGTACATGATCAGGCGCTACAAGCAGCAGGGAATGACAATGGCCGTTCAGATAACAGGTGGCGAGCCAACGCTGAGGCCTGACCTCCCAGAGATAGTTAAGCTCCTCAAGGAGGAGGGCGTACGCCACATCCAAATAAATACGCACGGCATAACCTTCGCGAAGCTGTGGATAGAGAAGGGCCCCGAACACGCTATAGCATACGCCAAGCAGCTTAGGGAGGCAGGCACCAACACCATATACATGAGTTTCGACGGTGTTACGCCGCAGACTAATCCAAAGAATCACTGGGAAGCACCCTACACCCTTGAAACGTTTAGAAGAGCGGGTATGACAAGTGTAGTTCTTGTTCCTACCGTGATAAGGGGCGTTAACGAACACGAGCTGGGCAAGATAATCAAGTTCGCAGGTAAGCATATAGATGTGGTCCGCGGCGTCAACTTCCAGCCAGTTAGTCTAACGGGTAGAATGAAGAAGGAGGAGAGGAGAAAGTACAGAGTAACGATACCGGATGTTCTCAAGTGGGTAGAGGAACAGACGGATGGCCAGATACCGGCTGATGCGTGGTTCCCTATACCCGTTGCAGCCAAGTTCTCGTACTTCGTGGAGTCCATGACGGGCGAGCTGAAGTCCTGCATGGGTAACCATCCAGCCTGCGGCTCAGCAACCTATGTGTTCGTTGAGCGGGGACCCGATGGTGTCCCTGTAAGGTTCATACCCATAACGGAGTTCTTCGACGTTGAGGGCTTCATAGAGTATATGGAGAGCAAGACCGAGGAGCTTCTGAGGGACAGGTTCACCTCGATGAGCGGCCTAAGGAAGACGCTGAAGCTAGCAACAATAGCTAAGGACTTGCCTAAATTCGTCGATAGGAGCAAGGTTCCGAAGAACCTCAAGATAACAAAGCTGCTACTCAACATCTTCGTTAAGAGGAACTACGAGGCGCTTGGCGAGCTGCACTACAAGATGCTCTTCCTCGGGAACATGCACTTCATGGATCAGTATAACTACGATGTTGAGAGAGTTATGAGATGCGATATACATTACCTCTCTCCCGACGGAAGGATAATACCATTCTGCACGTACAACGTTCTCTCCGACATATACAGGGACTCCATTATAAGAAGGTACGGCATACCGCTGGAGGAGTACGCTAAGCTTCATGGTGAGGATGCTATCGGTCCCGACTCCAAGTATGTGAGGAACATCAAGCTGCTTAAGTCCTCCCCGATATACTACGAGGCTTACAGAGGAATAGTTGATGAAAGCGTTCTCAGGAGCTAGACCCGACGCGGTTACGGGCACAGGCAACGTTCACGTGATTTTCGCTTCCTTTAGCTCGAGAAGGTAGCCGTACCTTTTCATGAAGTTCTCGTACACCTTTGCAGCCACATCTTCCTGCCTCATATGCTTCAGCTCGGCTATAACTGCAACGGTTTCCTTCACCATTAGTGGCGTCAGCTCTAGCCCGCGGTACTTATATGGGGAGTCGCTCTCGGTAAGAATGATTTCGAGCGGCGCTACCTTGGCTATTACTCGGTGCTTCTCCTGTACCTTGACGGCTGGGTTGATCGATATCGTGTACCCCTGTCTCTCTATCTCCTCGAGCAGGTGTTGCGGGCCTGTGTACCAGTGGAAGTTTGCAGCCCTCACGGGGAGCCCCCGGATCAACTCGAGCACCTGCTGCCAGGTACCGGCGGTGTGGAGGTTTAGAGAGATGTCTCCTACGCGCTCGGCGTATTCAAGGAATACCCTGAGCACACGCATTTGAATCTCTATAGTTTCCCCGACGAACTTTGTGTCGAGGCCCACTTCCCCCAGGCACCTTACGTCGTTATCGCCAGCAAGCTTGAGTATCTTCTCTGCCTCCCTCAGTGCCGAATCAAGGTCCTTGATGTTCCATGGATGAAGCCCCACGCAGGGTACAATGTTGTCATGGCTTCTAGCCAGCTCAAGGGACTTCTTGGAGCTTTCGTAGTCCTCCGCCACAACGACAAGTACCATGTCGTCGCTGACGTGCTTTTTAAGCTCGTCTTGGCTGTACTCGTACAGGTGAGCATGCACATCAACGTACAAGTTCCTTTCCCGAGGTCTTTCCCGTGTCAGAGATATTTTGGTGTTGCAGTCACGTGGATTCCAAGAGAGCAGTGCTCTTAATTAGAGACCCGCGAGCCACCTAAAGTGGAGCCTCTCGGCATGTGATGATAGTCCCAACCCTGCGAGGAAACCGATGATGGTGTGGCGGCTGGCTGAGTACGCTTGCTGCTAACTCTCTGAGCAGCGCTTTGGAGATCAGAGCTCTATCAGGGTCAGATCGTTGCGTGCGGGAAATGCAACGTTGTAGACCCGGATACCGCTTATATTGTTGTCCAGACGCTTTGCATTGTGTAAGTGCCCGTGTATAACTATGTCCGGCTTAGTCTCCAGAAGGACCCTCTCAACGCGGCTACTCCCCATTTCTGGCCAGGCAGTCTGAGGTTCACCCTCCATTACTTTGTAGGAGGGTGCATAGTGCATCACCACAACAATTACGTCGGCTATGTCCCTGAGCTTCAGAAGGTTCTCGCGAAGCTTCTCCAGCTTGACCTCGTAGATCCTCTGTATTAAGGGAATGTGCCTCCTTTGCCACCTAGTTGGTCTATCAAGCACTCCCCGCGTGCCGTAAAACGCTATGGTAGTGTTGTCTACGCTATACACGTGATAGGTGTCATTAAGCCACCTCACCTCGCCGTAGCTCCGCTCTATCTCGTCCTCACGATCCATGTACTCGTCGTTGCCAAACACGGCTACTATCTCGGATTCTGGGCACATTCTCTTCGTGTACTTCACCAGCGGGTCAAACGCGCGGACACGGCCTCGGTCAATCATGTCGCCCGCCCACACTATGAAGTGTGCTTCCTTGCAGTCGTTCCTGTGGCTGCTCAAGGCAGACATGTACTGCATCAGGTACCTAGGGCTGTGTACATCGCTCACGGCAAGGAGCTTCATCGCCGGCTCACCCCTGCTGAAGAGTGCAACGGTGCGCAGCGGACGTGAAAGGCGGCATCCACAAGCTCAGAGGCTGGAGAGGCGGGCTGCACCCGTTGCATGGCGCACCGAATTCTTGCTGTTGTGGCTGTAAACTATCATGGGCTCTACATCGAGTTGGTTGCAGTATAAAGCGTGCTGGTGGGTCAACTCACACCCCTAGGAGGACTCGGCCCTGCTTTGCTAAAACGCGTATCGCCGTCTGCAGCAGCGTCTAGCAGCTTAAGGAACCTTGTGGTGCGCGGTGAATACGTCCCGGCTCTGCTCATCCGGGGGCCCTCGGCCCTGTTGCAGAGCCCTCCGGGCTCTTGGAATTAAAAGGGCAGCAGGTTATAAAAGCCTCAAGCACGCGAACAGGCTCTGCAGGAGAGCAGCGGGAAGCTGACGTGAAACCCTATATTGTGTCGGGTTGTTGTGTTTAAACTGAAGCGTGGCGGTCTCTCAGCATCGAGGATGAGTTTTAGCCGTCTGAGCTTAACAGCTGTGACGAGGCTGAGCTACGCTGAGAAGGTGGGGCCTCGAGTTGAAGGCGAGGCTTGCTGAGCTTCTGTTGGCGAAAAAGCTCTACCTCTACAGCTCCCCTAAGCGAGTTGCAGTAGCTCTTACGGGAACCCTGGCTCAGCTCATTGGAAAGCTTACGGTTGCGGCTCCCGAGATGCTCTCGGCAACGCTTAAAGAAGTTGCCAGCTACACTGGGACATCTATCACCGTGAAGAGTTGCGGCTCTCCGGGAGACGCAATCCTTCTGTGCGAGGATGCTGGAGAGGGCTACTTGGGTGCGCGCCTAGTGGCCTTGACGCATATCAGAGGCTATAGAAGACATGGCTTTGTTAAAGCTAAGGCCGAGAGTCTGGGCGAAGGCCTCTACAAGCTCACAATCTCTGAGCCTCCTTCCCAAACAACAATCTATATTGTGATTCGAGGTTTTATCGCTGAAGAAGTAGAGAGCCCCTGCACAGGAGACGCGCTTGATCTACTTGCTCAGTTCTCTCGGGAAGGCATAATTAGAGTGCCTGACGCTGTGGATGTTCTTTCATCGAGCCTGGGGCTCAGCCGTCGTGAAGCTAGGGAGATGCTGATAAGGTACGTGAGGCTAGGCTGCATCGATGTTGTTGGCGGGACCCTTGTGTTGAAGAAATGAATGTGGAGGCTTGGATCTAGCTGCTACTTGAGGATTACCGCTGGCCTTAATGGGGCAACGTCTTCGAGCTTCCTTCTGGCCTCGTCCGGCAAGCTCTCGTGGAGCCTAGCGTCCCCCTCCATGTTTAGCACTACGACTTCTTCCAGCCCTGTCTTGGCTGCAATGTAGCCAGCATTCTGAGAAAGCACGCGCTGCTCGTCGAGTTCACCAAGCTTCAGCAGATCCTTCACGATCTCCGGATCCAGTCTCTGGACGAGCTCCACAATCCGTTTGGCTACGCGCTGAGCCCTTTTTGCGTCCAGACCCAGTTCTCGTGCAGCCTTGATTGTCTCCCTAAGCGCCTCCCTAGACCCAGCAAGCTCGGCTGCAGCTCTGAAGACCCTCCACCAGCTCCTTGGCGCTGTCACCACAATGGCCCTCTTCGGCTTCGTCTTTATCACCCTGGCTATCGACTTTATATCGTCAATAAGCAGCCTCAGATAGTGCACAGCTACAATGGCCTCCGGGTGGTAAGCTGGGGGTTCAGGCCACGTTTCAAGTGATACAAGCGTCTTGTGGCCCAGCCTCTGCCACATCTCCTCGGCTATGTGGGGTGTTATGGGTGCTAGCATCTTGACCCATGACTCCACGAACCTCCTGTATGCTGGCCCTATGCTCCCCCCTCTCAGATCCAGGTACGCTTCTAGGTCGTGCTCCATCTCGTAGAGGAGTTCTATCGCGGCTGCGCGGATGCGGAGCTCTTCGAGCTTCTGTGCCACGCTCTTCACATGGATAGCAAGCCTGGAATCGAGCCATCTGTCGGCCAGTGTTTCCCGCCCTTCCCCATCTCCCGCTCTCTCTACAGCGTTTTCGACGTGCTTGACAACCTTGCTTAGCTGCGCCATCACGCTTCTCGCCACAGCGTCTGAAAAGTCGGCGTCCTGGAGAAGCTCGGCCGACACCAGCACGGCAGCCCTCACGGTGTCGGGGCCGTAGATTCGAAGTGCCCTCCGCAACGGCAGGATATTCCTGAGGCTCTTGCTCATCTTCTTGCCTTCAAGCATAACGAAGCCGTTTACCACGATCTGTTTAGGCCACTTATCTGGAGGGAACAATGCCACGTGGTTGTACACGAAGAACGTCAGGTGGTTCGGTACAAGGTCCCTTCCGCTGTGTCTAGAGTCTAGTGGATACCAGTAGTCGAACTCGGAGCGGAGATCCTCCAGCACTTCTCTCGGTACGCCTAGCCTGCTGGCGAGCTTCTCAGGGTCGCCCTTGCCAAGCATAACGTAGTCCCAGAACTCGGGTACGAGTTTACTTGGATGGATCTCGTACTTGCGAATCTTGTGGATTACGGTGTAGAACGCCATGTATATTGTAGAGTCGCTGAGACTTTCAATTATCCAGTTCTTGTCCCAGGGTAGGGGGGTTCCGAGACCTCTCGTTCTGGCAACGGCGCGCTCATGGAGCCAGTCAACGGTTTTCAAGAACTCCTGCCTGATCTCCGGTGGCACTACACGTATGCTCTCAAAAGCCTTTAACACGCTTTCCTTCCACTCCGGGTTACCGTAGTCTATGAACCACTGGTCCTTGAGAACCTTCACGACGATCTCGGTGCCGCACCTGCAGTACACAGGCCTATTCATGATCTCGTACATTTTGTCGGCGTACCCGAGGGCCTCCAGCCAGAGCTTGGTTCTCTCACGTGCCTCAGGCACGGGCTTTCCTGCAATATCCATGACCACAGGGGCTTCCACGTAGGGTTTTAGGTCAGCAGGAACGTTGAACTCTAGGAGCTTGGCGAGATCCCTTCTCATCCTGCCTCGTCTGAACTCTGCCGAGTAGACCTCCTTAGTTGCCTCATCCAGCTTGTTTCTCTCACGCTGGCTTCTAATACCGTGCTTCTCGACGACGTCTCGGGCTGGCACCTCGCTGTAGCCCTCGACCTCTATCAGCGGTATGGGCTCGAGCATGGAGGCGTCCACGTTAGGGGCAATTTGTGAAAGCTTGCCGGACTCCAGCAGCTCACGCAGGGCCACATAGTCGTACGGCGCATGTGCCGGCACACTCATGACAACGCCGGTTGCCGTGTTCGGGTCAACAAATTCTGCGGGAAGCACTGGGACCCTTCTTCCCGTTGCAGGGTTGACAACGACCTTGGCAACCAGCTCGGAGCCCTTCAGCCTCTCTACAGCTTCTACTTCGTCCTTCTGGAAGCGTAGCTTGAAGGCAGCCCTCTCGCTGACAATGACGACCTTGTTGCCCAGCCTCACTTTGACGTAGAGTGCGCCCGGGTTAACCCACACATTCGTGACGCCGAACACGGTTTCGGGTCTAAGAGTTGCAGCAGCAAGGTACGCGTCCTCGTCCTCGATCCTGAAGAGTATCAGTGTGTATTCGCCTATCTCTGGCTCAGTATCCCCCTTGGTATCGTGCATACCTACTGGCATGCTGTGTACGGGGCACCAACCTACGGGGTGTGTGCCCTGCTTGATGTAGCCCTTCTCTCTGAGCCTCAGAAACTGCCAGGTTATGAACTGCTTGAACTCCTCGTCGACGGTTGTAAACTCCCTTCTCCAGTCTATGCTGTAGCCAGCTTCTATCATGGCCTTCTTGGCTTCCTCAGAGAAGTACTTAGCCATCGAGAGCGGATCCTTCAGTTTGTCGAGATCGTGCTCTGGTACATCGTAGAGGCTGACCATGAGATCTATGAGCTCCCGGTCCCCGGAGGCTATGGCTTCAGCCATGGCGAGTATGGGTGTGCCAGTGAAGTGGAACCCCATCGGGAACAGCACGTTGTAGCCTTGCATCCTCTTGAAACGCGCGTACACGTCGGTTATGGTATAAGTCCTGCTGTGGCCAAGGTGAAGTGGGCTGTTCGGGTACGGGAAGGCCGCTGTTATGAAGAACTTTGGCCTCGAGGGGTCTGGGTCAGCTTCGAACGCCCTTCTGCGCTGCCACTCACGCTGCCACTTTTCTGCCACGTCAAGGAGGAACTTAGCGAACTCGCTAACAGGGCCACGGAGGCTTAGTACTGTGCTCATACCGGCTACTTCACCGCTGCGAGCAATAGTGGGTCCCCCGCTTAAGTTCAACGGTTCGTGCTCGTGGTTTTCTCCTCAGCGATATTTAAAGGTAATCCGGCGAGCTGGTGTAAGGCACTGCTAACAGCTGCTAACCTTTATAACTTGTCCATGCCACGAAACACCGTTACGGACCGGTGGCCTCGGAAGGCGGTGCGTGTTGGACTACGTCAAGGTGACCATGAAGGAGATAGCGGCCTTCATAGACCGCGTCGCCGATAGGCTGAGCGACGAGCAGGTCGGGGCGTTGGTGTCGGCCCTCGAGGATGCATACAGGAGGGGTGCAAAGGTGCTGGTTATGGGTGCTGGCAGAAGCGGCCTAGTTGGTAGGGCGTTCGCAATGAGGCTCATGCACCTCGGCTTCAATGTCTACGTTCTCGGCGAGACAATAACTCCCAGCATAGGGAGAGACGACGTCGTCATGGCCATATCGGGCTCGGGCCGCACCCAGCTGATAGTTACGGCCGCTGAGGCTGCCAAGAAGGTCGGCGCCAAGGTGATCGCGATTACCAGCTACCCTGACAGCCCGCTTGGCAGGCTCGCTGACATAGTGGTAGAGATACCGGGCAGGACTAAGCTTGCCCCAGACATAGACTACTTTGCCAGGCAGATACTAGGGATACATGAACCCTTAGCCCCACTCGGCACTCTCTTCGAGGACACTGCGATGGCTTTCCTCGATGGTGTGACAGTTGAGCTTATGCATCGACTGGGCAAATCCGAGAAAGATCTGAAGCTAAGGCATGCAAATATAGAGCTCTAAGGCTCTTAGCCGTTGCCCTTCTAGGTACACCGTTGCTGGCCTTTCCTTGCCTTTCCCTAAGGCAGCCATACTACCCTTTATGGGTCTGATTTGCATTTTTGTTCCACTGGCGTGGGGTGAGTGGAATGGGGTTGCTCGGGGACTTCGTGACCAGCTTTATGACGCTATTTATTGTCTTAGACCCCATTGGGATATCGCCCTACGTGGCTGCTCTCACAGTAAAACTTGACAAACAGGCTAGAATGAGTGTTATCAGACTAGCGGTCATAAGTGCTGGCGTCCTCCTGCTAGGCTTCGTGCTTGTGGGCGTCATTATTTTCGAGATTCTTGGAATCGAAACCGGGGAGTTCAAAATAGCTGCTGGCCTTATGCTGCTGGTATACGCTATGGCCGACCTCTTCGAGGCACCGATAGGGTTTAAGTCGGAGGAAAGGAGCGAATCTATAGCCGTTTTCCCGCTAGCTACACCACTGCTTGCAGGACCTGGCAGCGTGGCTATGGTGCTTTACATCAGAGAGGTATATGGCACAGGCATGGCTGTTGCAAGCACAGTAGCCAACCTTGTCGTCGCGTACCCGATACTGCTTTCAAGCACAGCGATTGTGGCAAAACTGGGACGCCACGGGGCCCTCCTTATAAACAAGTTTATGGGCCTCATAATGGTTGCCTTTGCTATATCCGTTATTAGGGAGGGTATGCAGAACCTCGGGATAGTAATGTGAGGTTCTGCTTGGTTCCACGAAAGATGCTGTTAGCTGTGGTTAGCCGTGAAGTGAAGAAGCAGCGGCAAATGTTTTCGATTGATACGATTATGGTATGGTGATATTAGAACGCTTTTGGTGGCGGGCCCGCCGGGATTTGAACCCGGGACCTCCGGCTCCGCAGGCCGGCGCTCTATCCTGGCTGAGCTACGGGCCCAGCCACTAGTAACACCCCACGCGCGAGATTCTATAACTCTTCTCCCCACCTCTGCCCAGCCCTATGGGCCTTATAGGGTGCTACCGTTAGTATTCCACTGCTTGGGCGCGTTTGTTGAAACGTGGCAGGAGTGGCGCTAGGCGGCACAAGGTAAAGGATCTCACGGAGTTCCTAGCAGTAGGCGGCCGGAGTAAAGGGCAGCTGGCCGCAGGTGGCAGGCAGAGCCAGGCTGGCAAGGGTAGCCAGGACCTGCAGGAGACAGCGCACCGGCCAGAGGAGGCTATGGAGAAGCTGTTGACGGAGCTTCTAGGAGGTGCTCGCAGAGCTTCCCGAGAGGATGAAGGGAGCGGCGCTAGCGCGGGAGCTGCAGAAGCTCAACCGAGGGAGCAGCAGAAGCCTTCAGAGCGACAGAGGGCGGGCAGCTGGCCGCGGGCTGGCGACGCTAGTAGCAAGCTTAGGGTGCCCATGCTGTCATCGCTTCAACCTGCTAGAAAGCCGCGTGAAGCTAGGCCGGGAGAGCGAGGCTACCTTGTTCAGACGTACTATGACGGTGAGCGTGGCGTAATCGTGGCTAAGCTGTATGACGATGGACGCGGCGAGATCCTCCTCTTCGCGGACAAGACGGGTTACAAGCCCTACTTCCTCGTGGATTTGGAGCCTGACAAGGTGCAGGAGAACGCTCAGATCGTAAGGCACAGCGGGTTTGACCATGTGGAGGTTGTAGAGAAGCTCGACCTCCTCCGGTGGAGGAAGCGGAGGCTGACCAAGATAGTTGTGAAGACTCCAGATGTCGTCCCTCAGCTGCGTAGCAAAGTGCCGGCGGCCTGGGAAGCCAACATAAAGTTTCACCACAACTACATCTACGACCACCAGCTCGTACCTGGCCTTCTTTACGTAATTGCTAACGGGAGTCTGAGGCGTGCTGAGGTTAGCCTAGACGACAAGATGGTTGAGGAGATCAGAGCGGCTTTCCAGGGCGAGCGTGAGGAGACCATAAAAGTTGCCCTGGAGTGGGCACCCTACTTCGAGCAGCCTCCCCCGAAGCCGCTGCGCCTCGCCGTCGACATAGAGGTCTACACACCCTTCAAGGGTAGAGTGCCCGACGCATCCGCGGCGAGCTACCCCGTGATAAGCATAGCGTTTGCTGCAGACGACGGACTGAGGCTGGTATTTGTCCTTGGCGAGCACTTTACGAGGGTAGGCGCAACTGGTCGGGCGAAGCTAGCGAGTGACGTTGCCGTGGAAATCTTCGACGAGGAGCGGGCGATGTTGCTCGAGGCGTTCAAGCTGATATCGAGCTACCCTGTCGTCCTTACATTCAACGGCGACAACTTCGACCTAACCTACCTGCTCAATAGGGCCCTAAAGCTGGGAATACCCCGCGACCAAATACCGCTGCGCGTGGCGCGCGATAGGATCACACTAGAATATGGGGTCCACATAGATCTGTATAAGTTCTTCAGCATAAAGGCCGTGCAGAGCTACGCCTTCGGAAACGCCTACAAGGAGTTCACGCTTGACGCCATAGCCTCTGCTCTGCTCGGTGAGAGCAAGGTAGAAGTCGAAGGTAACATAGGCGACCTACCGCTAGCGGAGCTTGTCAACTACAACTTTCGCGACGCTGAGCTAACGCTCAAGTTGACGAAGTTCGGCGGAGACCTCGTATGGAAGCTGATGGTGCTTCTGATGCGGATATCCAAGCTACCCATGGAGGACCTCACTAGGAGCCAGATATCCTCGTGGGTAAAGAGCCTGCTGTACTGGGAGCACAGAAGGAGGGGCTATCTCATCCCGAACAAGGAGGAGATAGCCAGCCTAAAGGGCAGAACGAGGTCATCAGCGGTAATAAAGGGTAAGAAGTACCAGGGAGCAATAGTCCTAGACCCTCCCAGCGGCGTCTACTTCAACGTGGTGGTTCTAGACTTCGCGAGCCTGTATCCCAGCATAATAAAAGAGTGGAACCTTAGCTACGAGACCGTTAATCCCGAGCACTGTCCCGGCGGCGAGACGGTGAAGGTTCCTGACGTGGGGCACACAGTCTGCAAGAACGTCCCCGGGCTCACAGCTCAGATCGTGGGTCTCCTGCGCGATTACCGTGTCAGAATCTACAAGAAAAAGGCCAAGAGCGGTTCCGTCTCAGAGGATGCCCGCGCGTGGTACGATACTGTTCAAGCAGCGATGAAGGTTTTCATTAATGCTAGCTACGGTGTGTTCGGGGCTGAGACGTTCCCGTTCTACGCGCCTCCTGTCGCCGAGAGCGTGACGGCGATAGGCAGGTATACGATACGCCAAACCCTGCGCAAAGCGAGCGAGCTTGGGCTGAGGATCCTCTATGGTGATACAGACTCCCTCTTCATATGGAATCCCGATCCAGAGAAGCTTAAGAAACTCCAGGAGTACGTTAGGGAGAGCTTCGGTCTGGAGCTCGAAGTGGACAAGTCCTACAGGTTCGTCACGTTTAGCGGCCTTAAGAAGAACTATGTGGGTGTGTACGAAGACGGTAAGGTGGACGTTAAGGGTCTCGTCGCAAAGAAACGTAATGCCCCAGAGTTCCTCAAGAAGGAGTTCATGGGAATACTCGAGACGCTTAGCAAGGTCTCGAACCCCGAAGACTTCATAGAGGCACGTGAGAGTATTAAGGCGAGGGTGCGTGAGATCTACAGAAAGCTCAAGGACCTTGAATATACGCTTGACGAGCTGGCAATTAAGGTTGCGCTGAACAAGCCTGTGGATGCCTACACAAAGAACACACCCCAACACGTCAAGGCAGCAAAGCAGCTGATGGCTCATGGTGTCCAGGTGCTGCCAGGCGACGTCGTCGTCTTTGTCAAGGTCAAGAGCAAGGAGGGCGTGAAGCCAATTCAGCTAGCGAGGCTCAAGGAGGTGGACGTGGACAAGTACGTTGACAGCGTCCGGACAACTTTAGAGCAGCTGCTATCGGCGATAAACCTCGCATGGGACTCAGTGGTAGGTGGATCCAGGCTCGAAGCATTCATGAAGGCTAGGTAACATTCCATTATTTCGACTTCTTCCTTGTTGACCTCTTCCTCCTCCTAGGCTTCTCCTCTTCGGCCTCCTTAAGCCCTTCCTCCAGTCTTCTCATCTCCTCTTCGCCTATCTCGAGCTCTTGGGGTGGCACAGATCCCTCCAAGCTCTTTGGTTCCTTTGTCGTCTCGGATGCGTACTCTTCCACCTGCCTTCTAGACTCCTCGTCAAGGAAGTGCGACACGACGTAGATCTTCTTGTCCCTGTACTTGTCGCCGAGCCACTCGTTGTCAAAGCTTATAACTATGACTGGGAGCTTGACTATGACCTCATTTCCTTCGCGCATAACATTCAAGTTCAGCTCCATTATTCTGTCGTAGATGTCGGGGTCTAGTGGAAGCTTGTAGCGGAGCTCGAATTCCCCGCGGACAGCTGTCAAGTCGCTTGTAAGCGGGTTCCACGTCTCGGCAGCCTTCAGCAGGGCGGCTCGCGCAGCATCCTCTAGCTTTGTATCTTCTACCCTGCTCTCGACAACCTTCCCCTCCTCGGCCCTTACGATTAACACGCTCAAGATGTCCTGCACCCCCTACACGCCTCGGTCCAGTGGGGTGTTGAAGTGTTAGGATACTTAACTATGACTTTACAAGATATAGGCCAGAATGACGGCAGCCGCGAACATTAGTACCCATACACCCACGTTCTCTCTGAATACCTTTGAGCCGTCAAGCGGGTAAAACGGAAGCAAGTTGAACAGTGCAAGCCATGCGTTTATATCTGCAAAGGCATGGGCGAAGAGCGCAAACCTGCCGTCAAGCAACCAGCTGGCTAGCTTAGCGGCCGTAGCTAGCACGATGTTCGCGGCTGGTCCCGCAGCCGAGATCTTGAACTCGCCACGTATCGTGGGAGCCCATGCAAGGCACCTAACGGACACGTAGCCGGGCGCTAACACGACGAAGGGTACGCCTAGCGACCGGAGTACGCCGAAGAACAACGTCAGCCCAAGCCCCAGCTTGGAAAGGGTAAACCTCGCGTAGCACCCCAAAGCCCTGGCAGCAAGCTCGTGTATATATTCATGGGTTAAGAAGCCCACCAGCGCGCCGACAAGTACGCCGCTGGACCACGAAGGTGTATCCCAGATCCGCGCGAACACGCGCACGCCTCCGAACCCAAAGGCTATCGCAAACACGGCTATGAGATACGACAAAGTCCTGGGCAAGTACAAGGGTTCGTCGCGGTAGCGCATCAAAGCCCCTCACACCCTTACTCGGCCTTGACGAGCACCTCTTCGCCATAGTCAACGATCACACGGAAATAGCCGCGCAGCTCGGCGTTGAGTTCAGGATCGTCGGTGTCTATGCGGAGCTTTCTGAGCCTTTTAAGCTTAGATCTGGTAGCGACGACCAATATTCTGTTTCTGCCCACAAGCCGCAGGATCCTTGGCGAGATCTGCTGGTTTCCGCGCCCAAGTATGTAACCCTGACCGCCTATGGGGGTGACAACCACGTAAACGCTCCCGCCTCGCTTCATGTGCTCTAGGACCGTCCTGTAGAGTTCGCTCTCCTTTGCATCCCTTAGCAGAACCCTCCCTGAGTGGACCACGTCTACGCCCAACAGCGTCTTCTCCACACCGAGCTCTTCAGCTATGGCTCTGACGGTTTGGCCTGGACCCATTACGTAGAGGGTACAGTTGCGGTAGTAGCGCTCAACGAAGTGCCTAGCAATAGCCTTTAGGTTCTCTGCCTCGTCGGAGCCTAGCCGCGTTGGCTGTTTCGAGGATCCGACCATGTAGCTCGAGCACACGGTCTTGAGCACGGCGTACAGTTTTATTGAAAGCACACCCCTTCTGAAGAGTTCCTCGTCTATATCGACGACCTCGGCGCTGCACGTGCTCCTTGTCTCGAGCCACTCCATAAGAGCGTGTGCAGCCGCTTCTGGGCTTTCAGCAAAAACCGAGCTGTATACTTTGACCCCGCTTGGGACACCCAGCACAGGCTTCTCCGGCGCACCTGCATCCCTAAGAGCTTCAGCCACGTCGCGCGCAGTGCCGTCTCCTCCGACGAACACTACAAGCTCGGCTTCCCTGTCCACACACCTGCGCACGGTCTCCAGGGTGTCTATCCTAGTAGTAGGCCAGGCTGGCGGATCATAGACGACGTCGAACCTGGCGCTCGCAGAGGCCAGCTCCCTAGCACCCATAACTCCTCCGGCTGTCAAGAAGAGCACATTGCTTAGCACTCCATTCCTCCGTGCTGCAGCTAGGAAACGTGCTGTGCGTGCTGGAGCTACTGGCCTTGCTCCCAGCTTGAGGGCTCTGAGGCCTGCTTCTCCATCGCTACCCTTTAAGGCTAGTTGTCCTCCCACACCAGCAAGTGGGTTAACGACAAGGCATATGCGTGGCGTAGCTGAGCGCTGCACGGCAGGAGCCCAGGTAGAGGTTGATTGTCTTGGTCAAGCTAAATGCAAAGCGCGTTGTATTCTTTGGGAGATTCCAGCCGTTCCACTATGGGCACCTACACGCCCTCAAGTGGCTGCTGGAAAGATACGAGGAAGTAGTCATCCTAGTGGGTATGGCCGATGAAAGCCATACGATGAGAAACCCGTTCACGGCAGGCGAACGTATCCTCATGATACGCGAGGCGCTAAAGGAAGAAGGCATAGACCTCTCAAGAATAATCACTGCAACGATACAGACTCTCCGCGTGTACGCTGGCAATGCTGGCTACGTTCTAGGCTACGTGCCCCCGGCAGAGGCTGTTGCTACGGCCAACCCGGCAGTCAGAAGAGCTTTTACCGATGCAGGGGTGACGGTCGTTACGCCTCCTCTGGTGAATAGGTCGGAATGGCGCGGCGAGAGAATCAGAATGCTCATGGCCAGCGGGGATGATAGGTGGAGAAGCCTAGTGCCAGGCGCTGTGGCTGCCGTGATAGACGCTATTGAGGGGGTTTCCAGAATCAGGGAGATAGCTGGGCAAGCGCGTTACTCGCAGCAGACAGCCTGAGCAAACGCGGCGCAGCACGTATAGCAGCTCTCCTCTCGAAAGAGCGCAAAGAGCGATCCTGGCTCAATCTTGCTGAGGCAAAGCTCCTCCGAGCTTGACACAAAGTCTCTGAGGCGGTCCACACCTGGAGCGATCGCCGTGTCTGAAGGGTCAACCAGCCCTATGAGTGTCAGTCCGCGAGTAGAGCCCATCAGGGCTAAGATGAGGTCTCTCACCCTTACTATACTGCCTACGGAGAGGAATCTCTGCCACGAAGCGCTGGTAACCCCACATAGGGTCGAACCGTTGCAGCTGATCATGCTTATGCAGCCGAGCAGCTTCTTGGCGTACTCGGAGAGGCTCGAGCCAGCACGTGTAACCCTAAGGTACCCCTCTCGCGCAAGCTTCTCGACGATGTTCCGGACCTTCCTCTCACCAAGACCAAGCATTCTAGCCAGATCACGCCGCCCCACTGGCCCATGCAGCTTCACAGCCAGAAGAACGGCCACGATAGCGGTGCAGTGATGCGTGTCGCGCGTCTCACGGCATATCCTGGCCAGGCCTTCGCAGCAAACATCCTCTCCAAGAGTACTGCTCCCCATGGCGCGCTACATCCTTGGGACCTTTGTCCCTTTGTACGAGCTCTTCACGATTTCTATCCACTTCTCCTCGTCGACCCTAACGCCCTCCTCTAACAGGAATGCTGCGAGCTCTTGTGCACTAATCTCCTCGGCTTCGAGGATCTTGCGCTCGATGTCGCCCCAGTCCGGCCGCGCTGATATGCCAGCTGAGAACTGCAACCACTCTGCAATCTCCTGTAGGTCAAGCTTGGCCTTCCTGGCCTCCTCCAGGAGGAACCTCTTCAGCCTCTTTTCTACAACTCTCCTGGTGAACAACGCGCCCTCCCCCGGTCCGTGAAGACATCACGTGTTGCGCGCTCAGCACAGAAGCCTCGGTCATCGGGTTACTCTCTGCGCTCTCTTTTGCAGCTTCTCGTCTCCGAGGTTCGTGTTCTTCACGTACAGCTTTAAGTAGTCTGCGACTCTTCTCACGGCCCATGCATAGCTTGGGTCTCCCATGCTCCGGCGAAGCTTGAGCTTGCGGTACACTGCGCGGTAGAGCAGCCTACCATCATTCGAGTAGACCTCTATGTAGCCCTTCACGTGATTTCTGAGATTCTTTACCAGGTATACGTAGACCAAAAAGTGTCCCGGAGACACCTTGTAAGCTGCTTCGTATGCCTCCCCGACGGCGTATAACGGCTTGATACTGCGCAGCTGAGCAGGCTTGGCCTCTTTAACCTCTCCCCGGTCAGATACGAGGAGCACTATGCTTCTAGCAGCATGTTTGCCGCTCCTGCTCTTGCTTTTCTCAAGCCTAACAACTATCATTGTCTGCTGCCCTCACCACGACTAGTCCGCCGCTCCTCTCAAGCTGCACGTTCCCTTCGAAAACCATCACGGACATCTTGTAGTCGGTGCCTTCCGGGAGCACGACGGCGGTTTCTACCCTAAGTGCTCCAACACCATCCATAACCTTCTCCTCCAACTTTGCTCCGTCGCAGCCGTAGGCTACCTTGACTAGCCTCCGGCTAGCTTTATCGTAGAACAGCAGTACTTTCTTCACTCTCCCCAAGAGGAATCCCAGAGTTACTGACGTATATCCTCCTAAAATCCAGAGCGGCTTCACTCCCGTGATATGTAGAAACGTGGTGGTGCTATCCTCTGCGACCTGCACCGCGGGCACTTGCTGGGTTTCCTAGGCTTATCCAGGTTGCTGAAAACATAGCCACAAGAGAGGCATGTTGGGGGCACCATGTATATCCTGTACCCGGGCACTCTGCGCTTGACCGTTTTTGCGAGGTGGCGCAGGTGCTCGTATATGTCGCGCTCGGCCCTACGGGGGTCGAGCCCCAGCTCGGCGGCTATCTCTGCCGCAGAGAGCGGTCTTGAAGATTGCAGGAGGAGCTTTAGTATTCTTTCGCGGATCGTCTCCTCCGCGGGCAAGCTCATCCCACAGAGCAAGGCTTGGCTGTTACGTGCTACTATCAGCTATCTGGGACACCCTGTGAGCTGCAACCGTGGCAGCCTCCTCGAGTATCTTCCGGACGGCTTCATCGATCTTCTGGTTTACCTCGCCCGTGTCCACATCGACGCCAGCAAGCGCGGCTATCTCTGCAACGGCGTTCTCGAGCTCGGCGAGCATGCTGGTTATGCCAGGATATATTGAGGCTGCAGATGCCCTAACCTCTGCGAGAACCCTTCTCACTATGCCGACGTCGAACCCCATAACAGCCCCAAGGTCAGCCATGGCCTCTAGCCTTGTAGCGACTATGTCCAGGGCAGCCTGCGCCTTCAGCACCCGCTCTAGCATCTTCAGAAGCTCTCTATCTCCAGTCCTAGCGTGGGCGTTCCTTAAGCGTATAGCTGCCAGTCCAAGCCTCGAAGAAGCATGCCTGGCGGCGACAGCCAGCTCCAGGAGCCGTATCCTTGTAGACCTCAAGCGCCTCCGCTTCAGCCTCATTGCTCGCATACACCCTAGCGGCCGGTGGGAATCTTCTAGGTGCAGGGAGGCTGAAAAAGCCTAGGAGGCCTCACTCCACTCGTAGACGACTATGAGCAATGCAAAGTAGTACGTACTGCCGCCGGACCGGAAGGTCACGGGCTTCAGCGAGCTGTCTAGGTACGGCGCCACGATCACTAAATGCGGCTTGAGCGGCCCTAGGTCGAACGGCTCAGTTACCTCTCCGAACAGCAACACCCTGGTGACGTTTGCGGAGAGCACCCCCTGCAGGTCCACGCCGCTGACGCTAGGCGGAAACACGGAGCCAGCCTCCCTTATGTAGAACGGTGCAGATGCAAACATCTTGTATATCAGGGTCTGCTTGTACTTGTCGTTGCCCACGGCGAAGCCTAGGTCGGTCTTCTTCGCTATATACAGCATGGCGGAGGACTTAGCTATGTCTATGGAGGGTAGCCCAGTTCCTACCGTGTATACAACAGTGCCGTTCACAGGGTCCAGCAGGACGTTATCGTGGACCATTACGAGAGTCTTGCCCGGCTCTAGCTTCAGCTTCCTAAGTATGTCAAGCGCTTCTTTCATGTTAGTTGATGTAAAGAATTTTGCCAGCAGCTCTATCTGAGTGCTGTTGGATGTGGCGCCGTCGGCCAGCGTTGGCCTGCCGCTTCCGACGCTTATCCAGTACCCATAGTCCCACCACGTGACGACAACGGTATCCTTCGTGGTGTTTGCTGTGAGCCACTCTAGGAAGTATGGCCACCCATAGTTCTGGAGGCTCGTGCTGTAGCCAAACGCCGTCGACACCATCCTGGAAAACGAGGCGGCGCTCTCGTGATAAGCGTACGCGCTGCCTATGCTTACGCTCAGCAGGAGCATGACGAGGACAGCCATCCTGAGGTCGCTTGCTTCGCTCCCACTCCTCGCCCTCTTTCTTGGCCTGCCGCGCTCGGAAGGTTTTCTCTCCCAGACGAGGGCCACTAGAGACGTGACGGCTAGCACGCCGACAACGGAGGATGCCTGGAGAAGGTAAGCCATTCCGAGAACTCCGTAGTAGAGTCCAGCAGCCGTCAGATGAAGAGGCAGCAGCTCCACCCTCCTTCTAGCGATGGCGTAGTATATCCCAACGGCAGCCGCCACGGGAGTAAGCACGCCAACAATGTTGGTCCGATCCAGGAATTCTCTAAACATTTGCGGCCTTGCCGGATTGAAGTAGGCGGCATGCTCTGCAACGGTCTCTGGCAGCCTGCCTAGCTTGATGACTCCGGCAAGCCTCAGGGGCCACAAAATGGTGAAGTAGTAGCGTCCTCCGAGCCCTATCTTTGGGGCAACTACGATCCCCACGGCTATGATGATCAAGAGCGCTCCGAAGTACGCTCTCCTAAACTTGCTCGGTTTAACAGCCCTTCCGATAAGGTAGGAGAGCGCTGCTGCAGCAGCCACAGCTGCTAGCGGGAAGAGCGTAAGCGGTGGAGAGACCTTGCCGTAGTCTATCGCGTCTGCCAAGTTGGATACAGCAGCAAGTGCTGTGGCTGAGGCTGCGAGGATCTTGAAGAGCCCAAGCTGATCCCTCCACGAGGGTATGGCTAGAGGCACCATGAGCGCTGCAGAGGCTATGGCTAACGCTCCAAGCGCGTAGCCACCCCAGATGAAAGCTATTGAGCCTAGAACGGTGCCGGCGGCTACAGCCCTGGCTACGCTCCTTCTCCTCATCGAGTCCGTCAGCAGCCCTAAGCCCACCACCAGAAAGGGCATCGCTACGCCAATCTTCTCCACGAAGCCAACGTAGGTTCTAGACACGGATGCAGGGAGCACGGCGGCTAAGACAGAGCCAACAGCAGCCGGAATAGGGCCCCAGAGGAGCCACCCTACGGCATAAACTGCAGCCACCAAGGTGGCGCCGAAAATGGCGGGGATCAGTGACACCCACCTCACGACATCCAGTCCGTTTGGTGGAAGCGACCCTATAACAGGTATGAACGGGTACTCTCCCTCGCTGATGTCTCTGCCCCAGGGGTACCAGAATATGTGGGTATCGGGGTTGCTCCTAGTCAACCTCGTCCACGATGATATACCGTGCTTGTGGAGGTAATCGGCCAGCCAATACGTTATCCAGGGGTCGTTCGCAGTGATATAGGCGTACTTTGCGACATCTTGCGAGAGCCCGAGCTCGAGCGCGTTGTTGTACGTTTCTGCGTAGTTGGAGTAGGGAAGCGTTCTCAGATAAATGCCGGCTGCCAGGGACACGATGAACACTGCAAGGGAGAAGGCTATGATGATGGGCCTGCGGCCAAGCATCGACGTCCAACCCCTCCTAGCACTCCTCCTGCTCATCTCTGTTCACCACATGGGCAGACCTATGCTCTCCTCCTCCTCTTAGAGATTTAAGGATGTTGAGAAGGCTGAGCAGGGCAGCGGCAGAGTTCAGCGCGAAGAACACGGCGTCGCCTAGGAACAGCGCGTAGATAGTTAGTAGCACGCTGCCTAAGAAGTAGAGCACGCTTAGCCTCAGCGGTGGTGGGGGACCCTGGAGTGAGATTGCCCAGCCGCTGGCTATTAGCAGCAGTCCCGCGAGCCCCAGGACTTCCAGGTTCACTGTCTTCAGTCACCAGGTAGCAGTCTGCGTTGGATCGGTCAAAGTTAAAAAAGCTCTAAATGTGAAGCGGTTAGGGGTGAGCACAAGGTGACGTTGGCGGAGATCGTTTTCACCAAAAAGAAGCTTGCAGAGAAGTACGGCGTTGAAGGAAAGGTTGCTGGACTCTACATTGAAGCAGGGTACAGCGTCGAGATGCACCACCCCGTTAGAGGGGATAGGGTATCCTTCGTGGCGAGGAAGGAGGGGGTTGTTGTGGCGGTAGACGTGATCGAGGGCTCCCTTAAGGTTACCGGTGAGGTTGTGTCAAAGGTAGCCGAGAAGGCAAAGGTCTTGGGGGCAAAGCCCGTGATTGTGCTTTACGGCTCAGGCCCCCGGCTGACAGAGGAGGCACAGAACCTGGCTAAGGAGCTTGGTGTTGCTGTGAAGAGGGTGCGTTTTTGAGTAGATAGCGTTGTCAGCCAAGAAGCAGAGCTAGTACGGCCTTCTGAACGTGGAGTCTATTCTCGGCTTGGTCCCAGACAACGCTCCAATGACCCTCAATAACCTCCTCTGTAACCTCTTCTCCTCTGTGTGCTGGGAGGCAGTGCATGAATATTGCCCTGGGCGATGCCAGCTTCATGAGCTCAGCGTTGACCTGGTATGGTCTGAGCAGCTCCTTCCTTCGCTCCGCCTCGGCCTCCTCTCCCATGCTGACCCACACGTCGGTGTAGACCACCTCTGCCCCCTTAACGGCCTCCCTGGGGTCCTCGACGTGCTCTATAACTGCCCCCGTCTCAGCGGCTGCTCTTTCGGCTAGCTTCCAGATCTCGGGCTTCGGCTTCAGCTCGCTGGGAGAGGATACGACTATGTGGCCTCCTAGCTTTGCTATAACCAGCAACAAGCTGTGGGCGACGTTGTTTCGTCCATCGCCAAGGTACACTACCTTGACGTCCTTCACACGCCCCTTCTTCTCTACTATTGTAAGTGCGTCGGCTAGCGCCTGCAGGGGGTGTTCAAGGTCGCTAAGCATGTTTATGACTGGCACGTCTGCATATGCCGCCATTTCCTCTAGTGATTTGTGGCTATAGACCCTTGCAGCTATGGCGTCGACGTACCTGGATAGGACCCGCGCGGTATCCTTTATGGGTTCGCCGCGGCCCAGTTGGAGCTCGCTCCTGTTGAACGTTAACGGGATGGCACCCAGCTGTAGTGCTGCAACCTCCATGCTGACACGCGTCCTCGTGCTTGGCTTCTCGAAGATCAGTGCGACGACCTTCCCGGAAAGGACGTTTAGGTTCCTCTCGCCCGCATAAAATCTCCTCTTAAGGCTGGCAGCTGTGTCTAGAACAAGCCTGAGTTCTTCTGTGGAAAGGTCGTCAATAGAGAGCAGGTCTCTGCCGCGCAGTGGGCTACCAGACAAAGCACACACCGATCCATATGGTCGTAGTCCAGCTAAAATTAGCGTAGCGGCTCAATCCATGGGAGTCTCGTCACGGTTCAGCGACCGCTAATTCATATCACCGCCCACTTCCATACAGTCTTCCTACTGGTCTCCTATCATAAATGCTGCTCCGCAGCTTTCGGCCGCTCGCATTAGAGCTTCAATCAGCCTTATGGCTTCTGTTGGTTCTGTGCAGCGGATTACCACCCTTATGGAGTGCGTTGGTGGTCCCAGCGGAGGGGTCAGCTGCAGTGGCTGCTTGATGCTTGCGGATGCAAGGGTGAAGCAGCTGCCCCTTGCCGAGGCTATCCATGCTAGAGCCTTATGGTGTGCGCATACGCTCGCGCTGCAAAGCTCCGACTTTAAGGCCTCCATGCACCTTTCAAGACCCTCTGGAGTGGCAACGAGGATCTCGCCTCGTACTGTGTGTATTGGCTCCACAGTGTGTCACCGTGTTTCAGTATAGCCATACCAGCTAGCGGTATCCAGCCCTTTCTTTGACAGAAGGTCGAGGCTGCCATTCCTCTTGGGTATTCCAAGCCTGAGTGGCCCCCCTCGCCTAGCTGGTAACGGTATTCCGTCTCTTGCAGGGAACAAGAACGTTGGTCTTCGCAGGGAGTTCGCCTCTCTTATGGCGTCTACGACAGCCTCCACTTTCTCTTCGAAGCTCATGCTAGCTTGTAGCCTCCTCCTAACATCTACGGGCTCTCCCTTCCAGTTCAGGCACGGCAGTATCTTGAAGTCGTAAGTTACTCTCATCCTAGTGCACGCGCTGCAGAAAAGATAGTTGCCCACAGGCCCTACGAGCTCTACACGTACCCCGTTGTCGAGCAGGAGTACAGGGCGATTGTGGAGTCCCAGCCTATAGCGTATCTCGACTATTCTCTCTTCGAGCATCTCAAGGACGCGCCAGCGAGGCAGATGGTGGTCCCTAAATCTGAACCTAGCCTTCCCCACGGGGTGGAGCTCTATCAGCTGGAGCGTGGCATCGAGTTTAGCTGCGAGGTCGATTAGCCTTTTCAGGTCTCCAACGTTTAGATTGCGCAGTACGACGAAGTTTATCTTGATCCTTATGCCATACTCCCGAGCCAGCTGCAGGTTCTCTATAACCCTCGAAAAGAGCTTCGTCCCGGTAATCTTCTCGAAGGTTGAGGGAGATGCAGCATGCAAGCTCACATTTATATGGTCGAGACCTTGCTCAGACAGCTTCCTGATATGCTTATGCAGGTACGATGCGTTGGTGGTCATCGATACGTAAGGCCGTCCATATCTCTTCAATATCCCAACGATGTCTGGCAGGTCTTCCCTGAGCGTAGGCTCCCCTCCAGTTATCTTGTAAGCCTCTATGGACAGCTTCTTACCGGCTGCAGCTAAGATCTCTATTTCCTCAAGGCTCAGCTCCTCTTCGGCGCTGTGCCCCTCTTTGTAGCCCTCCATGTGGCAGAAGAAGCATCGGAAGTTGCACCTGCCGGTAACCATCACCCTTAGGTTAGTGAGAGGGCGGCCGTAAGCGTCAACGAGCCTCAGTGCAGGCACCTATGCAGAATATATCGCTTGTTGGATGGAAATATGCGTAGCCCCGCACATGCATGGGACTCTGCTGCGCGGCTGGAGGAAGGTGGATTGCTGTATGGAAGCTTGTATGGTTAAACAGCTCAATACAGGAGTAAAGGGAAAAAACTGCCAGGTTCCGACCTATAGTCCCTGAGAGGGCTGGTGCAGGAAGCAATACAATCTTACAGCAGACACCCTCTAGGCAAGATCAATAGTGTTGGCGGAAGTGGTGAAGGATGGAGCTGCAGGAGGTATCCTGTCCGCGCTGCGGCAACAGAATGGAGCTATGGGTCGAGGTGGAGCTTAAGAACGGGAACGGTAGGAGGATTCGCTACTACTACAAGTGTCCTAGATGCCTAAACCGGTTGGAGGATCTGACGGTAAACATTGAGCGGAAGAACGGCAAGCTGGTGCTAGAGGCTGAGGAGAGGATCTACGTGCTTAGAAGAAGGTGAACGACGCTCTTTTTTCAAACGCACAGCAGGTAGGGCTAGTGTAACTTATCAACAGATGCGGTTAAATGCTGCCTCCCCGTAATCTTAATGCTGCTGGTAAGCAGTGCTTGCAAGCACGGCTCTTCCTGGGTGCTGAGAAAGCTTGATCAAATTCCTCGGGCGTCTAGTGCAGGCTCTACGCGAGCTGCGGAACCTAGGCAGGTACGCTGCAATACTTGAAGCTAAGAGCATCGCTAGGAGGATGTTTGTGACCAACAGCTTCGATGGGCTCTTGTCCTCTCTCGGTGTTCTCTTGGGATCCTACATCGCTGGGGAGGAGAGCATAGGAAGCTACATCGGAGCTATAATCGGCGCCTCCTTCTCGCTTGGGTTCTTCAGCGGGTTTGTTGCAACGTTCCTCTCCGAGCGGGCTGAGAGGCTTAGGGAGCTTAGGAGAACCGAGCAGGCTATGGCGCGGCCGCTCTCAGACACCATATATGGGAAAGCGGCTCGCGCCGTGCCTCTCTATGTCTCTATATGGAGCGGTATCGGTGCGGCAGTTCTTCCGGCTGTCGGTGCTTCTCCACTGCTGCTGGCAAGGCTTGGGATACTGACCGCCAGCATAAGGACGCTTGTTTTTTCATCTGCAGCGGTAATGCTCGCAGAGCTGTTTCTAATAGGTGTCTACCTTGGAAGGATCAGCGGCGAGAACCCCCTAGTAAGCGGGCTGAGGACGGCGGCAATAGGCCTAGCAGCCGTGGCCCTGTTCACCCTCATAGGTATAGCGAGGTGAAGATCTCGTGGCGGCCTCGGGACAGCGAAGAGATCCTCACCTGCTCGGATCCGCCGGAAGTCCTCATAGGCTTAGCGACTGCAGCTCCAAGCTAGAGGAGTTGTGCCAGAGGTACTGGTGGTGCCCAAGTCTTGTAAGGCTTTCCGCTGCACTTCAAGGCCTTGACGATATCCACGGTATTCCCCACACAGTGAGGGTCCTCTGCAACGTGCTTCAACTGTTGGAGAGGCTCGAACCTGGCCAGCGCCTCGAGGTAGACGAGGAGTCCCTGCTCATAGCAACGCTCCTGCACGATACGGGCCGGGCGCTGGAGCATCAGACGGGCAGGCATCATGCGGAGCTGGGAGCCCTAATAGCAGATGCCGTGGCCCGCCTCATGCGGCTAGACGGAAGCCGTATTGAGAAGATAAAGAGCATCATCGTCGAGCACAGCTTCAGCTTTAGGAAGAAGCCCCGAAGCATTGAGTCCTGCATACTCAGCGACGCTGACAAGCTCGATGCGCTGGGCATGGTGGGTCTATATAGGGCCATAAGTACCGGTGCCCTTGTAGGAAGGAACATTGAAGGGACTATAGACCACTACTACGAGAAACTCGCCATCCTCCCCGACAAGATGTGTCTTGAAGTCTCAAAAATCCTTGCAAGAGAAAGGCTCGCCTCTCTCGCCGAATCAATAGAGGCTCTGGAGAGTGAGCTCAGCCAGTATGTCGGTAGCATTAAATTGGTTTTGAGCAAAATCGTGAAGCTGGGATCGCCTGGTGACGGCTCCGCGGAGCATCCTCCTCCTGGTGATAGATGGCGCGGCTGACTCCCTAGAGGACCCTGAGACCCCCCTCTCAGCTGCGCACGCCCCCGGCCTTCGGGCGCTGGAGCGTCACGCAATATGCGGAACACACTACCCAGTGGGTCCTGGAATAGCGCCGGAGAGCGATACAGCTACGATGTCCCTTTTGGGCTACGATCCGGAGAGGTACTACACGGGGCGGGGCCCTCTTGAGG
>JBEVCG010000058.1:0-5815 GCA_040514325.1 Thermoproteota archaeon | reverse complement strand
ACCCATGACCCCATAGGGATACCTAAATCCCTATGGGCGAGGTGGAACTCCCTAGAGGCGACCATGAATCCACATAAAATGATTGGAATGAACACCTAGGGAGAAACGGTGGGCAAAGTATTTAGCCTCGCTGCCGCGGGCTTGGCTCCGGGATCGTGTTGGCCTTCGACATAGTCGATGCTGCCGCCACTCTCATCGAGCAGAAGTGCGTCAACGATCCTCAGAGGGGGCTGAAGCCTCCACGCTCGTGCGCCGAAGCAGTTGCTACCCTCATGCGCGAGGCGGGAATGGACCCTAGGATCTACGAGCGCGGAGGATACTACAGCGTCGTGCACAGCGAGGGGGAGGGAGAGCCCCACGTAATGCTCCTCGCGCACTTCGACGTGGTTCCCGCCGGGCCAGGGTGGACGAGAGACCCCTTTAAGGCCCAGCTGGAGGGCGACCGCTTGTACGGCCGGGGAGCCCTCGACGACCTCTCCAACGTTGCCGCGATAGTGCACGCTTACACGATGTTCTCGGGCAAGCTGGAGGGTGCACAGCTTACCGTAGCCTTCACCGGAGACGAGGAAGTAGGCGGCAGAAACGGGGCTGCCATGCTTCGAGATATGCTGAGGAGGGAGGGCAGGCTGCCAAGCTTCCTGATTAACGGGGACGGCTACGGTATGGTTGTGATAAACCGTAGGAGAAACACGTTCAACGTAACCCTCGAGGCTGAGGCCAAGAAGGTGAAGGTCGATGGCAGGGTGGAGCGCAGGACCTACAAGCTCGATAGCAGGAAGTACCACTCGGCGTACTTCATAGCGGGGGGAGACGTGCACCCGCTGCTGAGGCTTGCACGCGACGTACTCTACGACAACCTCTCTGTGGTTGAGCTGGGGGGCAGCTTCGTCAAGAGCAATGTGCTGCCAATGTACGTGGATGCAGCCCTCGCTGTCCCCGAGGAGAGGGGCGGCAGCGTCGAGGCCGACGCGGGGCTCACAGAGCTCGTTAGAGCCCTAATACCCGCAACCCGCGTGCTCGTTGAAGCCGACTTCCCAAGCATCTTCGGGCTTACAGCCACGCCAAACGTCTACACGTACAGCAACGGCCTTCACAGAATCACCGTGAACGTGAGGGCTCCGCTTACGTCGCCCGAGAAGCTGGAAGCTTCCCTAAAGGAGGTTCTTGGGGAGTTTGAGGGGGTTTCGTTCTCCGTAAGCGGTGGCTCAGGGTACCTCTACACTAGCAGGAGCAGCACTATTGTTGGCTCTGCGCTAAAAGTCCTGGAGAGGCTCGGCGTAGCCTCTAGGGTTGGGGAGGCAGCTGGTGCGAGCGACTCGAGGTACTTCTCGCCGCTGGGTGTCGAGGCTATTGACTTCGGCCCCCTCGGCGACAATGCGCACGGACCCGACGAGTATGTGGTGGTGCCAAGCCTCTACAAGGTGGCCGAGTTCTACTCTACGCTCGTTCTAGAGCTTGCCGAGAGAAAGGGAGGGGGCGAGGCCGGGAGTTAGATCCTTCCGGCTGCAGGGTAGCGGGCCGCCTTAGCTCCCTTGAGCTTTTCGAGCTCCCGCTCAACAACCCCAACGAACGACTCGAGAAGCTCCACGTCCCCGTTGACCGCGACCTCCCTCAAGCAGAGTATGACGGGCCTCAGAAGCTTGCTGGCAAGACTCCTAGCAAACGCCTCGGCAACGCCGCGGGTCCTTGCACCGTCAGACCCCTTAACCCCGAGAGCTGATAGAAGCTCTTCCACCCCCTCTCTGTACACAGTCTCCGCGTATGCCATCAACCTAGCTATCGCGTAGTCAGCAGACCTCCCCGTCCAAACCCTCACGAGCTTCTCTAGGCTCTCCTCCACGATCCTCTCAGCCTTTGGAACCTCCGCTCTTCTGAGCTCTATGACCTCGCTTATGTAGCCCTCAATGCCGCCGAGCCCTATGTAGGCCACGTTGGGTGGTAGCGGCATCTCGACAGCTGGTATGTTGGAGATGTCTGCAATCATTATCCTCCGCCGCACCCCCTCTAGGTGCCTCCTCCTGATAACGGGCTCCGCAGAGCTTATAGCGATGAAAACGGCATCGGCTTCGCTAAGGATCCTCGCCAAGCTATCATCATCCAGAGGGGCAGCCTCCCCTCCCACTTCCGCAGCCACCTTTGCAGCCCTCTCCAAGGTTCTGTTGACGATGATTATTCGTGCTCCCGGCGCCTGGCTGCGGACAAGCCTTGCAATTGCTGCTCCAGCCTCCCCGGCGCCAACTACTGCCACGGTCTTGCCCTCGAGACCGCCGATGGACTTCTCGACAGCGTGGACGGCAGCGCCGGGGGCGCCTACGTGGCCATAGGATATCCTGGTCTCGCTCCTGACGCGCTTACCCGTCCTAACAGCGTACTGAAATAGCAGCGAGAGCTTCTTGCCCGCGTAGCCCATCTCAAGTGCTCGCTGGTAGGCGGAGGATACCTGGCCCAGTATCTCGGTCTCGCCCAGCACGGCCGACTCGAGGCCAGAGGCTATGCGAAGAAGCCTTCTGGCTGCCTCTATGCCCCGGAAAACCTTGGCGTATCCCGCGTAGCCCCTCTCTCCAAGAAACTTCAGAGCAGCATCGACCAGCTCACCGCCAGCGATCGCGTAGACTTCGAACCTGTTGCACGTGGCAAGCACCACAATCTCGTCCGCGTGCCGGGAGAGCTGCTCGTATGCGCGGTCCACCTCCGCCTCCAGTCTTCCTATAACCTCGAGCGGCGCCCACTGGTGCGCAACGGCAACGTTTACAAGCTCCCGTAGCGGCTCTCCGCTCTGCTGCAATAACTGCACCAAGATTAGCGTAGAGGCCTTCCGAGATAAATACCTTCTTACAGACACTTTTTAACAATACTTATACTGTAAAATGCCTCAAGTAGTGCAGCTCCCTAGATGAGCTTGTAGAATGCCACGAAAAGCACGGTGGAGGGGGCCGAGAGCATTAGCAGGTACCGCGCCATGAGGGGTGTGAAGCCGTAGACCACGCGGGCCACAGTAAACGAGGAGGCAAGGACTACCACGACAAGCGAGTAGAAGTAGAGGCCTCGGAGAACATCTACATCCACTGCCAGTCCGATGCCAGGGATCTCACCGGCGGAGATCTTTCCCACGAGCGCCAGCACGACCCCGGAGCTTGCTGCGAACGTGAGCGCTGCCAGGAGCACTATGAAGCTGTACTGCGCAAGGCGCGCCCTCACGAGCCTCGTAAGCCTCAAGCTAGCCTCGAGGTAGCTGGCTACAGTGCTTAGGGCCTCGTGGACGTTAGCCCCCGTCCTCGTGGCGACAACTATGCTCCTCGCTATGGCCTTTATCCGCGGTGGAGCCTTGCTGAAGCCCACCTCGTGGGCCTTGCGCATGTCCCCCGTCAGCTTGTACACGCCAGCAAATAGCCCAGTAAGCGTCTTGAGAGGCTCGTCGATGAGCCGTTGGAGCCTCTCGAGAGCAGCCGAGCTGGACTCCGATGATACGTAGACGCCAGCATAGAGCGAGACCAGCCTAGCGATCTGCTCGTCAAGCCTAGTTAGGAGCCTGTAGCTCCTTCTGGCGTGGATATAGGCTGGCAAAGCTGCAATGCTCACACCAACACCTGCAGCGATGATCGTCCCCACGTCGACTGGAACAGGCGCGAGGTAGAAGCGGGTGAACGAGTAGCTTGCCGCCAGCTCCTCGTAGCCGAGCAGGAGGAAGAGCTTCGGCGAAAGTACGAGCCATGCGGCGAAGAGGGCCAGCGGTGCGGCGGCGTAGAACATTACATCCCGCCACGCTGAGCGCACTTCTGTCAACCCCGCTTCACATCCTTACGCGCGATACTATCATGTCGGATAGGACTGCGATAGACGCCGAGACGGCTGGCACAACCACGAAAGTTGTGATGAAGATTATGGTGTCGGCGCTGAGGCCTGCTACGGGATATAGTGCCAGCAGCAGCCCTGCAACGCCCATGACTACCGGCATCATGATGCTGAAGGCTATGAAGAGCTCTAGGAGGCTGCCGAGCGACTGGGATACTTCGTCTGCCGCAACCTCCACCATCATCAGGAACTCGCTCACGTAGGCTTCGAGAGACTCGCGCAGACCCACGCCCGTTTTGAACGCGCCGCTAAGGCTCGAGAAGAGGCCCTTCAGATACCTGCTGGGGGTGACCTTGGCTGCATCCGCTAGAACCTTCTCCGGGCTTTCCCCAGCCCTCACCCTTGAGGCGATGTACTCCAGCTCCACTCTGAACTCCGGCAGCTCTTCCCGATCCTCCTCGTACATCCTCACGAAGGACTCCCCCATGCCAAGGCCCGAGTAGAGCCGCAGCGCGAGGGCTGTGGCGAACAGCAGGAACCGGGGATCCAGCTTCGACGCCCTCATACTGTACGCTGCGAGCGGAACGCCCACGAACGCTGCAACGGCGATGGTTAGCGCTGAGCCTGCAACGCCAGCTGCGAAGACTACGCAGACCGGGAGGCCAGCGCCTAGGACGAGGCGGGCGTAGAGGGAGGCCAGAGCGGAGACAGCAACCACCAGCGGGAGTGCTGCCGCCGAGTACCTCCTAGCGTACCTGTCAAGGCTCCTCGAGATTCCGGAGCCTATCACCCTGTAGCGAAGCTCCGGGTCTATCCTCTCCCCAAGCTTCACCAGGAGCTCCTCCATCAAGCGCTAGCCACCACCGCCCAGCGCCTTGGCGGCCTCGCGGTACGTCTCCTCCGGATCCCTCATGTACCTTCTCACGAGCTGGTGGAGCTCAAATATGTCGAGGTTCCTGGCTGCAGCCCACTCCAGCACAACTATGCGGCGGTGGTAGTCCTCAAGGATCTCTTGAGGGGAGACGGCCAGAAGGTCTGATAGCGTCTTGAGCAGCGAGGTGCCTTCCATCCTCACCGTCCAGCTGTCGTCGGCGCTGCTCCACTGCGCAATCCTCTTAAGCTCCAGCTCGTCTGCTGCGGGATCGTAGCGGTGCGTCTCGTCTACCCGGAGCACCCTACGCATGACCTTTCCGCCCCTCTCCACACGCACAATGTTCACTAGGAGCTTAGCAGATGCCAGCAGGCTTCTTGGAACGTTCATCGGAGGCGAGGCCAGCCTCCTCATAAGCACATCGGCGTTCTCTGCGTGAATTGTTGTAAGGCCTCCGTGGCCTGTCGCGACAGCCTGGAAGAAGGCGTACGCCTCTCTGCTCCTTATCTCGCCCACAATGATCACGTCGGGCCTCATCCTGAGCGCGCTCTCGACCTGCGACTGAAGCGTCACGCTCTGAACCCCCTGCACGTCCGAGAGGCGCGTGTGCATAGCAGCCCAGTTGTCGTGGAACGGCAGGTATATCTCCGGCGTGTCCTCGACAGTAACAACCTTGTACTCCGGCGGAAGCAGCATCGCCAGAGCGTTGAGCAGCGTGGTCTTCCCCGCCCCAGTGGGGCCGTAGACTATCACCCCCTGCTTGTACTGTATAGCCATCCAGAGGAGGGCGGCAACCTCTGGGCTCAGCGTCCTCCTCCTCAGCAGCTCCACCAGGGTGTAGGGTTCCGCCCTAAACTTCCTAACTGTGACGCTGTGCCCCCTCCTGGAGACAACATCCAACACTATGTGGACACGGTACCCCTCGGGCCTCAAAACCCCCTCAACCACAGGCCTGGCCAGGTTAGGTTCAACGCCGCTGCGAAGGGCGAGCTTAACCACGACACGCTCCAGCTCATCGGGGTCGGTAAAAGTTATGTTGCTCGTCAGCCACTCGAACTCCGTGTGGTACACGAAGACCGGCGTAAGGAGGCCGTTGACGCTTATATCCTCGACGTAGGGGTCGCGGAGCAGCGGGTCAAGACGGCCAAAACC
>JBEVCG010000057.1:0-5951 GCA_040514325.1 Thermoproteota archaeon | reverse complement strand
GATGCCCGACTATGACGTAGCCATAGTCGGGGCGGGCCCCGCAGGGCTCTTCGCGGCCTTGGCCCTAGCCCATGCAGCTTCAAAGGGGCGCCTGAAGGTAGCCGTTGTAGAGGCTGGGCCAAGGATATCCCGCCGCCACTGCCCGCTCCGCGAGGCGGGCACATGTGTTGGGTGCAGGCCCTGCCACGTGATGCAAGGGGTCGGCGGAGCGGGGGCCTTCAGCAGCGGCATAGTCAACCTGAGACCCGACGTTGGAGGAGAGCTCCACCGGATAGTCGGCAGCTGGGAGGAGGCTGAGAGGCTCATAAAGCTTGTTGACGAGACGCTCATCTACTTCGGCGCCCCCAAGCACAGGCTGTTCGAGCCGGACCACGAGAGGGTATCGGAGCTCGAGAGGAAGGCCATACGGGCCGGGGCGAAGTTCGTGCCGGTGAGGCAGCGCCACCTCGGGACCGAGAACACCATGAGGGTTATCGCGAGGATGGAGCAGTACCTCGAGGCCATGGGCGTGAAGCTGGCTACGCTGACCCCCGTCCACAGGGTGGAGAGGGCTAACGGCTCCTTCAGGCTCCTGACGAGCCGCGGCACCATCGAGGCTCGCACGGTCATACTCGCCCCGGGGCGCAGCGGCGCCGACTGGTTGGCCACGCAGGCGAGGGCGCTGGGGCTAGAGGTCGAGCCTAACCCCCTCGACGTTGGCGTACGCGTCGAGGTGCCCTACCGGGTGATGGAGCCCCTCACGAGCGTCGTGTGGGACCCGAAGGTGGTTATCTACACGAGCACGTTCGACGACAGGGTTAGGACATTCTGCACGAACCCGGGCGGCTACGTGATCAAGGAGGTGTACGGCGACGGCACCATAGGGGTTAACGGGGAGACGTTCGCGTCGAGGAGGTCCTTGAACACCAACTTCGCCCTCCTAGCGTCGATCAAGCTGACGGACCCGCTGGAGGACCCGCTGGAGTACGGCAAGAGCATAGCGCGCATGGCCGCGAAGCTGGGCGGAGGAAACCCCATAGTGCAGCGGCTCGGCGACCTGCTCGCGGGGAGGAGGAGCACGTGGGATAGGATCGAGAGGAGCGTCGTGGAGCCTACCCTGAAGGAGTCCACGCCCGGCGACATAAGCATGGCGCTGCCCCACAGGGTGATCACGGACATTCTCGAGGCCCTCGAGAAGCTCGACGACCTGGCCCCCGGCGTGTGGAGCAAGCACACACTGCTCTACGCCCCCGAGGTCAAGTACTACTCGCTGCGCGTGCAGGTGAAGCTGCCGACCCTGGAAACCAGCGTGGAGGGCCTCTACGCTGCCGGCGACGGCGCGGGGCTCAGCCGCGGCCTAAACGTGGCTGCTGCAACCGGCTACCTAGCCGCGAAAGGGGTTGCGGAGCGGCTCGGCGTCGAGGCGGTCCTGCCGCCAGAAGCCGACCGCGAGGCGCACCGCGCCGGTGCTCTAGGGCAGCAGGTGAACTAGGCGCGTGCGCGCTGGGTTACAGCAGCCTTGGAAGCGGAGGCCAGACTGCGGAGGAAACGCTGCAGCCCCACCCAGCTTAGCCTCGCCAGGAGGCTTTAGCGCTCCTGTACAAAGCATCTGCAGCTGCCGGGTCCGCCGGGTCTGTGGAGCCGCAGGCTTCAGCCTAGAGGCCGAGCTCCCTTACCAGCTGCTCTAGCTTCTCCCTCGCGCCCGTGACCACGGGGTTTCCGTGGCTCGGCAGTATGGAGGTGAAGCTGTAGTCTAGGAGCCTCTTTATGGATCTCCTGTTGCCCTCCGGGTCCATGGAGTACTTGTGCTGCATCTCGTACAGCCTGCCGCCCTCCTCGTAGACCAGGTCTCCCACGAAGAGCGCAGAGGTGCGGCTGTCTAGGAGGGCTATGTGGCCTGGCGTGTGGCCGGGCGTGTGGATGACCCTGAGCCCTCCAACCTCCATGCCGTCTTCAAGCAGCAGGCTCGGGGCCACGCCCGTCTCCCTCTCGACGAGCTCGGCCTCATCCCTGTGGCAGGCCACGGAGGCACCCGAAGCCTCGACGATCTCCCGCAGGCCCTCCGCGTGGTCGTAGTGGTGGTGCGTGAGCACGACGGTGTCTACGTCCTTTAGCCCGTAGCCCAGCTCCTCCAGCACCCTCGACAGGATCCTGGACACGCCCCTCATACCTGCATCCACCAGCACAACGCCGCCGCGGGCAACCACGTAGAGGTTTACGAAATCCTGCCTCACAAGGTGTATGTCGCCGACAACGCGCACGGCAACCCCCTCCACCCAGGGGTAGAGGGCAGCCCCTGCTGATAAGCTTCCCCAAAGCACGCCTCAGCCACAGCGTTGCACCCACTAAAACTCCTACTTAGGCCTAGCGAGATCGTCGAGGCCCGGTCCATGATGGCATGCTACGGCGAGACTTTCGTGGCCGGGCAGACGACCTACGACAACGACGAGAGAATACGCTGAAGCTTCTGAGGAGCTACTCGAGCAGGTCGGGGAGAAGCTTGGGAAGGAGGTGTTGGCCAGGTTGCCGGAAAGCTTTGGGTTGCGGCAGCGCTAGCTGTGAAGGAATACCTCTATGAAGAATGCCCTAAAAGGAGAGAAAAGTAGAGCGGGGAGCAGAAAACGTTACTGCAGAACTGCCCCTCTATCGGCAGAGGATGCCTGCTTTACGTAGCGGCTCAAAACTCCGGTAGCAGGTTTTGCTGGATGCCTTACTTCCCTCAACCGTTTCTCGATCTCCTCTTTGCTTAGCTTTACTTCTAGGAGCCTCCTGTCAGCATCGATAACGATGATGTCTCCGTCCCTAACAGCGGCTATGGGGCCTCCCTCAATGGCCTCCGGAGAGACGTGTCCAACCATGAATCCTCTAGTAGCTCCGCTGAATCTACCATCGGTGACAAGCGCTACCTTCTCCAACAAACCGGCTCCAACTATCGCAGCTGTAACCTGCAGCAGCTCCCTCATTCCAGGTCCTCCGCGGGGACCCTCGTAGCGAACCACTACCACTTCTCCTTCTCTTATTTCCCCTCGCTGCACCGCCTCTAGAGCCTCCTCCTCGGAATTGAACACTCTTGCTGGCCCTTCAAACCTCCTAGCATGTAGACCAGCTGTTTTGAGAACAGCTCCCTTCGGCGCTAAGTTGCCCCAGAGTATCGCTACTCCTCCCTCCCTCCTAACGGGAGATTCAACCGGTCTTACAATAGAGGGATCCAGTACCTTGTACTCTTTGAGGTTCTCCTTAACCGTTTTACCCGTTACTGTGAGAGCTTCACCGTTTACAAGGCCCCTCTCTAAGAGCCTCTTCATTATTGCTGGAACGCCTCCCGCCCTATCGAGATCGTCCATGTAGTACTTGCCGCCCGGCTTCATGTCCACTATCTGAGGCACCTTCCTCGACAGCCTATCTATGTCTTCGAGCCCCAGCTTAACGCCTGCTTCAGCTGCTATGGCAAGTATGTGTAGGATGAAGTTTGTTGAGCCGCCGGTGGCAAGGTCTACTGCTATGGCGTTTAGGAAGGCCTCGTAAGTTAGGATATCCTTGGTTTTTACCCCGCTTTCAAGGAGATTTACAACTGCCTTGCCTGCCTCTCTAGCCTTAGCCACTAGGAGTGTGCTTGTTGCGTGGAGAGCAGCCGACCTGGGAAGAGCCATGCCGAGAGCCTCGGCGGCTATCTGCATTGTGTTGGCGGTGTAGAGGCCTGGGCACGCACCCGGAGAGGGTATCGCGTTCCTCTCTATCTCTCTAAGCTCCTCAAGGCTCATCTTGCCCGAGAAGTATGCTCCTACAGCCTCAAATACCTCCCCTAAGGCGTACTTTCCCAGCCGCGGATGCCATGAGGGGGACATGTACCCTCCTGGCACGAAAACAGCTGGCCTATCCCGGAGCCTAGCCATAGCCATAAGCATGCCCGGCACTATCTTATCGCAGCTACCAATACCCACTATCGCGTCGAAAGCGTGCGCGCGAACCATTATCTCGATAGAGTCGGCTATAAGGTCGCGGCTGGGCAGCGAATACTTCATCCCCTCATGCCCCATAGCTATGCCGTCGCAGACACCTATGGTATTGAACTGGAAGGGTGCTCCCCCAGCCTCTCTAACACCCTCAGCAACAGCAGAGCCTATCTTGTCTAAGTGGATGTGGCCCGGAACAACACAGTTCCAAGAATTGGCTATTGCGATGAAAGGCTTCTCCACATCGCCGTGGCTCAACCCTAGACCCAGGAGAAGAGACCTCTGAGCAGCGCGGCGAGGCTCAAGGAATATTTTGCTAAACGGTTTCAACTGTTTACCCACAGACATAGCACCAGTAGAAAACCGCGCACCTAACAGATTTAATCCTTGCATTCACCGGAAATTGGTATGTGATGGTGTTCAGGCGCCTGCAGACGCGTAGACGGGGCTATTCTTCGTGATTGCTGTCGTGAAAGGCTTGGGCTGTGCAGCACTAAGCGTAGTGTAGTCGGCCTGGGAGAGGCCTGCAAGAGGGGCAGAAGGAGGTATTGAAGGCTCCCCGGAAGCTTGAGCGCGTTGTGAGCAGGGGGCAGCTTGTCTAGAGCCCCTCTCCCAGTCCGGGGATCCTCACCCTCCTGTAGACGTGCTCGGTAAGCTTTAGCGATAGGTATATCCACGCGAAGTAGATCGCCGCTACGGCTGTGTACGTTTCCAGCGGCCTGAACGTGAGCGCCGAGATTGTCATTGCGGCTGAGGTCAGCTCGCCCACGCCTATGATGAGCAGAGCGGCTGTGCTCTTGCCCAGCGCTACGAGCTCGTTGGTCCACGCCGGTATCACTATCCTGTAGGCCTGCGGCAAGACTATGTGGGCTAGTATCTGCCTGTTGGTCATGCCTAGGGCCTTCGCCGCCAATATCTGGTCTTTGGGCACAGACTCTATGGCTCCCTTGATGTAGCCCTTCTGGTAGGCTGCGCTGTTTAGTATCAGGGTTACGGCTCCAGCAGTGTACGAGTCCCAGTGGATCCCGGTTAGGGCTGGAATCCCGTAGTAGAAGAACAGCAGCTGCACTAGGAGGGGGCTTCCGCGGAAGAACTCGACGTAGGCATTGACCAGGATCCTGAGGATCCTGCCGCCGTAGACGTCCCCTAGGGCCAGGGCCGAGCCCAGCACGAAGCCTCCAGCCAGGCCTATGGCGGTCATCTCCAGCGTGATTAGGAAGCCCCTTGCGACGAACCCGCCCCACTCCGCGAGGAATCCAAGGTCCAGCGGCAAGCACTCACCCCGTGCCCAGCAGCCTCCTAAGAAACGCCCTGGCCCTCGGCGTCTTCGGGCTCCTCAGCATGGTCTCGGGATCGCTGCACTCCTGTATCACCCCATCCGCCATGAAGCATATCTCGTCGGCAACCTCCCTGGCGAAGGGTATCTCGTGCGTCACCACCAGCATCGTTATGCCCCTCCTGGCCAGGTCCTCCATAACCTCTATGACCTCCCACGTCAGCTCTATGTCCAGGTTAGCGGTGGGCTCGTCCAGGAGCAGTATGTCGGGGTTCATGGCTAGGGCCCTCGCTATCGCTACCCTCTGTTGCTGCCCCCCGCTGAGCTGTGCTGGGTAGTAGTCTGCGAACTCCTCCAGCCTTACCAGTCTGAGCATCTCCCTGGCCCTGCGCTCCGCCTCCTCCTCGCTCATCTTGAGGACCAGCTTGAGGCCCAGCTTCACGTTCTCGAGTGCCGTGAGGTGCCTGAATAGGCTGGGCTGCTGGAAGACGAAGCCGATCCTAGACCTGATCTTAGCCAGGTCGACGCCTGCCGCGTAGACGTCCGTGCCCCTGAACACCACTGTGCCCCTCGTGGGCTCCTCCAGCAGGCCTAGGATCCTAAGGAGAGTGGACTTGCCGGAGCCGCTGGGCCCGATTATGACCTTGGTCTCCCCCTTCCTGATGCTTATGTCTACACCCTTGAGGACCTCAAGGCTACCGTAAACCTTCCATATCCCCCTACCCTCCAGCACCACCTCGCCT
>JBEVCG010000056.1:0-5965 GCA_040514325.1 Thermoproteota archaeon | reverse complement strand
ACTCTATGTAGTGGAACTCGCCGTAACGCCAGTGCTCGACAGGCTCCATCGCCTGGGTTAGTACTCTCTCACCGTCTAGGTAGCGGTAGGCCAACACGGTGAGCTCTGTCTCAAGCTCCACGAACTCCTCGGTAATGACTCTACGGCTGGCTCCCCGGGCATGCTTTATTGACTCTCTGTACGCCTCATACACCGCCTTCCTTGAGGGCTCGGTAACCTTTACGTGCCCGTGCCCGCTACTGCTCATCTCGGGCTTGATGAGGCAGGGGTAGCCCACCTTCTCGCAGGCGTGGTAGGCTTCCTCCTCGTTTGAGGCGAAGGCGTACCTCGTCGTTGGCAGCCCCAGGCGCTCAGCGGCGAAGCGGCGTAGCTCTATCCTGTTCATGGCTATCTTCACTGCCCTGGCGTTGGGGACTACCCGGTACCCCTCTTCTTCGAGGTGCTCGAGCGCGTCCGTCGATATAGCCTCTATCTCCGGTATCACGGCCAGCGGCTTCTCCCTCTCGACGATGCTGACGACGGCCTTGTAGTCGAGCATGTTGGCAACGTAGCTGCGGTGGGCAACGTGTGCTGCTGGGGGCCACTGGTACCTGTCGACCACCACGACCTCGAGGCCCAGCCTCTGCGCCTCAATGGCAACCTCCTTGCCGAGCTCGCCCCCACCCAGCAGGAGCACTTTGGCTGAGTCTGGGCCGAGGGGGGAGGGCAGGTATTCAAGAGGCTTTACCAGGCCCAAGGCTCACACCCCCAGAAACGTCCGGGTTGCAGGTGCGCGTGAGGGTATGGGGGTCTACACCGCGTAGTCATACCTCACAACACCCCTGCCGGGAACCCAATCGTACACGGTGAAGAGCCCCCGCTCCCTGCGCCTCGTGTACGACAGCCTGACCATGTCTGCGAGAGCCGCGCGCCTCCTCAGAAGCTCCTCCGTGCCGATATCCCAGCGGTGTATCAGGGCGTGGCCGTCAAGCAGCTTCACGCGGCCTATAGCCCTCTCCGCCCTTTCCGAGGCCTCCTGAAAGCTCGTGGTGCTAGAGCAGGCCACCTCCACGGCCCTTGAGCCCGTTGTTACAAGCGTGCCATCGGGAGCTCTGTCCACCCCGCCGTAGAGGATCGTGCAGCCAGCCTCTCTGATGCCTCTCTCGTCGACGGCTATGGGATGCCCTCTGGCCCTTGCCCTATCGGCGGGGTAGCCCGCCGGTGCGGCAGCCTTAACCACCACGTAGGTGTCGCAGCGCAGCTTCAGCTTGTACCCGGAGAGGCGGCGCGTTGCAGCCCTGTCAAGCAGCTCTAGGAAGTCGCTTTCAACCATGTACAGCATTGCGGCTATCTCAGGGTCGCCGAACCGCGCGTAGTACTCTATCAGCGTTGGGCCCCAGAAGCCGGTGAGCATCATCTGGCCGCTCAGAGCCCCAACGTAGGGTTCTCCAACCTCCCTCTGCAGGGCCTCAACGGTCCTCCTCACGATCTCTACGCTCTCCTCGTACTCCCTCTTGGACACGAACGGCAGCGTTTCGCAGGGCCCGCTTATCGCACCCATGCCTCCCGTCTCCGGGCCCAGGTCGAAGGGGAGGAGGTGCGGGTGGTCCTGCACGGCTGGTAGGGCGGCGACGCTCTCGCCGTCGGTCACCGTCATAACCGTGTACTCCACGCCTTCCACGAATTCCTCAACTATGACGGCGTGGTCGATATCGCTGTACGCCGACTTCACGTGGCGGGCAACCTTCGCGGCGTACTCCGAGGCGACCTCCCGGACGGCGTCCAGCAGGTGTTCGTACGTCTCGGCGAACACCCTCACGCCCCTTCCGCCGGCCTGCCTGGCGGGCTTGACGGCGACGTCCCCCAGCGCGCTGGCGTGCTTTGCAACCTCCTCGGGGCTGTTGAAGACCTTGAACCTCAGGCGGCCGGGTATTCTGTGCTTCCACATCAGCGTTCTGGCGAAGACCTTGTCCTTCTCTATCCGGGCAGCCTCAGAGCTGGGACCGAAGACCGTGAAGCCGCGCTCTCTGAGGGCGTTGGCAACCCCAGCGAAGAGGGGCTCCTCGGGGCCAACGACCACTAGGTCCGGCGAAAAGTCCTCTGCAGCCCTCACGGCATCGAGCGGACTCGATACCGCGCCTCTGTACACCTTGGCTCCGGAGCTCTCCGCAACCTTCTCCAGGCCCGGGTTCGCGTGGCCGGCTAGCACGGCTACGCGCGGCTCCAGCGCGCTGCCGGCTATCAGGAGGGCTAGCGCGTGCTCCCTAGCGCCATCCCCTATAAGGAGAACCTTCAAGGCGCCTCACCAATGCAGCTTGTGCAGGGCTCTATTCCAAACCCCCGGAGGTAGCTCGTAGCTTCGCGTAGGGGGAGCCAGGCTACGCTGTCGGCGTCGAGGACGCGTTCGAGGACGGCGTCGCTGACGTGCCTGGCCAGGAGGGTTTGCGGGTTGAAGCTCTGGACGCTGAAGGGGCACGCGTGGGTGACCTTAGGGCTGGACACCGCGACGTGGACCTCGCGCGCGCCGTAGGCTCTCCGCAGCCTCTGGATGACGACCTTCAGCGTGAGCCCGGTCACAACGCTGTCGTCGACTATCGCTACGGACTTGCCCTTGAAGATCTCGGGCACGGGGTTGAGCTTGAGGCTGAGCATTATCAGCCTCTCCCTGTACCCCAGGGGGAGCACTGCCGTCCTCCTCCTGCCGAGGCTGGAGGTGAACCCGTGCTCGAACTTCGCGCTCTTCTCCTCGGCGTACCCTATGGCGTAGGGTATGGCCGTCTCGGGGACGCCGGTTACAATGTCCACAGCCGCGTCGTGGTGCCTGGCCAGCCTCCTCCCCATCTCGCGGCGGAACACGTATACGTTGACCCCGTCCACGAGGCTGTCGGGCCTCGCCACGTACACGTACTCCATGAGCGAGGTCCTCCTCTCCCCCTTCACGTGCACGCGCTCGAGCTCGAACTGGCTGCCGTAGACCACCTCGCCTGCGTCGAGGTCGTGGCGAACTGCCCCTCCCATGAGGCTTATCGGGGCTGTCTCCGTCGCAGCGTAGAGGGACTCGAACCCATAGCCCCCTATGCTTAGGGGTCGCCTGCTCTTCCTCCCCCTACCTGCTATGAACAAGCCATCGCTTCGCAACACTACCGCTGCGCAGGGAGAGTACTCCTCGTGGCTCGCCAGCGCATGTGCAGCCTCCTCCCCCTTACCCGTTAGCGCAAGCCTTGCAAGCCGAGAAGCCGGACAGCCACCGTCCACGGCGGCTACGGCGCTTAACCCGCTGCCCTTCGAGAGCCCCAGCTTAGCCGAGGGGGCTATCGCCACAACTGCTGCAAATCCGCTTGGAAGGCTCCACTCGCTCCAGGGATCCGCTTCGCCCAGCCTAAACCCGTCGGCCGCGAGCACGGCGTAGCTAGCCTTGTAGCCCCTATGCCTCAGCCCCATGACGCCGTAGTAGGCGTACCTCCCCGCGTCCTGGTCGCGCTCGTAGAAGTAAACTAGGAGCAGGCCCACGGCGGCTCACCTCCTTCCAGAGCTGAACCTCTTCTCGAGGAGCTCTACGTCGATCTTGTGGGGGTAGGACATGTTGAAGCAGCCGAGGCAAACCGGCCTTCCGATGGCCTTTACGAGGTTCTCGATGGTGTTGTACAGCAGGGAGTCGGCCCCGATGAACTCGGCGACGCCGTCTACCCCCAGCCTGCTGGCTACGAGCTCAGAGCGGCTGGGGATGTCCACGCCGTAGAAGCACGGAAACAGTATCGGGGGCGATGCGCTGCGGAAGTGAACTTTCTTCGCGCCCGCTCTCCTCACCAGCCTAACAACTAGGCGGGAGGTTTCGCCCCGAACTATGGAGTCGTCCACAACTGCTACCCTCGCTCTGCTCAGCGACGATGGTATCGCCGAGAACTTGGAGCGGAGCCTCCTCGGCCTTAGGCTGGGGGCGGTGATGAACGCGCGGCCGACGAACCTGTTGCGGTAGAGCGCCTCGTCGAGGGGAACTCCCTTGGCCATGGCGTAGCCTATAGCCGCACTCCTACCGCTATCAGGGACGGGGACAGCTACGTCGACGTCTTCATCGTCTATTCGGGCTAGGAGCGCACCCATCCTCTTACGTGCTTCGTGTGCAACTACGCCTTCAAAGGTACTGTCGGGTCTGAGAAAGTATATGTACTCGAAAGCGCAGGGCCTAGGCTGGGCGGCGATTGGCAGGCCGCCCCCGTAGCACTCCACCTCCTCTCCACCCTCTCGGCAGTAGATGTAGCGGGCAGCGGGCAGCTCCTTCCACTCGAGGTTCATGCTCTGGAGAGCCCCCGTCTCCGAGGCTACGGCGAGGGAGCCGTCCGGCAGGGTGCTGTACGCTAGCGGCCTTACGCCGTGCGGATCCCTTGCGGCCACGAACTCTCTCTTGACCGAAATCGCGACGATGCTGTAGGCTCCCCTCACCACCTGCGAGGCCTGCCTCACGGCATCTGCCAGGCTTCCTGTCTCCAGGTAGAAGTGCTCGATGACGTCGGCGAGGACCCGCGCATCCCAAAGATAGCCTCTAGACCCCAGAACCTCCTGGGCAACCTCGACGAAGTTGTATATGGTTCCGTTGAATGCTACCGCAACGAGCCCCCTCATCGACACAACCGGCTGGTAGTGCTCGGTGTACCCACCGCTTGTCGAGTACCTCACATGGCCTATAGCCATCCTGACGTTGCCGGCCCACACCTCTTGGGGGCTGGGCACAGCCTGCCACACGTAGCCACCGCCGCCGACCACCCTTATGCCGTCGTCAGCCAGGAACGCTATGCCGGCAGCATCGTGCCCTCTGTGCTGCTGCTCTAGGAGGAGCTTGTACACGTTGCTGTAGGCGTTGGATCCGAGCCAGGCGGCTACGCCGCACATGCTAGGCCACCCCCTCCAGCCTTCTGAGAGCGCTGTCGTACGCCTCCGCCAGCTCGTCCAGGCTCACCGAGAACCTCGTGCCGTGGAAGCTGACAGCGAGCTTTCCGCTACCTGTGGCCCTTCCCAGCAGGGCTACAGGCACGCCGTGCGCCTTAGCGGCCTCGGCAAACTCGCTGAGCCTGTCCGGTGGGACCTCGAAGACTATGCGCGCCGGGGTTTCGGAGAACGACGCTTCAAAGAACGTGCACTCCCCGCAGGCTTTAGCGATGTCTACCGAAGCTCCCAGGCCGCCCCTAACAGCCATCTTAGCCACCGCCACGAGGAGGCCTCCCAGGCCGACGCTGTGGGCCGAGCACGCCAGACCCTTTGACGAGGCTACAGCCGCCAGCTTGGCCAGCCTCCTCTCCTCCGCCAGCCTCGGCTTCGGCGGCCTGCCCGCAGGGCGGCCCAGCAGGAGCTCTGCGGCCTCGCTGCCTCCGAGGTCCGGCCTAGTCTCGCCCGCCACGACTATCATGCCGCCGCATCGCAGGGCGTTAGGCAGCGCCTTGGCTACATCGTGCACCCTCCCAAGGACCAGGACCGTGGTGACAGGGTCCACCATGTTGCCCCTGCTATCCTCGTTGTAAAGGCTGACGTTCCCTCCCACTACGGGTATCCCGAGCTCCGACGCCGCCCAGGCAAGCCCCTTGATCATCTGTACGGTGTAGCCGTGCTGCCAAGGCTTCTCCGGGTTGCCCGAGTTGACGTTGTCCAGCGCGGCTACGGGCTCGGCACCTACAGCTGCCACCCTGCGGTACGCCTCCGAGAGGCCCAGGGCTGCGCCGTTGTACGGGTCCAGCTTGGTGTACCGGGGGTTGCCGTGGACAGCTGCCGCGAAGCCCCTCATGGTGCCGTCGCGGAGCCATATGACGGCTGCATCGTAGAAGCCGGGCGGCCCTACGGTTCTCCCTCCCACTCCCCAGTCGTACCTCTCGTAGATCGCCCTCTTGGAACCTATGTTGGGCTTCGACATGAGCTTTAGGAGGACCTCCCTAACGTCGGCCTCGATCGCCGGCAGCTCCGGGGGCGGGGGCGGCTGCTCGGCCCTCCTCTGGGGCGT
>JBEVCG010000055.1:0-6253 GCA_040514325.1 Thermoproteota archaeon | reverse complement strand
CCAGCGGGCCGAGGCTTCTAAGCTCGTCCAGAGAAACCTGCCTGCCGAGCTCGAAGGCACCGCGTATCGTCGAGGCCTTCTCGTAGAGGTACGGCGGGATCCTCCGAGGATCCACCAGGATGAAGCCCGACCGGAGCCGAGGGCTAGCCATCACCAGGATCTTGCCCTGGCGCAGCGCTAGCAGCCTAACAGGCTTCTGCGGGGAGTCGGGGTTCACCTTCACTAGGCGGGCTCGCCTCCACGCAGGCAGCTGAGCCAGCCGCGCCGCCGCCTCCTCGGCTCCAGCGAAGTTGGGTATCCGCCCGTGGACCGGCCGCGGGAACCTGGCCACGCCCCGCTCCTCGAGAAGCCTCCAGACGGCTTCTCGGATCCTCGCCTTCTCCTCCTTGGGGCTTAGCGCAGCGCTCAAGCCCGCCTACCGCCTACATAAAGGTCCTCAGCCCCTCTACCCTATCAACAATTTCGGCTGCAACCGCGCTTACGCATTCACGTGGCCCCAAACCCGGTGGAATGGATCCTGCGGAGACCAGGAGACCCGGGCTACGGGGATGCAACACAGGCAAGACGCACCGCACAGCGCACAGTATGCGTCCCGGCTACAGCTGGAGGGCTTTCTGCGTGGAGGTGAGGAGGCCTCACGGGATCCACGTGCAGAGCCGCTCCCGCAAATAGCCACTGCATCTTCAAGCATCTTGGAGTATATGGGATCTTCAACCTCGCTGTCGTAGAGCACTATGAGATCCGGCAGGAAGGTTTTCTCTCCGTCCAACCTTCGCAGCCTTGAGGCAACATCCAGCTGCACGCTCACCGCTCTACCGTACCAAGTTGTTACGGCAAAAACAATAATGAAGTTGGCTGAAGCGTGGTCAGCTGGCACCGGACTTCCGCGAGCGCAGCCACCCCCCTATTAGGCCGCCAAGCCCGGAGAGGATGGCGCCTAGAGCCGAAAACACCACCAGCGCAAAGCCGGCAACGCTGCCAAGCACAGCTCCGAGGACTCCAGCAACCGCTGCACCCACCACTGCTAAGATCCCCCAGAGCACCAGAGCCCACAGTATGCCGGACACGAACCCCACCGCTGCACCACGCGCCCCTCCACCTCCAGCCAGGTAGCCCGCAGCTAGGCCAGCAACGAGGTTGCCTACAAGCGGTGCCGCAAAGCCCAGAACCACGTTGAGCACAGCACCTACGAGAAGCGCCACAACAACCAACAGCTACCACCCTGTAGGCCTGCCTACCAATATCCCGAGCCGCACCTCCACCCTAATAATGGCAGCTTCCACTTGAGATGGAGACGGCGTCTGCAACGCTAGCTGGAACGTCACCGCAAGCGCTACAAAACAGAGAAGGCAGTCCCCGCTCTAACCGCCTGGATCATCGTGGCTGGCAGGCAGCCCTCTAGCGTCCAAAGCCTTCTCCAAAGTCTAGCTGCTTTCTGGAGGAGCTAGATGAAGCTCTCACGCGCTAGATGTGCAGGAAAGCTAGGTACCGTTCTAGAGCTTGCTGCGGCCTCCAGTAACTCCCGCTCTTCCTCCTATAAGCCTCCCCGGCCAGCTCCGGCTCAACAACACCCATCGCAGCCAGTTCCTGTATAAGCGAAGGGACTCTCGGGACGATAACCGATGGTAGCAGATCTCCCTCCCAGCCGTCTGCCGCCTTCATACCGTTGTTGCCTTTACCCGGACTCCTCCCTGCAATCGCCTTTCCGCCGCCGTTGCGGCTGAGCGCAGCTTTCAGAGCCCCCCACACCACTGTTGCGAGGCTGCTCTTAAGATCTAGACTATGTACGAACCTTTTAACAGGTTCCTGCCTTGCTCCTGCCATCTCTACCACCCAAGTTATAGTTATAAAATCTTTTAAATAGAATCCCGGTCTATATAAGCGTTTACCTTGAGTTTACCGTTTATGTCGCGCTGGCACATACATTAGAGAGAGCATACAGATAGCAGGCCGGAGAAAGCGCCCGAGCAGTATCCCGGATGGCTGCAGTCTAAGGCAGCAGGACGCCGAAAAAGAGCGCACGTGTACGGTCTGGCGGGGGAGAAGCTATGGGCTAGAGGGCGGCTAAAAGACGAGCGGAACGTAGCCCTCCTTTACGTACTTGGCTATGAGCTCTCCAACGTACTCTACCTTTACCTGCCTCTCCGCGAGCTTGTTGACGTAGCCGCCCATCTCCGCAACCCTCCTGCAGGCTGCTGGCATCTTCCCAAGCTCGATTAGCTCCTTTAGGGGTCCCAGAAGCCTCTCGTCGCCTTCGGCTATCTTCTCCTCCACGGGGCCAAAGAACACTACCTCGACATCGTCTACCCACTTGTTCCTAACCGCTGCCGCTGCCCACCTGATTCCCAGGGAGGCCTTTTCGACCTCGGATGTGGACACGACCACGAGAACCTTGGCCAACGGGCTTTCACCGCCATGCTCGGGCTGTAGCCACGCTATTTATCTATGCCTTCGGGCAGCAGGAGGCTAGTTGCAAGCGGCCTGCTAAACGTGGACCGGGAGGTCCGGGTTGCCTAGAACCACCTCTGAGGATGCGGGGCTATAGTGCATGGACAGGGCCTTTACGAGGACCCCCTTTAGCTCTGCCTGGCGCACGAGGCTGGGCAGGATGGGGTCGGCCTCAACGTTGAGCGTAAAGCCCTTGACGCGCGGCATAGCCGCCACGAACACGAGCACCGCTCCAACACCCTCTTCTGCGAGCCTGGCGAGAACCTCGACGTGCCGGCGGCCGCGGTTGCTCGCCGGGTCGGGATACGCTGCTAGGTCGCCCTCGAGCCTTAGGACGGCGCTCTTCAGCTCGGCGTAGACTGGGCGGCCGCAGTCGAGGAGGTAGTCTAGGACGCTTCCCCAAACGCGGGGCGCCCTCCTAGCAATGCTGCAGCCCCTCAGCCACGGGATGAGCCCGCGTCCCAGAGCATGCTCGAAGCTGCGCATCTGGAGCTGCGTGTCTATAAGCGCTGCCTCGCCGCCTACGTCCTCAACCGCGAAGAGCCGGTACCTGGTCCTGCCTGCGTCCCTCCTCAGGCAGTAGCCGCGCCTTCCCGGAGCGAGCAATCCTAGAAGCCGACCCGTGTTGTTTATGTGGGCTTTCTCGGAGGAGCCGCCAGCCTCCACCAGTACAACGAACCTGTTTACCCTCGAGACTATGGTGCATTCAAGGGCTCCCTCGACGCGCAGCAAGCTGGGCAAGCGGAGGCACCCTTTATACTTCTCCGCGGCGACCAATATCACCTTGGCCTGGCGGCCTGTGACGTCGTGGGAGGCCTCTCGCCTGACAGGTGATGATCAGGCTAGGCACCGAGGCGTTATAAGCAGCTGCACGCCCGCTACCACCGCGGTGCCTAGGTTGAGCGTCAGAATCCCCAATATAGATGTGGAGAGGCTGGCAGGCCGGTTTAGGGAGGTTGTGTCGGAGATAGACGCCGTTCTGTCGAAGCGCGAGGAGGTGCGGGATAAGCTCATCAAGATGGGGCGGGACATAGTCAGGCTCTCGGGCCAGGTCATCAACGCTATCCACCGCGGGGCGCTGGACGAGGCTAGGAGGCTGCTGGAGCAGATGTCTGCTGCAGCGCAGGAGTACATGGAGCTTGCCAGGGCCGAGCCCTTCATGTGGTACAGCGGCCACACAGCAAACGTGCTCTCAGAGTACGTCGAGGCTGTAGCCTTCTACAGGCTGGTGACGGAGGGCAGCCTGCCGTCGCTTGAGGAGCTGGGCACGCCCGAGGTCCCCTACCTGCAGGGCATAGGCGACATGTTCGGCGAGGCTAGGAGGCTCGTGCTCGACCTCCTGCGCCAGGGTAGAATCGATGAGGCTGAAAGGCTCCTAGAGGCTGTGGAGGCTCTCTACTTCGAGCTAAGAGCGCTGGAGTACCCCGAAGCGCTGCTGCCCGGTGTAAGGCACAAGGTCGATGTCGCAAGGAGGCTTATCGACGACACGAAGAGCCTGCTGCTCACAGTCAAGAGCCGCGCTGGGTGCTGCCGCGCCTCAGAAGGCTGAGCTCTGCAAGTATCCTCTCAACCTTGCCGGCAACCTCCAGAGCGTCTCTCCCCACAACCCTCACCATGGGCTCCTTCCCAACATCGCCAACGTCGTATATCACGTCCGGCACCTCGCCACCGCTGGCTGCAAGCGACGCGATCCACTCCATGGTGCCGCCCTCCCTGGCGCGCAGCTGCTCCGGCTCCGCCCTCCTATCAACGAACATGGTGCGAAGCCCGGCCCTCCTCGCTGCCTCGACCACCTGCTCGCTGTACCTAAGGTTGACGACCGCCCGCACCCCCTCAACCTGCTGCCCAATGGAGACGACAAGCCTGGCAAGGTGGCTGGAGGCTCCGAACTCAACGCATCCTGAAGGCTTTGCCCCCCGAAGGGTTCTCACTATCCTGCCGTCGACTGCCGCAACGTCGCCGGGACCCCTCGCGTAGGGCTTTGGCAGCGCCTCAGCTACGTTCATGCCAACCTCGGGTATCACCTCCTCCAGGCCCTCGAGAGCCAGCAGCATGTCCACTGCCCGCTTCACCCTATCAAGGACCCTCCAGCGGAGCGCATCAGCCTCCAGGGGTGCTGCTAGCCTTGGCCTGCAGCGCTCGCCGTAGATTAGGGCGGCCGAGGTGTACCGGGCTGCCTCGTCTGCCGCCTGGCGCGGACTAGCTCCGCTGGCAAGCAGTGCAGCTAGAGACGATGCCAGCAGGTGGCCGACAACCTCGCTGCACCCCGGCACATCGGCGAACGCTGTGCCGCTGTCCCCGGCTGCGATTCCTACGCTGACTCTACCCATGCGCTCCGCCACAGGCAGGCGCAGCGCTGCCTGCTCCTCCAGCTCGCCTCCAAGCCCCTCGCTGTAGACTACAGCCAGCCTTCCGCTGATCCCCGCAAGGGCGCGCTCGGCCTCCTCCAGCAGCTCCAGCGGGTTTTGCGAGCAGGCCTTGTAGGCTGTGTAGAGGTCCAGGACAACCCAGCCGTCGTGCCTTGCCAGCACACTGGATACCTGCCCCAGCCACTTTGCAGTGCACGTGGGAGAGAGGTGCACAACGCCTTCAGCGGCACCGGCTTCAGAAATCCTCCGGGTGGCTGCGCTGTCTGCAGCACGCCTACAGGGCAGCGTTGAGCAGTCCACGACCTCGACAACCTCGAACGAGGCGGGGACAGCGTGGAGCTCGTAGACAACGGCAGCAGAGGTGGCTCCGAGCAGCCCCGAGGCGTCAAGGGAGCCGAAATACGACACCCTAGCTCTTGCGGGCAAGGCTGGGCCCAGGCGACGGTAGCTCTGCACCGCTAATCACGGTTTCCCCGGGATCCATTGCCTTGGCTCTGCGGCGAGGCCTTTATCTCCTCGATGCAGCACTGGTGGGCTTGGGGTGCCCTCCTTGAGAATCCTCCACGTATCCGATGTCCACTGCTCGACATCGAACCTGCGGGCTGTCCTGGAGGCGGAAGAGTACGACGCTGTTGCCGTTACAGGAGACCTTGAGTGCGTCGAGGCGGTCGAGGTGCTTAAGCGGGCAGGAGGCAGCGTTGCCGCCGTGACCGGGAACATGGACGGCTACAGGGTTAGGCAGGCGCTTGCCGAGGCCGGGTTCCTTGTAGAGGCTCGGGCAGTCGATATCGCAGGCCTCCGGTTCGTGGGGGTGGGCGGACTCAGCCCCCACAGCGACGTGGAGGCTCTGAAGGGCCTCGAGAAGGTGGATGTGCTCCTATCGCACCATCCGCCCCGGGGAACGCTGGACAGAACCTTTATCGGGGTCCGCGCGGGCCTAAAAGACCTTACCGAGCTCTCCAGAAGGCTTGCGCCTAAGGCCCACCTGTTCGGCCACATACACGAGGCACGAGGCGTTGAGCTACAGGGACAGACGCTCTACGTTAACGCTGGCCCACTGTCACGGGGCTTCTACGCCATAGTGGTTCTGGAGGGCGGCAGGGCACACGCAGAGCTCCGAAAGCTATGAAGCCGCGCCAAGCAGCAATCCAGATCGGGTGCGCGGCTAGCGGGCAGGGAGGATTGCCCACGCTTAGGCGGCGGCGTGCTGAGGCCTAATCTGCGCTGACGGGACGTGATGATTGGAGACCTCGCTGAGCCTAATACTAGTATACCCTACCCTATCCGCTCCTGCCGGCTTTGAATGGAAACTACTGCTATTCTTAGTAGGAGTATTTACGTTGTCTGGTGCTTTTGCAAAACATGGACTAGCTAATCGACTAGCTGATCTGGCAGCCAACTGGATAGTGGGCATAGGTTCAGGTAATACAGTTACA
>JBEVCG010000054.1:8600-22076 GCA_040514325.1 Thermoproteota archaeon | reverse complement strand
GATCAAGAGGATCGAGGCGGGAACGCTGACTCCACCCATAGACCTGGCGCGCCGCCTCGAAAGGGTGCTCGGCATCACACTCCTTGAGCCTGTGGTTGACGTAGAGGAGGAAACGGGCGGCAGGGAGGAGTTCTACCTAACTCTGGGTGATGTTGCTGAGCTCCGCGAAGACTAGAGGCAGGTCGGAGATGAAGGGGGGTGCCCTGAGGCAGGCCCTCCTCCTCGCGCCGCGTGGTATAACCAAGTGGGAGCTGGCGGAGGCCCACGCCCTCTGCTCGAGTGCAGGATACGAAGTAGTGGACGTCATGTTCTACCGCAGGGTGTCGTCCTCGAGGATGCTGAGCGACGCCAAGCTCGAGGAGCTCAAAGATCGCGTGGGGAAGCTGCGCAACTCCTACGAGCCGAGGATCATAGTGTTTGACGATCTGAAGCCTAGGGAGTACTTCGAGATATGGAAGAGGACGGGCCTAGAGCCTATAGACAGGACCATGCTCATACTCGAGATATTCGCCCTGCACGCGGGCAGCAGAGAGGCTAAGCTCCAGGTGGAGATGGCCCGCCTCAGGCACCAGATACCCATAGTGCGCGAAGCTGTGCGGCTCTCCAAGATGGGGGAGCTGCCGGGCTTCCTGGGCCCCGGAGGCTACGCCGTAGACGCGTACTACCGCTACGTGGTGTCCCGTGTCGCCAGGATAAGGCGCGAGCTCGAAAAGCTGCGCGAGAGGAGGCGGAGGGAGCGCGAGAAGAGGTCCAGCGTAGGCCTCCCGCACGTGGCGATAGTCGGCTACGCCAGTGCTGGGAAGACCACCGTGTTCAATAGGCTAACAGGGGAGGGGAAGCCTGTGGGCCCCGAGTACTTCACCACCGTGTACCCCAAGGTCAAGGCGGCCGTCATCGGTGGGACGCGCGCGGCGTTCGTTGACACCGTGGGCTTCATATCCCGCATCCCGCCGGAGATAATCGAGGCTTTCCACTCCACCCTGGAGGAGGTGGCGCTTGCCGACGCCGTGCTGTACGTTCTAGACGCCAGCGAGCCGCACACAGTGGTTCTCTCCAAGCTTGTTGAGGGCATCGAGACCCTCCGCCGCATAGGCGTTGTCGGGAAGCCTATGGTGATCGCTCTCAACAAGTTGGACCTCGTTAAGGGCGGTATACGGGACCTTGCACGGTCTGTGGAGAGGCTCTCCTCGGACCTCTACCCCGCAACCTCAGCAGTTATACCGATCTCCGCTAAGACAGGGTACGGCATGGATGAGCTGAAATGCGCAGTAGCATCCCAGCTGAGAGGTACGGAAAGGTCTATGTGCTGAGGCTTGGGCACAGGCCCGAGAGAGACAAGCGCGTTACCACGCACGTGGGCCTAGTTGCCAGGGCGTTCGGGGCAAACGGCTTCATACTCGCAGACATCTGCGACGAGCATGTGATGTCCTCTTTGCGCGGCGTCCTCGAGCGCTGGGGAGGCTGCATGGAGCTTGCCTGCGGCATCAGCGGAAGGAGGTACGTGGCTGAGTGGAAGAGGTCCGGTGGCGAGGTTATACACCTAACTATGTACGGCATCCACGTAGACGACGTTATAGGCGAGATCCGCAGAAGCCCTAAGCCGAAGCTCATAGTCGTCGGTGCGGAGAAGGTTCCCACGTTTTACTACGAGGCTGCGGACTACAACGTCGCGATAGGCCACCAGCCCCACAGCGAGGTGGCCGCGCTGGCGATCTTCCTGGACAGGCTCTTTGAGGGCGCCGAGCTTCGCACCAAGTTCCCAAACGCTAGGATCGAGGTGATACCGTCACCGCGTGGAAAGCGCGTGGCGGTTCGAAGCAGCGGCGAGGAGGCGGAGGGTAGGAAAGAATAGGCCCGAAGGCGGCCTAAGACTATCTCGGGGTGCTCCTTGCCCAAGAGCGCGAGAGGCGATGCACATCTGTTCGATTTCATAGAGAGGCTGACCGACCCCGAGGCCCGCAAGGTATTCGAGATACTCTACAACAGCGGCAGCGAGCTCTCGGAAGTCGAGATAGCCGAGAAAGCTGAAATGAAAGCTAACATGGTGCGTCGAGCCCTCAACATCCTAGCTGAGCATAACCTGGCGGTCTACCGGAGGGTGAGGGATCCCGCCACGGGCAGGATAGTGGCGCTGTGGCAGGTCAACTACGATGGGCTCCTGGCGGAGATCGAGTCGAGGAAGAGGGGGGTGCTGGAGAGGCTTAGGGCTCTTCTGGAGCACGAGAAGCAGAACTACTTCTACGTGTGCCCCAGGGATGGGACGAGGTACACCTTCGATGAGGCGCTGGAGCAGGACTTCACCTGCCCGAGGTGCGGCTCGCCCCTCGACGAGGATAGGGAGAGGGATCTCCGGATCAGGATACTTGAAAGCTACGTGAGAAGGCTCGGTGAGGAGCTAGATGGAGGCAGGCCAAAGGCGTCTAGGCCTGGTTGACCTGTTCTCCGGAGCAGGCGGCTTCGCCGAGGGCTTTCGGAGAGCCGGCTTCCGGGTACTCCTCGGCGTCGACAACGACCCGGCAGCCATACGCAGCTTTAAGGCCAACTTTCCCGAGGCAGTGGCGCTGGCTATGGACGTGAAGGAGGTCAACGGCTACCTCATAGAGGATCTGGTGGGGAGGCCCGACGTTGTGATAGGAAGCCCCCCGTGCGAGCCCTTCACGGGGGCAAACCCCAGGAGGATGAAGGATCCCCTCGACCGCCTCTACAAGGATCCAGTGGGGCAGCTGGTGCTCCACTTTGTAAGGATAGTATCCGAGCTGAAGCCGCGCGTTTTCGTGATGGAGAACGTTCCGGGTATACTCGACGTGGCGGACGAGCTTAGGAGGCTCTTCAGGGAGGCTGGCTACGAGAAAGTGTACTTCAACAAGCTGAGGGCCGAGGACTACGGAACACCCAGCCACAGGCTGAGGGTCTTCGTATCCAACGTCAGGATAAGGCCGCGGCCGCGCAGAGCCTACGTGGTGGTTGAGGAAGCTCTGGCAGACCTGCCAAGTCCGGGGTCAGGATCGGTGCTTAACCACGAGCTACCCCCCTTGAGCCCGAAGAAGGCTAAGAGGATCTCAAGGCTTAGGTGGGGCCAAGCCCTCATATACTACGAGGGTGCAGAGGGGAGGCGGCTCCCCAACCTGATAAGGCTCGATCCGCGGAGTCTAGCCCCCACGGTTCTGGGCTCCAGCAGGTTCATCCATCCCTACGAGGACCGATTCCTCACGGTGAGGGAGCAGGCGAGGCTGATGGGCTTTCCGGACGACCACGTGTTCCTGGGAGGCAGAGACGAGCAGTACAACCAGGTTGGCGAGGCTGTTCCCGTACCGCTCGCGGAGGCTGTAGCCTGGGAGGTTAGGAGGTTTCTCGAGAAGGAGGCTGCCTAAGACGTTAGGCTTGAGACGCTCTTCTTCTCGCTAGCGGGTAGAGCAGTATAGCGGCTTCAGCGATGGGGGAGAGCTTGTCCTCCGTACCGGCTGGGTAGACAGGCTCGCCGAGCGCGGCGGCATCCTTACCCAGCCCAGCGTCAACCCCGCTGAGTATTATCATAACCTTTCCTCCCTCCAGCTTCTCCGCGTAGCTCCAGGGGTCAACGGGCTCGCCTCCGTCCCTGGTGACCGTAACCACTCGCGTGGGCTGGAAGACCTCTACAGCGTCCCTAGCGGTCGCGAGGACGTGGAAGGCTCGTCCAAGCTTTATGGCCAGCCTCGTCACCTCGGGGACGGCGCTGGAGGCCGCCGCCCCGTACACCTTCGTTGCGACGAGCTGCCTGAAGCCGAGGCCGTAAACCAGCTTGGCGAAGTCTATCAGCCTCTGGGCGCTCGCTATGTCGTGCACCACCACTATCACGTCGAACGCCAACATCCATGCACCACACGGGGGGCTCTGGCGGCTCAGAACTTAAAGGTATCCACACCGACCTTCGGCGAGTACAGCCCTCACCATAGCCGCCGAGCTGTAAGACGCTGACCGCCTCCCTATATTAGTGGCCCTCAGGGCTAAATTGGTAAACTGGGGCTCTTTTGAGCAGCAGGATAGTTGCGGTGAGGCTCCCTGACGAGGTCTACAGGAAGCTTGAGGAGATCGCAAGGAGGAGGGGCTACCTCCTTGTGTCGGACCTCGTGCGCGAGATTCTTACGCGTGCGGCTGAGGCTGGAGGCGAGCCTGCCGGAGGCCAGCTGGACTCTAAGGCGCTCCTGAAAGCTCTGGAGGAGTCCGGCGTGCTTCAAGAGCTCTCCCGCATGCCCGCGAGGCTGGAGAGAAGGTTACAGGATGCGGTAAACCCCTGGACAGCCAAGGTTGACATGATCCTGTCTAGGCTTGCAGAGCTTAGCGAGAAGGTCGAGGCCCTCGAGCAGGAGCTGGCAGGGCTCAAGAAGGACGTTGAGGAGCTGAAGCAGGCGCGCGAGTCGGCCCCACCGGCATACGAGAAGCCGGAGCGGCGCGAGGCTAGGCCGCGAAGGCGCAGCGCGATAGAGAGGCTGAGGGAGCAGGGCGTCGTGTTCGAGCGCGAGCTCACATGGCTACGGGACCGCGACGCCTTCTTCGACAGGCTGGAGCGGGAGGGCGCAGTGGTATTTGAGATCGGCGGAGAGAGGGTGGCGGTGGACCCCGAGTTCTGGGAGAACTTCAAGGAGAAGGTCAAGCAGCTCCCGACGGCCAACGACGACGAAATAAGGGTGCTGCTCACCGAGCAGCAGTACGAGCTCTTCCAGAGGCTGAAGGAAAACGCGATGGTGTTCTACAACTCGACGACCAGGTCCTGGAGGTTCGTCCCCGAGCTCGAGAAGCTGGGCGGGAGGGCCTCTGAGCCAGGTCACTCATCAGAGTAGCATCAGACGTTGGCGTACACTTCATCGGCCCGGAACAGCGCCTGGAGCACGTAGACGCTGCAGCCAACAGTGCCTAAGCGCGGTTAAAAACACCCGCGGATCTCTGGGCTACTCGAGAACCCAGCTCTCGAGGTACCTGCGCTGCTCCTCGGTGAGCGTGTCTATCTCTATTCCCATCGACTTGAGCTTAAGCCTTGCCACGGCCTCGTCTATCTCGCTGGGCACCGGGTAGAGGCCGGGCTTCAGCGACCCCCTCCTCCTCACGATGTATTCGACCGAGAGAGCCTGGTTTGCGAAGCTCATGTCCATTACCTCGCTGGGGTGTCCCTCAGCGGCAACAAGGTTGACCAGCCTCCCCTCAGCTAGTAGGTACAGCCTCCTTCCGTCCCTCAGCCTGTACTCGGTGACGTGGGGCCTAACCTGCCTCTTTGATACGGCGAGCTCCTCGAGGTCGGGAACCCATATCTCGACGTTGAAGTGTCCCGCGTTAGCCAGCATGGCCCCGTCCTTCATGACCTCGAAGTGCTCCCTCCTTATCACCTTCTTGTTTCCAGTCGCCGTGATGAAGATGTCGCCCACCTTGGCAGCTTCGGACATGGGCATGACCTCGAAGCCGTCCATGACAGCCTCGAGCGCCTTTACGGGATCGACCTCCGTTACCACGACCCTGGCTCCCATGCCTCGCGCCCTTAGGGCGATGCCCCTGCCAACCCACCCGTAGCCTGCAACGACAACCTTCTTGCCTGCCAGGAGCACGCTGGTGGCGCGCAGTATCCCGTCTATCGTGCTCTGGCCCGTGCCGTACCTGTTGTCGAACATCATCTTGGTCTTGGCGTTGTTCACCTCTATGACGGGGTACTTGAGGATGCCATCCCTCTCCATAGCGCGCAGCCTGATTATCCCCGTGGTGGTCTCCTCGGTGCCTCCCCAAACGGCAGATGCCACCTGAGGCAGCTCCCTGTGGAGCGTAGTGTGGAGATCGCCGCCATCATCAATAACAACCTGAGGTTTCCTCTCGGCGACCCAGCGTATGCATCCAAAGTACTCCTCCTCGCTCATCCCCCTCCAGGCGCACACGTCCACGCCGTCGTGCGACGCGAGCGCAGCCGCCACATCATCCTGAGTGCTCAGAGGGTTGCTCGCAGCCAAGTACACCCTCGCACCGCCCGCCTCCAGCGTCCTGACCAGGGCAGCGGTCTCCTTGGTCACGTGGAGGACAGCGCCCACGGTAACTCCCTCAAGCGGCTTCTCCCGCTGGAACCTCTCCCGTATGTGCTTGGCGACGACAGGCATGTGCTGCTCCGCCCACTCTATCTGGGCGCGGCCTTGGTCAGCTAGGCCGAGATCCTTTACCCTACTCTCTCCGCTCAACGTCCGCACCAGCGTCGGTGAGGTCTCCCGAGGATCTTAAAAGCAGCCCCCTAGGGCTGGGCGCGCCAGAAGGTGAAGGTAGGTGGAGGCCATGGTGGGCCCGGGGGGATTCGAACCCCCGACCTCCGGGTCTCTCCCTATCATCTGTTCAGCAGACCCGGCGCCTTGGACCGGACCTGGTCTGGAGCCCGGCGCTCTGCCTGGCTGAGCTACGGGCCCACACAGCTCTCAGGGCCCACCATGAAGCTCATCCCCCCACAGGGGGTCGGCCGGGGGCTCGACCGGTAGAGGTTAGGTGCGATTAGAGGGTTTAATCTTTACTCCCCAAGCTAGTGATGCTCCGCGCAGCTGCTTGCTAGGAGGCAGAAAGGTCCCGGGCAGCCCAGCAGATTGAGGATCCGCAAGGCACGCGAGACCGTCTTCCGGGGAAGCTCGGCCGGGTTTACCCCATCCTCCACCGATCTGAGGACCCGGCAGATCAGGTCCAGGGGTATAGGGTACGCTAGGATCCTCGATCTCCTCGTGTGCGCTGCCACGACGACTCCCGGCTCGAGGAGCACGATAGCTCTGTGCCGCCTCGCCGCTGCGAGGACCCTCGTGGCTATCCTCAAGCCCCTCTCCGATGGTCCGTAGCATCCTCCGTCCTTAGCTTGAACCAGCACGCCGGACCTCGCAGCAGCCCAGAGCAGGCTCCTTGCCCTGTTAGAGGTAATGCCTAGCACCCCCCCTAGCTGCGCCCGGGATACGCAGCCTCTAGTAGCCGCTAGGTAGGCTACTACGTGCAGCCACCACTCCACAGCTCGGCCTCCCGGCTCTGTCAGCTCAGAGCCTGCTCTAAATCCTCCTTAAGATCCTCGACGTCTTCAAGCCCGACGGAAAGCCTTAGAAGGTTCGCGGTGATGCCGAGCTTCTCCCGATCCTCCGGGGGTATCATCGATGCCGCGCTTATAACAGGGTAGGCGAGAAGGGACTCTGTTCCTCCGAGGCTCGGCGATGGCTTGATCACCTTCACCCTCCGCAGAACCCTTAGGGCGGCATCCTTGCCCCCGCGCACCTTAAACGAGACCACGCCGCCGTACAGCCTCCTCTTGAACAGCCTATCTGCTACGCCCCTGTAGGGGCTGGAGCGGAGCCCCGGGTACAGAACCTCTTCAACCCTGGGATGGTCTTCGAGAAACTCCGCCAGCTCCAGCGCTGATTTCGACTGCGCCTCGAACCTTAGATCCAGCGTCTTGACCCCCCTCAGCGTCATGTACGCTTCGAACGGATGCATTATGGTGCCTAGAACCTTCCTCCAGCCCCAAAGCTCGCTTATAGCCTCGGCGCCAGAGACCACCGCTCCCCCAACGACGTCGTTGTGCCCCGAGATGTACTTTGTGAGGCTATGTACCACAGCGTAGGCGCCATCCCTCAGCGGATTGTACAGCACCGGTGAGGCGAACGTGTTGTCCACCACAAGGAGCGCCCCCACCTCATGGCAGCGCTTGGCGACGCGGCGCACATCTATGACCCTAAGCGTTGGGTTGGTTACCGTCTCTACAAGCACAAGCTTCGTCCTCCCCGTTACAGCGTTCACGATGCTCTCCGTGTCCGGCCAGGCCTTCCTCACCTCCAGCCTCAGCTTCCCGGCCAGCTTGCCGAGAAGCGCGAGCGTGCCCCCGTACGCCTCGAGGGGTACTACCACCTCGTCGCCAGGCTCCAGCAAGCCAAGCAGCAGCGTGGTTATGGCAGCCATGCCGCTCGAGAATGCAAGCGCGTCTTCGCCCAGCTCCAGCTGGGCCAAAACCCTCTCAAGAGCTCTTACGGTGGGATTCTCCTCCCTCGAATACTTAAGCTCCGTGCCGCGGTCGGTTACCCTCGTCTCGCCTGTCCTCCTATCCGGCTGCTCGAAGATGGCAGCGAGGTATATTGGAGGTATGAATGCTCCCGTGCCCTCCTCGTAGTAGCTGTGACCGTGTATCTGAACTGTCCTTGGCCTAGCCAACGCCGACACCCTAGATGCTCTGGGCACTGTTGGCCATGGAATGGCGCCAATAAGGTCTCCGCTGCCTGGGGGCGGAAAGCCCAGGAGTAGAGCACCGGTGCCGCGAGTTCGGGGACTATCACTTCCTTGGGTAGTACAGCCCCCTCATGAGCGGCGAGTGAATGTAAACCTCGACAAGATCCTGCAGCGTCCCGGTCTTGATCTTTGGGAGCAGGACGGCCTCCACCTGGAATATTCCGGCAGAGTCGTCCATGTACACGGTGACCCTTACGGGCCTTTCCTCGCCGCTGCCAACCTCCACACGCTTTATGCTTAGAGCCGATGCCGCGTGTATGTCCAGCTTCCCCAGCTTGTACGGTACGCGGGCCCTGCCCTCGGACATGTCGAGGCCATCGGCTATCTTCACGATGCTGCACTCGTTTGTGAGGCAGTTCGTGTTGTACTCGGTTGCAAAAATCATGTGCATTACCTCCTGGCGTATTGCGTACATCCGCCTGCCCGAGTACCCGAGTACGTCGGGAAGCAGGCGGGTCAGTATGTCCTTCGCTATCAGGGCTCCAAAATACTCGTGGAGCACTCTGTGGACCGAGTTGCCTATGTCGTGGAGGTACGAGGCCATGGTTATCGCCACTCTGACCTCATCAATGTTAGATGCCGTTCCATCTCTAAGCATAGTGGGCTTAACTCCAGCAGAGACAAGCATGTCGAGAAGCTCTAGGGCCGTACCAGCAACTATCCGCGCGTGTACTATGCCGTGGTCGTTGTAGCGGAGCCTCCCCACAGCCATGATGTTGGCCATCCTGAGCAGCTCCTGGACCTCCTCGTCGGACTCCAGAACCTTAACCGCCCTCTCCACGGCTGGAAAGAGCTGCATGTGCTTCTGAAGAAGCGAGGGTGACACCGTAGCCATGGCAGCAACCCCTAGCGTCAGCGCTCTGCTTGCTGGTAACCTAGGCCAGATTCTGCAGCGGGGAGTTTTGTCCTACTGTTTCCCTTCTAATAAAGGTATCGACGAAGCCTGGAGCGCCGAAAGGGGGCAAGACCCCTTACGGCTCCACAAGGAGCTCCTCGTCCAGGTTCTTGACCGACTTCTTCAGCGTTGAGTATATCGGGCACTGCGCCTTCACTATACTCCAGATCTTCTCGGCAAGCCCCCTCTCGATACCCTTTACGCGGACCAGCATCTTGAGGTCTACAAGGCCCTCGCCAAGCTCGAACTTGCCGGAGGTGCTGACAGCCACCTTAAAGCTCCTCTCAGCACCCAGCGCGTCAGCGACCATCTTGAACATGAAGACCTCGCAGGAGGCAAGACCGGAGAGGAACAGCTCCAGGGGTGTCATCTTGCCGGGTACGCCGCCGAACTCTGGAAGCTCCGAAACCTCCACCGTGATACCCCGCGTGCTCGAAACGACGGCTACGGGTCTGTCGCCGCTAGCCTCTGCAGAGACCTCGACTCTGGGTATCTCTATCTTCTTCAAGCTGCTGCCACCGGTCTTCTGCATTTTTATCGCAAGTTTAAATGCATTCTCCAGGAAGCTGCCCTGAAGGTGGCTGCCCGCAGAATGCCCAAAGACAGCTGCTGGTTTGGCACCTTAGGTTAGCAGCTGCGGTAGAGGCGTTTCAATGTCGAGGGTTACTAGCAGGAGGTTGTGGGCGGCTGCAGCAGCCTTGAAGAGCGCAGCTGCAGCGACGATAACCCAGTGCGAGTCGGCAAGCTTCATCAGAGCTTGAGCCTGGGGCCTCCTCCTGTAGAGGCGAAGAAGCAGCCATCTGAAGGCCAGAGCCTCCACCACCAGGAGTGCTAGGAGGAGAGCATCCCTCAGAAACCAGATGTGGAGAGGCTGCGTGTATATGAAGGGTACCAGGAACGGGTTCGCCTCCACGTACTCGCCTCTAACAACGACGAACTCGTACGTTGTTATGTTGTCCAGGGTCGAGCTAACCACAAAGAGTATGGCGGCGGCCACCAGCCTCCTCACATCTCAGCAGCCTAACTCTTTAGCATACGGCTCAAAAGGTTAAGGGCTTAACGCCGCGGACCAGGACACCGGACGGCGAAGGCTCTATGCTCAGCTCAGATCGCCGCAAGCGCAGCTCATCTCGAGGACAAGCCGGTGCAGCTCCTCCATACCCTTGCCCGTCGCTGCAGAGACCCTGGGCACGTTGACCCTCTTCGAGTAGAAGGCAAGCCTCTTGACGAGGTCTCTGAGCATCTCCGAGTAGAGGTTCTGCGATGCTGCCAGCCGCCTTCTGAGCCTTGCAAGGTCCCTGTATACATCGCCTGCCACAAGCTCCTCCCCCGCGGCATCAACCTTGTTGAGAGCCGGCGCCACGTCTATGCCCAGCCTAAGCTGGACTGCAGTCGATAGCAGGAGGAGCGTTGCATAGTCCGCCGGATCCCTCACCACGGTCGCATCCATGACGAAGATTGCAGCTATCCTCTGAAAAGACGCTGCCAGAGCCTCAGTTAGCTTCCACGAGATGCTGCGGAACAAGAACACCTCCATCTGGCCTGGCGTGTCCACAATAACGTACTCAGCGCCTAGGGACGCCAGCTCGGCGGCTACATCCTCAGCATGCTCGGCTAGAATCTCCATCGACTTGACCAAGGCGCCATTGGGCCCCAGGCCGTAGGTCTTCGCAATCTCGTGAGCGTCAACGAGCTTCCTCACGTCGTAGTCCGGGTCGTAGGGCACGTACTCTGCGGCAGGATCCAGGTTTGCAGCGGCTGCCGCCGCCCCCTGGACCTCGATTAGCCACTTCTTGTACGCGCCCGTAAGCCTGCTCTTGCCGGAGCCGGCAGGTCCGACGACAATCACGGCTGTAGCCATGGCCTTGCTCCAAGCGCTACCGGGAAGGCTCTGCCCTAATATCCACCTCTAGCCCGAGGCAGAGCGGGGCAGGGTGCACACGCCTTGAACGAGTGTAGCAGGTGCCCTTACTGGGTTACACCGAAGGTAGGAGGGTGCAGGCTTCCCTGCCCTGAAGACCTGGACCGCCTAGCTGCGGAGGGAGTCGTAGCCCTGGTATCGCTCGTGGAGGACTACGAGCTGACCGAGTGCTGGAGCAGCGCTGACGAGTACGTGAGGGAGTCTGCAAGCAGAGGCCTAAATGTTGTGCGGCTACCCGTAGAGGACGGAGCCGCCCCCGATCCCGACGATGCCTGCAGGCTATTCAGAGCGCTCAAGGCCCTGGAGGACGGTGGCGGGAAGGTGGTCTTCCACTGCTATGCGGGCATGGGTAGGACGGGGACGCTCCTAGCAGCCTACCTGGCCGTGACCAGGTGCATGGACCCTTACCAGGCCCTCTCCCTCGTGAGAAAGGCCAACCCCTGTGCGGGGCCTGAGACGGAGGAGCAAGCCCTCTTCCTCGAGTACATTAGGGCATCGTGCGACTGCATCAGATGATATCGTCGGAGTCAAAGTCTGCGCCCTCAACCCAGTCGTCTGCCAGGTCGTCGGAGTCAAGCTCTCCCTCCGAACTCCCTGCATCTGCTGCTCCAAGCGCTGAGTACAGCATCGACAGCACCATGGCATCGAGCAGGCCCAGCCACACCAGCATGGGGGCTAGCCCCAGCAGGCTGGCAGCGGCCTGGCTGGGGGGAAGCTCCACGTCGTGGGGCTTCGGTATCCTCTGCCTGGCTAGCTTCTCCAGCTGTGCTGCAAGCTCCCGCAGCTTCGACACAGCATCATCTATCATGGATGCTCCTTTCTCCGTGAGCTTCACGTGCAGCTTTTTGAGCAGAAGGCCCTTCTCCTCGAGCTTTACCAGGCCCCTGCCCTCCATGCTCCGGAGCACCGCCTTTAGGGCGTTCTCGTCCATTCCGAGAAGCCTAGCTAGAGAGGAAACCGACGTGATGCCCTGGGATACGGCGGCTATGACTGCGGCCTCGATGTAGCCGAGCTCCACGCAGCCGCCCCCATAAAGTCTGCGTGGACCAGCAGCTAAATAGAGTTCACCGCTGGCCACACTCAGTGCGGGAGCTGCCGCGTGCCCAGTTCCCGGCTCAGAACCTCTGTTGCGGGGATCGAGCTGGAGCACCCCGTCATGAACGCCAGCGGGATACTGGGCGAGAGCCCGGAAACGGTTCAAAGGCTTGCAGGCTACGGAGTCTCGGCCATAGTGACTAAGTCGTTCACGCGCGAGCCCCGCGAGGGGTACGCCACGCCTATATCCGTTCCCGTTGCATGCGGCCTCCTCAACGCTGTGGGGCTGGCGAACCCCGGCGTCTCTGCTTTACCCCTAGTTGTAGCTGCAGCCAAGTCCGCTGGCAAGCCAGTCGTTGTGAGCATCGCTGGCGCTACTGTGGACGAGTTCGTAGAGATTGCGGCGGTGGCCGAGGATGCTGGGGCAGACGCCATCGAGCTGAACCTGAGCTGCCCCCACTCCGAGAGGCGTGGCCTCGAGATAGGCATGGACTTTAATCTCTCCTATCGGGTGGTTAGGGAGGTATCGTCGACGGTGAAGATCCCCGTGCTGGCAAAGCTCGGGGTAGTGGACAGGCTAGTCGACCTTGCAGGCAGGCTGCTGTCTGCGGGTGCTGCCGGCTTTACGCTCATAAACACCCTAAGGGCAATGAAGATAGACGTCTACGCTGCAAGGCCCGTGCTGGGCTACGGTGTAGGGGGACTGTCGGGGCGAGCTATACACCCGGTGGCCGTCCGCGCGGTCTACGAGGTGTACGCGGAGCACAGCCCCGACATAGTGGGCGTGGGCGGCATCGAAACCTGGGAGGACGCGGTGGAGCTAATGCTAGCGGGTGCCAAGGCCGTCCAGGTAGGTACAGCGCTTGTGGTCCGAGGCCCGGAGGTCATCTCAAGCATCCTAGAGGGCATCGAAAAGTACCTGGAGTACACCGGAGCCGGATCCGTAGCCGAGATAGTTGGGGCGGCGCACAGGAGGTGAGGTGGGCCTAGCAGCTGCCCTCCTCCATCTTGGGGCCCTCGACCTCGCCGCCTGACACGTACGCCCACGCCTCCAGCTCCACGTTCCCCGAAGCAGTCACTACAACCCTTTCGCGGCGCGCGTAGCCCGACTTTACCGCGTCCAGCAGCCTCAGAAGGCTGGCTGGAACAAGGTACAGTTCTCCTCTAACCTTGCAGCTGCCTCCATCCCTGCATCTAGCCGCCACGGCCCTCTCTCCCCGGGTTACGGTGAAGCCGCTCAATATCGCCTCGCCCAGCCTCACAGCGCCGCGCAGCATTGCATGGCCGCTGCATCCCATCCTCTCCTCACCGTAGACGAAGAGGAGCTCGTAGCCTGGGGCGTAGGGACCCAGCGGCAAAGCTGCCACCGCCACTAGCG
>JBEVCG010000054.1:325-8590 GCA_040514325.1 Thermoproteota archaeon | reverse complement strand
CGTTCGCCCAGGCTCAATCACGCAGCCCTTGGCTACAAGCTGCGGAAGCTTCAGCAGAACCTCCCTTGTTGCGGGGGTAAGCGGCATCGAGAGGGCCGTGTCAACATCGAAGAAGCCTGCGTCCAAGGCGTCGCTTCCGGGCCTAGGCTCTCCCCCGATGTACCTCATCATGAAGTCCACTATGACGTAGTGCGTGGGCCCTCGGGGACCCTCGGCGAGAAGCTCGTGCACGTGAACTACGCCCACAGGCTCCGCCTCAACACCCGCCTCCTCCAGCAGCTCCCTAACAGCGGCTTCTGCTAGGGGCTCGCCGGGCTCTACGTGGCCTCCTGGCAAGCTCCACATGCCGGCGAAAGGCTTGCCAGCACGCTTGACCAGCAGCACCTCGAGCTTTCGTCCAGCGTTTCTGAGCACTATGGCGCCCACGCCGAGGACGGGGCCTGCGATCCTAGCGGCCCTCACGCCCGCTCACTCCTCCGGCTCTACGGGCTCGGCGCCGAGCAGCTCGGACGCTATAGCATCCACTTCTTCGCCCTCAGCCTCCCGGAACCTCTTGGCGAGGAGAGAGGATGCTTCACGGTAGGCGCGCTCAAGCTCCTCGAACGGCACGTGGACCAGCTCGCCGTCGTGCATCTCGAGGAACAGCGCAAACTTCCTGCGGGGATAGTCCACCACCACGTGTATGCAAGGATACCTCCTGCACTCGTAGCTCTCAGACGACAACCCCTGGCACCCGCGCCACAGTTAGGCCTAGGGTGGAATATAGCGCCTAGCTTCCGCAAAGGCTCTGGATACCGCGGCTAAAATTCCTGATATGCAAGCAGCACCTAAAGCAATTAGTTATAATAATGGCATCCTGGCATCGTGTCCTACTCGAGTTAGCAAGGTGCCGGCAGTGTTGACTTCAAGGGAAGCTCTGGTCGCGGCGCCTATGCTCTTGCTCCTCCTCGCGGTAGCCTCCTATGCCCAGCCGATGCCGGCTACAGCCGTTCAGCTGAGATTCAATGTCTCCAGCTCCGAGCTAAAGATCGTTGTGTACCCAGACGGCGCGATACAGCCTTACTACAACTTGTCCATGACGGTACAGGCCAATGAGAGCCTGGGTGCAGCAGGGTCGATAACGCTGAGCTACACCGGCAGCTACGACGGTCGCACCGACGAGTCCCAAGCAGCGCTAGAGGGTAGCCTCAGGCTGCACGAGCCTGCAGAGCCCCTAAAGCTGCTAGCAAGCCTAGCCTCCGAGTACACGCTGTCGCAGGGCACGGGGTCCGGCAGCTTTTACGCAACCTTCTTCCTCGAGAACGCGACGGCATCGTACAACGTCTCGGTAGAGGTTGAGGCAGGCATCTCCGGGAGCACGGCGTCGCTCAGCCTCGTGGCAAAGGTCCCCCAGGATCTACTAAACCAGAGCATCTCAGGGGCTGGTGCCAGCGGGGAAATTCCGTCGGTAGACGAGGTCAACGCCAAGCTGGCTTCGCTGGGCTACACGTTCGTGAGGGTCGAGAAGCTGAGCGTAGCGCTGCTCCCCGGAGGCCTCGTAGAGCTTGCTGCATCTCTCACGGTCAACGTGGACGAGATGCTACAGACGGCGAAGAGCTATGGGCTCTCGGACGAGCAGGCTGCTAAAGTCGAGGCCCTCCTCCGCGGAAACTTCACGGTGATGGGCGCCTACAACGCCAGCCTCAACGTGACCGCCTCAGAGGACAGGGTAACCCTCTCCGGAGGCTATGCAGGCAGTGTTGAAGGCGACGTGGAGGAGTTCGAGCGCGCCAGCGCGGAGGCCTACCCCGCTCTGATATCAATGCTCAGCTACCTGCTCCTCCCCCTAGCCAACCAGTACCCCGACTACGGTTTCCTCGCTCTGCAGATTCAGAGCCTGGCGACGCAGGCCGAGAGGCCACAGCTCATTAAGGCGGCCCCAAGCTCGGCGGAAACAGCCGTTGAAGTTAAGCTGGAGGGTAGCACAGTGCACGTTAACGTGCGCTCAAGGGGGCACAGATTCAAGGTAATGCACTCTGTAGGGGATCCTGCAAGGGATGCTGAAAACGCCCTCGATATTTACGCTGAGTCACTCCAGCAGGGCTACCAGATGCTCTCTGCCCTAGCGGCGCTGATGCCGGGTATAGTCGACATCGTGCCAAGCAGCGTGAAGCTGGAGCCAGCCGACCCTTCGGTGAAGCTCTCAATGAGCGCGGCATCAATCTTCGAGCTGCAGCTCGTAGCAGTGTCGCTAGAGAAGCCAACGCCAACGTCCACGGCCACCGAGACGGCAGCGCAGACTTCTACCGAGACAACGCCGGTGCCGCAGCAGCAGACGGGCACCCAGACACCCACGAGCACGGTGCAGCCCAGCCCAACGGCAACGTCGAGCCCCACTGCACCCAGCACGACTATGCCGCAGACTAAAACGCCTACGCAGACTCCAACCGCATCTACCCCAACTGCACCTACCACGGCATCTACCACGACCTCTCCCGGCCGCTACGGCAGCACGGTGTCTATAGGCGTGGCGGCGGTCATAGCTGCTATCCTCATCGTGGTTGCCGCGAGGCTTGTTAGGAGGTAGCACGCGGGGGCGCACCCAGCCACAACCCTATTTTTGGCTGAAGCGGAGATCATCCGTGCAGGATGAGGCTGTGAAGCCCGGCTCAAGCCTGAAGCTGCTAGCCCTGCTGGTTGTTATCGGTAGCGCGGTAAAGACGGCGGGAGCAGTTGTAGGAGGCAGCAGAGCGCTCCTCATAGACTCGCTAACATGCTACGCTGGGCTGGTGGCGCTGATCGCTACATACTGGTACCTCTGGGCCTCCCGCGCGCCGCCCGATAGCGACCACCCCTACGGCCATGCTAGGCTGAAGTACGGCGGCTTGATAGTGACGCTGTCGGCGTACATGTTCGCCTCGGGTGCAGGTACCATAGCTGTTGCCACGGGCATTCACGGCTACAGCATCTCTGCGGTTGCGGTGCCCTTCGCCGTGGCCGGAGCCCTCATCTACGCTGTGGCGCTAGCCCTGTCAAGGGGGCTTGATCCCGTTATACGCAGGTTTGCCGGCTTCACGGCAACCGAGATCGTGGAGAGCAGCGTCTCCGTCGTTGGCGCCTACCTCGGATCGCGCATCGGGTTCTACTACGATCTGGGTGGGGCGCTGATCATATTGCTGTACGTAATCCACGAGGCTGTGGAGGCGCACAGGTACCTTGTCAGGATGATATCTGATAGGAGCGCGCCCGCAAACCTCTACGAAGTTGTTAGGAGGGAGGCGGAGGCCCGGGGCCTCGAGATGGTGAACGCCAGGCTCCGCATGGTAGACGAGGTTCACTGTGTCGGTGACATTGAGGTCTCCGCGCCCCACGACATGCCGCTCGAGCTGGCAGACATGCTTGCAGACGAGCTCGCAGACTCCGTGAAGAACAAGGGCTGCGACGTCTCGGTTCACGTTAGCGCCTCAAGCAGGGTCGGGAGCAGACGAGGCAGCGGGGAGGGCTGGAAGGAGGGGCGGAGCGCTTAACCTCCTCCAGCAGCGCTCCGAGCTGCTGGACTCTGACCTCACACGTTTTAGCTTAGCACCTGTCTGCATAGTGTGCAGGGCAGGACCTTGAGCGGCAGACTTGCTGAAAAGCTTTCGAGGAGGGCCTCTGCGTTCCTCCGAGAGGCCCGGAGGCACTTTGAAGAAGGCGAGTACGACCTCGCCGTCTTCGCTGCCGGGCAGGCGGCGGAGCTCACGGTCAAGCGCGGCCTGCTCATCCTCTTCGGGGACTACCCCAGGATACACACGATACGGAGCCTGCTCAGCCTCCTCATAAGGAAGCTGGAGGAGGCTGGGCTGCACGAGGCGGCCAAACCCCTCCTGGATTACGCGGAGAAGAGGAGGTCCTCCCTGCTTATTATGGAGGATGCGTGGAGCGGCGCCCGGTACGAGTTCATGGAGTACCCCAAGCATGTTGCAGAGAAGGTCATAGAGGCTGCCGAGGAGCTGATGAGGCTTATGGACTCTGTGGTGGGCTCCGCTCGGGGGAGCTAGACGTGTCGGAGAGGCCTTGGGTTTCAAGGTACATGGTTGAGAGGCTGCGCATGCTCGGAGACTGGCGCAGGTACGCCAGGATCATCGCGAAGGCTGCCTGCCAGGTGATTCCGGGCGCCCGAACCTACGTGTTCGGGAGCGCAGCGTCGGGCAACCTAACCTCTCTAAGCGACGTGGACGTGCTCGTGGAGCTGCCGAGAGAGGTCAAGCCGCTCGAGAGGCTTGAGCTGAAGCTCTCAGTGTTCGAAAAGGCCGTGGAGCTGGGGCTACCATGGGACTACCCGGTCGACCTCCACGTAGCCGGCCCGGCCGAGGCGGCCTGGTATAAGGGGCGCTCGAAGATAGTTGAGATCTGGCCCGATGGCTAGAGGGTTTCCACGACCTTGGTGCGCAGCAGCCCTGAGTAAGCCAAGGATGAGAGCTCCTCAATGAACCCTCTGAGGTTCGATACGGGAACCACAGCTACCCCCTCCATGATGCGGTCCACGCTCCTCCGAAGGACGAGGAGTGCGGGCACCACGATCCACTTGCCGCGAGGGAGGCCGAGCTTCCTCCACAGGAGGGCCAGCCTGTCCACCCTCTTCAAGTGACGGAGAGCTGCAGCGCGCAGCCTGCTTGGCGAGCTGTAGCGGGGATCCCAGTGCTTGCAGTCAAGCGCCACTGCGTGGTTTGGGCGAAGCCCCAGCACGTCGACCTCGAGGCCTACGGGGCTGTACGCCTTAAGGTTCCGGTAGACCGTGTACCCGGCTTCCCGAAGGGCTCGTGCCGCAAACTCCTCGAACATCCTCCAGTCTAGGCCTTTCGCCAGCTCGATCTCCGATACCCCAAGCTTTGCAGCAGCTATAGCAAGCTCTACGGGGTCTCGAACCCGGAAGCAACCTTCCGCCTGCTCTACGCCAGCACCTTCCGAGGCTAAGGCTTCCAGCGCACTCCTTACCAGGATAGGGCGCGCGAAAAGCTTCTCGGCAAGCTCTTCAGCAGTCACGCACCTTCCAGCGCTCTTTACAAGCTCTACAGTTACTGCCGCTATCATGTGCCTCACTTAGGGGCACCCGGCGGGAGCTATGCATTTATTGCTTTTATAGCGCTAAATTCGCTTTGGTAAGGTCGCCAGCCTTGGGCCAAGGGCATGTGCAGGTTCCGCAGGGATCCAGGCCTGACATAGCGGTCCTCCAGGCGCTTAAGGGGTTCTCAGGCCTTGAGCGGGGTCTTAGGTTCAGAAGGCCCCGGTGGCCCTACTGCTCGAGGCCTTGGTGCCCGGGGAACCGGGCGTACCTGGAGGACCGGAACCTCTACGTGCCGGCTACCCAGCCCCTCCACGGCACCTCTAGGGTGAAGGTTTACGGCTACGGGCTTCTCCAGAGGGTACTCTCGCTGATCCCCTCAGCTGTGTCGCCGGGAGCGCTGCACGGCAAGCTTAGGGGCAAGCTTCACGGTATTGTCACGAGGCTGGCCTACACGGCGGCTGGATGGGAGCCTCCCCCAGCGGAGTACCGCTCCTACGGCGCCCTTCCCATAGCTGTGGCACCTCCATCGGTGTTACGCGATGTAGTGGTTGTTGTCGGATCGGGTGTTTCCGGGCTAGCTGCGGCGCTGGAGGCGGCACGGTTTGGTGCCAGAGTTATTGTAGCTGAGGCGGAGAGTGCGCTGGGCGGTTTCGCGCGCTGGCTCCGCGGGACAGACCTCTCGCACACGCTCGGCGAGCTGCTCTCCAAGCTCTCTAGCGAGCACAGCGTCACAGTTATGGGGAACACGAGCTACATAGGCTTGTTCGACGAGGGCCACGCTCTGCTGGGCAGGGACGGGGTCACCCTAGTCGGCCGGGGAAGCCCCATCATCTACGCTGGGGGGTCAGAGGCGCCGCCCTTCCTGGCCGAAGGCAACGACCTGCCGGGAGTCGTGTCGCTAAGCTACGCCCTCGAGCTGGTCGTGGAGCACGGGTACAGGCCGCACAAGGTAGCGCTCGTGGGCACGGGTCCTTGGGCTTCTGAGGCGGCCAAGATCCTTGCAAGGGAGCTGGGGCGCGAGCGCAAAATCTACATCGTTGGCAGTGGAGCCTCCCTCGACAAGAGCGAGCTGCCCCCGGACGCGGAGCTCGTGGAGGCTGGGTCCGTCAGGGTGCAGGGGGCCGGAAGGGCTTCCCTGCTTGTGGCGGGTGCCCGAAGACTTGAGGTTGACATGGTTGTCTCGGCTCCCGCCGAGTACCCGGACGCGAACCCAGCTTACGCAGCAGGCTACCGCGCAGCCTACTGCAGTGAGGGATCATTCTTCCACCCAGAGCCCGTGCCTGTAAGCAGAGGGGAGCTGGAGAAGCGGTCGCTGCTCATACCCGTCGGGGCTGCGGCAGGCGAGTTCCAGCTGGAAGGCGTCGTGGCGAGCGCCAAGCTGGGTGGAACAATTGCTGCATGGCTGCGGGGGCTAGCCTCGGAGGAGGACGTCAAGGCCGCGTACTCCGAGTACGAGCGGGCCTCGCGCGCTCTAAGGTGCAGAGGCTCCGGAGGGCCCAAGCCGCCGGTCATCATGGCGGAGCGGCCGAGTAGGAGGATATTTGTGGACTTCGACGAGGACGTAACAGTCGCCGACGTGCTTGAGGCCTGGGATAGAGGGTACCGGCGGATGGAGCTCATAAAGAGGGCTACGGGGCTGGGGACGGGGCCCGAGCAGGGCAGGTTCAGCGCGGCCCTGGCGGCTGTTGCGCTCGGCTTCTACCGAGGCGCCGACCCATCGGAAGTCGGCATTTTCCGGAGCAGACCCCCTCACGTGATGCCTGCAGCAGGTTTACTCGCCATAGCCGACTTCGGCTCGAGGTGACCCGGATCGCCCATTCCCAGGTTGGAGGCTCGCCGCCCCGCTCCACGGAAGGTGGAGCTGCTCGTAGTCGGAGGAGGAGCAGCCGGCGTAGCGACAGCGTACATGGCTGCGAGGATGGGCTACGGAGACCGCGTTGCCGTGCTTGAGCAGCGCTACCTGGGCTACGGCTCCATGACGCGCAACGGCGGCAGGTTTCGGGTGCACTTCTTCTCCCGAGAGAACACGCTGTTCGCCATCGAGTCGGCGAAGAGGCTGCTCGAGGTGCCAAGGGTCACCGGAGTGAACCCCGTGATAGTTCGCGGAGGCTACCTCTGGCTGTTCTCTCGCGAGGAGTCGCTGAAGGCCTTCAGGAGGGCCAACACCGAGATATGGGGGCCGCTCGGCGTCCCCGTCGAGATTCTGCCCGTAAGCGAGGTGGCCGAGAAGTACCCCGTTTTGAACCTCCAGGGCTTCCTGGCAGCAGCATACGGAAGGCAGAATGGCAGCTACCACCACGATTACCTAATGCTCGCAATGGCAACCTACGCGGCTAGGCACGGGGTGAGTTTCGTCGAAAACGCCAGAGTTCGGAGGATCGTGGTAAGTGGAGGGCGGGTTAGAGGCGTCGAGGTGGAGGGCGTCGGGGTCGTAGAGGCGGAGAATGTTGTCGTGGCTGCTGGTGCCTGGTCGAAGGAGCTGCTGTCCACGGCAAATGTCGACGTGCCGCTCACGCCGTACAGGAAGAGTCTCCTCGTCACGGAGCCTTACAGGTACACCCTGAAACCCCTCGTGATATTGTTCGAGGAGGGCTCCTACCTAGGCCAGACGCCGAAGGGCGAGATAATGGCGTCGCGAAGGGTCAAGGACCCCGTGACCACGGACATGTCTGGCGTATCCCTGCTATGGCTGTCGGAGACCGCCAAGCTCCTCGCAACCATGCTGAAGGGAGGACACATGCTCAGAATCATGAGGGTGTGGAGCGGCATATACAACACAACCCCAGATCACAGCCACCTGCTGGGCCGCGATCCAGAGTGGCCCGAGGGCCTCTACGTCAACACGGGCTACAGCGGCCACGGGGTAATGATGGCACCCTACGCAGGAGAGCTGCTAGTCAAGCTAGTCTTCGAGAACCGGGAGCACGAACACCTCAGGCTGTTCTCGCCAACACGCTTCAAAGAGGGCAAGCCCATAAAAGAACAGCTCGTAATCGGGTGAGCATCCAGAAGGAAAGCCGGGTGGGAGCCCAAGGTTTACCGGGGATAGGCGCGCTCAAACCCCGCGCGCGGGGCCCCCAGAGGCCAGGGCCCCCCGGGCCCGGGAGCAGCTCTCTGGCGGATGGCTGCTATTCTTCCTGGATGCTGGGTAGCAGCTGCTCCAGCCGCTAGCTGGAGCATGTTGCTCAGCAAGACGCTAAAGGCTCTAGCAGCCAGCTTAGCTTCAGCAAAGCATGACA
>JBEVCG010000054.1:0-226 GCA_040514325.1 Thermoproteota archaeon | reverse complement strand
CTTCCCTGGGCATGGGCGGAGGCCCCCGATATCACAAACAAAACGGGGGCTGTCCCGTGCGATCCCACGCCGACCGTCAGCGCATCCCAGGAGGCACACCTCCTGGGAACGGCTCGGGGGGTTGGCCCCCCGGGCCTAAGCGTTGACGGCGGTGCTGGGATCGCACGGGGTACAGTATGACACCATCAAAATAATGGTAGAATCGTGCGCCCGTGCCCGGAGGAGG
>JBEVCG010000053.1:11063-22593 GCA_040514325.1 Thermoproteota archaeon | reverse complement strand
CGCCGAGGATTAGGCTTGCGTCTCTGGCCGTAGGGCGGGCCTCCAAGAAGGTTCCGGAGGATATGCCGAAACCCGTTAGGGTGTACTGGGTGTCGGTTGAGCTGGCGAAGATTCTCACCGGGATAGGGAGGGGCGAGGCGCAGACGCACAGGGAGTACCTTTCAGAGGTCAAGCCCAGGCTGGGCAGGGCCGCCGAGCCTTTCGAGGAGATCACCCGAGTCTACGAAGAGTACAGGTTCGCGGGCCTAAGAAGCCCCGAGCTCGAGGCCAGAGCGGAGAAGGCGTACGCGAGAATGAGGGCGAGGCTGCATGAGGGCTAGTGGGGTCGCAGTGCGCGTAGCTCTCGAGGCCGTACCCAGGGCTGCGGCAGCGTACGCTCTGTGGGGGAGCTTGGAGCTTGAGTGGAGGTTCCTGGAGCCCATCGTAGGGGCGAGAGCCCCCGCAAGCGCTCTCGCGCAGCTGCTTGCAGACCAACCCGTGCTACCTATCGCGCTAGCCTCCTCCGCGCTGGCTGCAGCAGCAATCGCGCTGGCATCCCCGCTAGCCTATGCAGCATCGCTGGCGCTAGCAGCTGCTGCCTGGAGGTCTGTAGAGCAGGTTCTGAGTCCCGCGGCGGTTTTGGCGCTAGCCCTTCTCCTGGCCGCTGATGCGCTCCGACAGATCTACCGGCCGGGGCAGGGAGCGTCGCTTCGGCTAGGCAGACGCGAGGTTTGGAAGGCAGCGGCCGGCCTTGCAGCCGTAGCGGGTATTGCCGCAGCAGGTGCGCTGGTGGGCGGCCGCTTCGCCGCTCTGCTCCTCCATGGCATAGGGGAGGCTGCAGCCTCCGCAGCTTCGGCGAGCCCTGTGCTGGCTGCGCTCATGTCTAACCGCGTCGTAACCTTGACCTTGGCGGTTGTGCTGGCCGTGTGGCTGTACAGGGCCGCATCGCTGGTAGCCGACACGGTGACGGTCTACGCGTTTCCCTCCAGGAGGCTGGCCCTGGGCATCCTCAGAGGGAGGGGGGACGTCGACGTCTTCGTCGAAGCGCCGCTCGAGGTTCTGAAAAGCATGGTGGTGGCTTTGGCCGTTGCCCCACTCGTGTACGCAGCGGTGTACCGGGCGGTGCTGCCTGCAGTCTACGCCATCCTCCCAACGGCAGAGGTCCTGTCTAGCCTGCCCGCGCGCGTGGCTGTTGGCCTGATCGTCTTCACCATCTCCTACGCTGCCGTTCGGAGGTTCATCAGAGGCTTTAGCGTGCACGGGCCCGCGCGCGTGGTCGGGTTGTCTGTTGGGCTTACGCTGTTCGTCTACGCGTCGGCTGTGGCCGTGTCGCTGCGCAGCGGCGCCAGCCTGGTCGACGCGCTGGTAAGACCCGACGTGGAGAGCCTCGGAAGAGGCGTAGTGTCGAGCTACGTGGCCTTCTACACGCTTTTCTTCTACCTGGTTGAGCTCGTGGCCAGGCTTGTGGGGGTTGCTCCATGAGCAGGGTGCTCGCAAGGGCTAGGCCGGCAATCTACCTTGGTGTGAGCTTGGTTCTGCTCGCTCTCTCGCTGCTGTTTTTCGTATGGTCGCTGGGCTACCTCGAGAAGGCCATGATAGCGACGGGGCTCCTATCCGCGCTCATAGGATTCTCGCTCCTCTCGGGGGGCCTCTACGCGCTGAGGTTGTCTGCCTACGTGTACGCCGTCGAGAAGGGTGAAGAGGGTGGAGGCCAGGGATAGCGCTGGGCGAAGGCTGAGGCTCGTAGGCAGCGGCACCGTAGCCCTTCTCGCGCTGATCGGCCTGCTGGCGCTGGTGGAGAAGGGGCCACCGCCCATCCAGGTATACTCGGGCGCATCGCCTCTGAACGTGGGGTCGCTCGGCACCTACGACTTCTTCGTCCAGGTCCGCGAGCGGTACCCGGCCACGGTCGTCTTCAGGCCAGCCGACATCCGCGTGCCAAGCGGGGTCAGCAAGTGCCTCTACGTGGTCGTATCGCCGGAGAGGCCCTATACCGAGGAGGAGGCGGCAGCGGTCGTTGAAGCCCTTAGGGCGTGCAGCGCGCCTGCCCTGCTCGTAGCCGACGAGTCCACAACGTCCAATACGCTCCTCGCAGCCGTAGGCTCGTCCGCAAGGGTTGAGGGAAGCCTGCTGCTGGACATCGGCACGGGGCAGCCGTACCCGGAGGCACGCTTCTCTGTGGGAGGCGAAAGCCTCACGGTAACCCTCGACATAGCCTCGCCGGTGCGCGGCGGCTCCGAGGTGGTGGGCTACGTTCAGGCTGCAGCAGTCCTAGAGCGCGGGGGGACCCTAAGACCCGCCAGCAGGGTTCCCGTGGCGGTCCGCGACGCTGCGGGAAACTTCACGGTGATCGTTGTCGGCGACGGGTCGATCTTCCTCAACCAGGTTGCCAGGTCCGCGCGGGGCGAGGATTACCGCAGGCTGGCAGCACTCCTAGTAGACACGCTCTGCGGGAGGGACCCCTCGTGCTACGTGATGTTCGACGGGTGGCACTACTCCGGCATGCCGGTGTCCGAGGCGCTGAGGAGACCCGCGGCGCTCCTCTCCAGCCTCTCGCCCGAGGACGTGCTCTGGCTGATCCCGCTGCTCGTAGCGTGGGCCATACACCCGGCCACCTGGCTGCCGCCGGCCCTAGAGCTGCTGAACCGTGCAACGGCAGCCGCCCTCTCGCTCCCAGAAGGCTTCGCTGCTGTTGCCCTAGCATCGCTGGCAGCAGGGTACTACGCGCTCAGGAGGCTGGTGCCCCGGCAGCGCGACTCCAGGCTCCAGGAGCAGGTCGAGAGGGAGGAGCTGGCTACGGCCGACGTCAGAGAGGCTATACTGTCGCGCAGATACAGGCTTACATCGTCCGACTTCGTGAGGCTCTACGAGATGGTGGATGGGGCGCTGAGGGCTGTGGTGGGCTACGGCCTCGATGACGACAGGATCTGGGAGCTGGCGGAGAAGCTCCTCGGCAGAAAGCGGGGTGCAAGGTACGTTGAGAGGATGCGGAAACTGCACGAAAAGGCTACGGGCAGGAGGAGGCTGCTGCCCATAGTGCTTTCGTGGCATCGAGCGGCAACCTCCCTGATAAGGGAGAGCGAGGAGCTCCTACGCCAGCTCGGTACCTCGCTTGAGGAGGAAAAGGGCGTCGAGTACATTCTGATGAGGTAAGCGGGCATGGCGCTGGAGGAGCTGTCGCACGTTAGCGGCACCCACCGCCTTACCGCGCTGCTCCTGCTCTCTGCTGCCTCGATAATTGTCTCGAGCCTTGCCGGCGAGCTCGGGGGAATCTACGTGGGGGTATCGCTCCTCCTGCTCGCCGCCGCTATGAGGGGCTACGCCGCGCTAGCTGCTCTGGCTCTCTCCAGGACAGATGCACTGTACACGGTGCGGGGGAACACCGCCGGCGAAAAGCTGGAGGTGTCGATTGTCCTGCGCAACTCCAGCCTGGTGCCGATAGCGTTTGCCGAGCTCGCCCTCATGTACTCGCCCAGCCTTAGGATGCTAGAGGGGGCGCGTGCTGCCACTGCGGTACTGCCGCCGCGGGGGACAGTCGAGTACCGGGTAGCGTTCTTGGGGAGGACGGGCAGGCACCGCGTGGGACCCCTCGTAGCTGTGGTGAGGGATCCCCTGGGGCTCTTCCGAAGCACGAGCATAACTGTTGCGGAGCCCCTGGATCTAAGGGTGGTTCCAAGGGCCGAGAGAGTCAGGGTTAGAAGGCTCTGGGTCGAGACAAGGTCGACGGGCATAACGAGAGCCGGCGAAGCCGGTACGGGGGTCGAGTTCTACGACGTTCGCGAGTACAGGCCCGGAGACGATATAAGGAGGATAGTGTGGAGGCACCTCGCGTCCTCCGGCAAACTGACCGTCAGGGAAACGGAGAGGGAGGCGTACCAGAGCGTGGCTTTCGTCGTGGACGCGTCGCCGGCAATGTTCATGGGGCTCTACGGGGCAACACCGTTCGAGCACGCCGCCCGCGTCGTGGCATCGATAGCAGCGTACCTGGCCTCCCGCGGAGACTTGGTGTCCCTAGTCGTGGCCGGCGACAAGTACACCGCCGCTGCACCCCTTGCGCGGGGCCGGCAGGCGTACATGAACACGCTCAAGCTGCTGTCCGACGTGCCCTTCGAGCACGAGGCCGGATCCGGAGGGTCGGGGCTAGCAAAGGCCACCACCCTGCTAGCCACCATGCTGCCCCGCGAGAGAAACCTCGTGTTCATATTCACGTCGCTGCGCGAGGGGGCAGAGCACGTGGAGGACCTAGTCGAGAAGCTCAAGAGGCTCGGCAACGAAGTCTACGTGGCTGTCCCCATAACCACAGCCTACGAGGTGAAGGGCCTCCCGCAGTGGGCTCAGGCGGTGTACAGGGTCAAGACGTTTGAGCAGACCAGAGCCGAGCTGGAGGCTGCCAGGAGGCTTAGGGGCAAGGGCGTCAACGTCATAGCTCTGGGCCCAGAGCTGCTCCCGCAGAGGATAGTAGCCATAATAGAGTCCAGGAGAGCCTAGCCCGTGCATGCAGGACGCCGCTGCACCGCTATCCCGCTATTCCATACGCGGCGCGTGCCCCGGCTACGCTTGCTGTGGAGTGCCCCTCCACGCCCTCTCTCCGCCGCGCTGGCTACGCCAGCCTGAAAGGTTTACGCCAGCACGCCGCCCAGCACTACAGCAGCTGGAGAACGCCTACAGCTCCCATCCTCGGCAGCGGAAGATCGCCTCCCTGTAAATCCACGTAGGTCTTCGCTAGAGTTTTTCCGGCGTAGTTGCTGGATGTAGCTGGCTATCCCGTTGGGCTTTCGACCGTGCGGGTGCAAGCCTTTGCCCAAAGGCAGGGTACTGATTGCCGTTTCAAGCGTAGGGCTCGGCCACGCAGCCAGAGCGAGGGTTTACGGCCAGCTCTTGGAGCGCCTGGGATTTGCCGTTGAGTATTACGCGCCCGAGCCGGCTGGATCCTACATTGAGGCCTGGGGCGGCAAAGTTCTCCCGATCTCCCGCGAGGTGGAGAGCCTCAGCGTTTACCTTGAGCGGCACTGGCTGGAGACCGGATCCGGGCTGATAGGGCTTAGGGCTGCCCTGGAGGAGCACAGGGCTGCGCTCGAGGCTGGTAGGAGGCTCCTCGAGGCTGTGGACCTGGGCTCCTACGACCTGGTGGTCGCCGAGGAGGCTTGGGAGATCATGAGCGTTGCCGAGCGGATGGCCACGCCCAAGGCCTGGATCGCAGACTTCGTTGGGTACAGGCCGGTTGGGCTGCGGGGAGCCCTCGCCGCCTGGGCGGTGAATAGGTTCCTTCTGCGCCGTTACCGCCTATTCTCCTCCAGACTGTACGTAGGCCTTCCCACCAGAGACCTATCGTGGAGAATGAAGCCGCTCGGGCCGAGGGCGGTCGAGGTGCTTAAGCTCTTCGAGAACGTCGGCCCGGTTCCCGCCTTCCTGCCCGGCGAGCTTGTGGAGAGGGATGAGGCAAGGAGGAAGCTAGGCTTACCCCCCGACGCTAAGGTGGTTCTAATCCAGCTTGGAGGCACCCGGGCTGGCGAAGACATTGTCGAGCGCGTAGCCAGGGCGGCAGCCAGCGAGGGCCTGCTGCCTGCCGTAGCCCGGGGGCCCAGGGCACGCGCTAGGGTTCCTCACGGAGCGCTGGACCTAGGCTACCAGCCCCAGCTCCCTGCACTACTCAGGGCCTTCGACTGCGCCTACACGCTGGCTGGGCTGTCAACCGTTGCCAGCCTAGCCGCTGCTGGGATCCCGGCCGTACTTCGCCCCCTCCCACGCCACTTTGAGCAGGAGGAGAACGCCAGGATAGCTCCTAGGCTGTGGCCGGACGTCTTCGCGAGAGCAGGGGAGGATCCAGGGAGCGATGTGCGGAGGGTGTGCAGCAAGAGGCCCAGCAGCGGCCACGAGGCGCTCCACCGCAACGCTGCTAGGGTGGCTCAATTGCTTGCATCCATTGCACGGAGCCTCTGAACGCCAGCAGCTACGCTGCCTCCTCCCACGCTCCTCTTAGGGTCTTCTGCACTGCAAGCCCTATAGGCTGGCGAAAAACCCTCCGTTCGGCAGCCCACCCCACGCAGATGCTGCGGGTACTGGACGGGGCGAAGATACCGTTATACAGATGCTCTGCGCTACTAGTATCTCGGTGGTGCAGAGGTGGTTCTCGTCAAGTGGCACGGCCACGCCTGCGTGGAGCTCCGAAGCTCTTCAGGCTTCACCGTGGTCTTCGACCCGCACGATGGGGTGAGCCTGGGCATTAGGAGGCCGAGCGCTGCTGCCGATCTGGTGCTCATCTCCCACGACCACTTCGACCACAACGCAGCCCACGTGGTGGCCAAGGAGGGCGCCGCAGTGCTGAAGATGTTCTTCGGCGAAAGGTCCGTGGGGGAGGTCAAGGTTAAGGGAATACGCAGCTACCACGATAAATCCAGGGGAGCCCAGAGGGGGCTGAACGCGATATACGTAGTAGAGGTCGACGGAAAGCGGGTAGCCCACCTCGGAGACCTGGGCGATATCCCGGGCGAGGACGTTCTGGAGGAGCTGCGCGGGCTGGACCTCCTCGTAACCCCCGTCGGCGGAAGGTACACGATAGGGCCCGAGGAGGCCTGGAGGATCGTGGAGGCCGTGGAGCCTCTCAACGTCATGCCGATACACTACCGCATCGAGGGTCTCCGCCTTCCGATAGAGCCCGTGGACCGCTTCCTCGAGATGGTCAGCGGCTACACCGTCGAAAGGCTCAGCGAGAGCAGCTTCGAGCTCGAGAGGTTCTCCAAGGCGGTTGTGGTGCCGAGGCCCCCGTAGCGTGGCCGCTGCGCGCGCAGCGAGCTCGCGAGCGCCTCAGGCCGGGTCTTTTTCGCATCCTGCCCCGGGACTACTCCTTTAGCCTGTAGTAGACCCTCCGCTTCGTCCTGCCCTTGCTTTCTATCTTCACCAGCTCTATCTCCCCTATCTCGCAGGTGTTCCTGACGTGGGGGCCCCCATCAGCTTGAATGTCTACACCCGGTATCTCCACGACCCTCAGCCTATCCACCGCCGGGGGCAGGCGCTCCGCTAGCTTGACCAGGCCGGGTATCCTCAGCGCCTCGTCCCTGCTGAGCCAGTAGACCTTCACCTCTATGCACCGTGATGCAACCCGGTTAGCCTCCTCGATGGCCCACCTCAGCGCCTCCCGCCAGTCCTCCGCCTGGGAGAGGTCGAAGTCGTCCCGAGCCACTTCGGGCGTTATGTGGCCTCCCGTCACCCTGGCGTTGTACCTGGCGTAGAGGAGGGCGGCCACGATGTGGCTAGCCGTGTGGAGCCGCATCATCCTGTAGCGCCTACCCCAGTCTATGACCCCCCGAACCCTGTCGCCGGGCTTCACGAAGCCCTCGGCGCTGCCCTCAACGTGGTGGGCAACGTCCTCATCCTCAACAGTTGCATCGACAACCCTCAGCTCCCTCCCATCCTGGGTGTAAAGGAAGCCGTGGTCTGCGTCAAGCCCGCCCGAGGGCCTCGGGTGGAAGGCGGTCGCGTCGAGGAAGACCCTGCTGCCCTCCACCCGGGTTACGGTGGCTTCGAACTCCCTCAGGTAGCTGTCCTCCTGAAACAGCAGCCGCGCCCCCAAGACGCCCACCACTTCGGTGCTGATGGGGCGAGGTATTTAGCGTTGGCTGCCAGCCGCCGGCCTACCGTTCGGGAGCAGCTGGTAGCCGGGCTTCGAGCTTATGACCTCCGTCAGCCAGCTGGACGAGAGCGTGCTAGCAAGCTCCGCGACGGGCTTGAGCTTGGCGTGGGTAGACCTGGTGTAGCACTCGTACCTCTCCCATGCAACGTGGAGCCAGGGGAGCCCGTACTCCTCCGCAACGCTCCTCAGAACCAGCGCTGCGTCTGCGCGGCCGAGGGCCACCTCCCGGGCTGCCTCCGCGTGCGTGTAGACCTCCCTCTCGTAGCCGGAGACCCTGGGCTCTCTGATGCCGAGCCTCCTCGCCGCCTTCTCGAGCAGGTGGTCCAGCAGGATGCGCGTGCCCGAGCCCCGGTTCCTGTTGACTATCCTTAGCTTCCCCCGGACTACGTCGCTGAACACCTCGTCCGGGCTGGAGTACGAGAGGCCCCTCCTGTACGCGACCACGACCTCCCTCATGTAGCCTCCGAGGAGCACCTCGTCGCTTATCCAGTACCTCCTCAGGTAGGGCCTGTTGTAGCTCCCGGTCTCCAGGTCGAGCAGATGGGAGCACGCGACATGCGCCTCTCCCAGGGAGAGCATGGCCAAGGACAACCCCGAGCCCATGCAAACACCCTCCACCGCGTAGCCGCGGTCGCGCAGCCTCTCGAGCACCAGCTCTAGGACCGGGTCGTGGCTGTAGGCGACAACGAGATCCGGCTCCCCGGCTACCGGAAGCCTAGGCGCTTGCGGGCCAACGCACCTCTCCAGGCTCGACTTCGCCTCCTCGTACAGCGCTAGCAGCTTCTCCGCGTGCTCGGTCAGCCTGGCACCGCCCCTCTCCGTCCCTCCCCTCCAGGTCTCCACGAGCTTGACGCCCAGAAGCCTCTCGGCCCTGCTCAGCGCCTCCCACGCACGGGAGTAGGGTACTCCCAGGGCTCTAGCAGCTGCCAGCAGCGAGCCGTGCCTTCGAATCCCGGATAGTATGGCTGCCAGTGTCGAGTCGACGACAACTTCGCCGTTACGCTCGAGGACTACCGTGAATCTAGCTACAAGGCTTTCCACGCTCTCATCCTTGCGACTCATACGCGCCACGCCCGCTAAGCGGGTGCCGTTATCCGAAATCGGATAACGGATAAATAGCACCAGCGCACCTAGGGGCCGAAAGCCGGAGATTCGCTGTGAAGAAGAGCGTTCTCCTGGGAGTCATCCTTCTCGCGGCTGCCGCCCTCACCGTTGCTACACACCACCTCGCCTTCTCGGAGAGAGCTGTGAGAGTTAGGGTAACAACAACTACAAGCCTGTATGCGACCGGGCTGCTAGACTACCTGGCTGACGAGTTTAAGAAGGCTCACCCCAGCGTTGAGCTCGACTTCATAGCTGTTGGGAGCGGCGAGGCGCTGCGGAGGGCCGAGCAAGGAGACGCCTGCATGGTGTTTGTGCACGCTCCCAGCCTGGAGAAGGAGTACATCGAGAAGGGCATAATAGAAGGCGGGAGGATCTTCGCATACAACTTCTTCGTGATAGTGGGTCCCGCCAGCGATCCAGCTGGAGTGCGCGAAGCTAGGACGGCCGTCGAGGCGTTCCAGAGGATCTACAGTGCCGGTGAAAGGGGTGCAGCGAAGTTTGTCAGCAGAGGAGATGTGTCGGGGACGCATGTGAGGGAGCTCAGCATATGGAAGTTAGCGGGCTTGAAGCCTCAGGGAAGGAGCTGGTACCTGGAGACGGGGCAGGGCATGGCCCAGACGCTGGTTGTTGCAAGCGAGATGAGCGCGTACACGCTCAGCGATATCGGAACCTACCTGGAGCTGAGGAAGGAGGGTAGGATACCGAACCTTGTGGTCCTCTACGGAAATGGAACAGAGCTGGTAAACGTGTACAGTGTGTACCTGGTGAGCTCCTGCAGGGGTGAGGAGAGGAGAGCGGCTGAGGAGTTCGCCGACTTCGTCTACACGCACCAGGACCTTGTGGCTTCCTACGGCGTGGACGATTTTGGGCAGCCGCTGTTCTACCCGGCACGGGGCCGCGAGGCCGAGCTCCATAAAGCTTGGGAGGAGCTTGCAAAGGGGTAGCCTATGCTCGACGCGGAGGTTGCTGAAATTGCTGCGAGGTCGGTCTACGTCTCTGGCCTGGCTACGCTGCTTGCAGCCAGCTGGAGCCTTCCCCTAGCTTACGTAATGGCGATAAGGGGTAGGATGAGGCTCCTCGCGTCGCTTTTCGAGTCCCTTGTGGGCGTCCCCACTGTGCTGGTGGGCCTCGTCATCTACATGCTGTTCAGCAGGAAAGGGCCTCTGGGGTTCCTCGGCCTCCTTTACACGCCCTACGCCATAGTAGTTGGCGAGGCCTTCCTCGTCACCCCCCTCATAGTCAGCGTGATGCACCGCGTCCTGCAGTCTGCCGTGAAGAGGTACTGGGAGCTCGCCGTCAGTCTGGGCGCCAGCGAGCGCCAGGCCATGCTGACGGCCTTTGCACAGTCTCTGCCAGCTGTCGTGGCGTCGATAGTCATGGGCTTCTCGAGAGCAATAGGCGAGCTGGGGGTGGCCTTGCTGGTGGGAGGCAACATCAAAGGCTACACGAGGACGCTGACCACCGCTATAGCGCTGGAGGTCTCCAAGGGCGAGTTCGAGGATGCTGTTGCCCTAGGGCTGGTTCTCGTGGCGATAGTTGCAGCCTTCTCGGCCGCAGCTAGAATCCTCTGGAGAGGCGAGGAGCTGTGATAGAGCTTAGAGGCGTGTGGTTCAGGTACCCTGGAGGAGGCTGGGTGCTCCGGGGAGTAGACGCCTCCTTCCGAAGAGCTGAGGTCACGGCGCTAGTTGGCCCCAACGGCTCGGGTAAGACCACGCTGATGAAGGTTGCAAGCCTCATCTACAGGCCGGCCATGGGCAGGGTCGAGGTCGACGGAGTGGACGCCTGGACCTCCAGCGATGACGTGAGGCTTAGGTTGAGGAGGATGATCATCTACGTGCACGAGACGCCCGTAATGCTCCGCGGGACGGTGAGGGAGAACATAGCCTACGGCCTAAGGCTGAGAGGCCTTGGAGAAGCCGACATTGAGAAAAGGATCGAGGAGGTTGCATCGGCGCTCGGTCTAGAGCGCATACTAGACAAGCGCGCCAGCAAGCTCTCCGCTGGCCAGGCCCAGCTAGTGGCGATAGCCCGGGCCCTCGCAGTGAAGCCGCAGATGCTGCTGCTGGATGAGCCCTTCGCACACCTGGACCAAGCGAAGAGGAGGCTGCTCACTGAGCTTATCGAGAGGCTGCCGAGCAGCGGCACCGGCGTGGTGATAGCGTCGCACGACGTCTACCTCGCATCGAGGCTGGCCACCAGAACCATTAACCTCGAGTGAAGAGAGATCCTGAACTTCCGGCCGCAGCAGGGAAGGAAGGAGGCGGAAACCCCAGAACCTTATAGCTAACCTTAACTCTATCCGCCACCTCCCCGAACGTCTTGACGAGCACCCTCCACCTACCGGCCGTGAGCGGCCTGCCTCGCCGCTTCCCGCTGCCCTGCCGACGTTTGTGCTGGGCTCCGACGCTCTGCCGAAAGCTTGGCTGCCTCCTCAGCACCCCTGCGCAGCTTCCTAGCTTGCTCGGGATCCAGCTTGTTCAGGAGGACCATGAGCTCTTCAACGTGCGTTTTCTCCCCCCTCGCGATGTCCTCGAAGACTCTCCTCACACTCTCGTTATCCACCGTCCTGGCGTGCTGGAGACTTTAAATATGGCGCAAACTGTGGACACGCGTACTGGCTACAGCCTCTAGCTGGGTGATCAGCGTGGCTGACGCATCGAAGCTGTGCAAGCTCCTCGAGGAGATCCGTTCCAGGCTATCGCAAGGCTCCGCCAGGCTGCTGGCTAGAGGGCTCGAGGAGGCGGTCAGCCGCGACGGTGACGTGTCAGCGCTATGCCACTGGGCTAGTGCTCTCTAGTGATGGCTGTCGCCCAGTGG
>JBEVCG010000053.1:0-11053 GCA_040514325.1 Thermoproteota archaeon | reverse complement strand
ATTGGGCGACAGCCATCACTAGAGAGCACTACTTCGAAAAGCCCGAGCTCGAGATGCCCGGCTTCTTCAAGGAGACTCCCTGCAGCTCGCCGCTGCAGCTGCCCCAGCCGCTCGAATCCTCCGGAGTGGACGTGCTGGAGGCCGTTAGGAGGAGGCGGAGCAGGCGCAGCTTCTCGGAGAAGCCGCTCTCGCTGGCCGAGCTCTCGACGCTGCTTTACTACTCGGTGGGGGTGACGGGCTACGACGAGAGGAGGGGGAGGCCGCTGAGGACGTACCCCAGCGCTGGGGGTAGGCAGCCCCTGGAGGTCTACGTGTCGGCCTCGCGGGTGGAGGGCCTGGAGCCAGGCATATACCACTACCGTCCAAGGAGCCACGAGCTCTGCATGCTAAGGCGGAGCGACCATGCCAGGAGGCTCGCGTCGGCCTGCCTCGACCAGGACCACGTTGCCGAGGCTCCGGCATCCCTCATCATGACGGTGGTCTACGCGAGAACGGCAAGCCGCTAACCATGGAGGAGCTCCAGAAGCTCGCTGGAGGCTAACCTCCACTCCGCCTCCTCTTTTTCCCCTGCTTCTCCACCTTGATGTTGCCGCTGCCGGGCATCCCCCGCGTCCACATCCTCGCCGAATCTGCGCCTCCGGAACCGTTTTATTCCATTCCGAGAAAGCTTAGCGAACCGTAAACCCGTGGGGTGCCTTAACGTGCCCCTGGTTGTCCGCGGAGGCAGGATATACACCGTGACAAAGGGCATCATAGAGGGCGGACTCGTAGTCGTCGACGATAGCGGCAGGATAGCGGCGGTTGGCAGAGAGGGCGACGTCGAGGTACCGGCTGGCGCAGACGTCATCAACGCTAGAGGGATGCACGTGCTACCAGGCCTTGTCGATGCGCACACGCACCTAGGCGTCTCCGAGCAGGCTGTAGGCTGGGAGGGCAGGGACACGAACGAGTCCACAGACCCTGTAACCCCCCATCTGAGGGCAATAGACGGGGTAAAGTCCGACGACCCTGGGTTCCGGGACGCGCTCGCCGCCGGAGTAACTACCGTGGGTATCCTCCCCGGCAGCGGCAACGTGGTTGGAGGCCTGGGGGCCGCCCTCAAGACGTACGGGGGGCACAAGCTCGAGATGCTTCTGAAAGAGCCGATAGGGCTCAAGGTAGCTTTTGGAGAGAACCCCAAGAGGGTCCACGGGGCCGAGAACAAGAGGATGCCCGCCACCAGGATGGGCATAGCCGGGCTGCTGAGGGAGTGGCTGGCAAAAGCGCAGAACTACTCGAGGAAGAAGGAGGTGTTCAAGGATCAGCCGGACAAGCTGCCCGATCGCGACCTAAAGCTGGAAGCACTCGAACTAGCGCTCAAGGGAGAGATCCCGGTGAGGGCGCACGCTCACATGGCCGACGACATTCTGACGGCCATCTCGATAACGGAGGAGTTCGGGCTCCGCATGGTCCTAGACCACTCAACCGAGTCGCACAGGATACCGGACGTGCTAGCTAGCCGCGGAATACCAGCTGTAGTGGGGCCGCTGTTCACCTCCAAGTACAAGGTGGAGCTGAGGAACCGCACAACCGAAACACCCGGCGTCCTAGCCAAGCACGGAGTTAAGGTGGCGATAACAACGGACCACCCCGTGGTCCCCATAAAGCTGCTGCCGCTCCAGGTAGCGGTTGCCGTACGCGACGGCCTACCCTTCGAGGAGGCTCTCAAAGCCGTAACGATAAACGCCGCCGAGATCCTGGGTGTAGCCGACCGCGTAGGAAGCATAGAGCCTGGCAAGGACGGCGACCTAGTCATACTCGATGGGCCACCGTTCGCTGTGGAGGCTAGGACCGTGTACACGATAGTCAACGGCAAGATAGCCTACAGCCGCGAGGAGGAGAGGAAGTAGGAAGGTGTGGAGCCCCTCCCTCCAACGGTTTTGCGGCAGCTTTTCTGCACGCTGCTTCCACCGCCCCTAGCTCAATCTCAGCCTCGGGTTGAGAAGCTCGTCTAAGCCTATCGCCAGCAAGGTGAACCCCAGCACCGTCAGCATTATCATCAGGCCCGGAGGAACTATGTACCACCATGCACCTAGCACGAAAGCGCCCGCCCTGCGGGCGAAAAATAGCACTGTTCCCCAGCTTACATGCGAGGGATCACCCATTCCGAGGAAGCTAAGGGCAGCCTCAAAGAGTATAGCCGACCTGACGTTTAAGGCCATGCTGGACAGCACCATGGGCATTACCCCAGGTAGCACGTACCTTCTCGCTATCCAGAGCCTGCCAGCCCCGATGGCGTACGCTGCCTCAACGTACAGGCTGCCCAGTATGCTTAGCGAGTTCGTCCTCACGACCTTAGCCGTGGTCACCCAGCCCAAGGCAACTATGACGAGTATCACTATGAGTATGCTGGGTTTGAAGAACGCAAGCACGGATAGCGCTACCGCAAGGTAGGGTAGCGCTATAACGAAATCTATGGATCTTGACACGAAGGCGTCAAGCTTACCTCCTACTATGGAGCTGGCTAGCCCCACTGCCGTGCCTATTGCCGTTGAAAGAGCTGCGGCAACTGTGCCAATAAGAAGGCTAACCCTAGAACCGTAGACAACCATGGACAGTATGTCGCGCCCCATATCATCTGTACCTAGGGGGTGTAGCTTTGAGGGGGGTGCTAGCGGGCTCCCCACTATGTCCATTGGCTTGTAGGGCGCTATGTAGCCTGCAGCCAAGGCCACCACCGCCACAGCGGCGATGATGGATAGCCCTAGGAGCAGGGTTTTGCTCCTCAACGCTAAGGCTATAAGAGAGAAGCGGGTAGCTTGCACCTGCACTTGCCGCGACATGGAAACCTACCTCCTACCCAGCCTTATGCGTGGATCTAGATACGAGTTCACGATGTCTGCAAGCATGTTGGCGATTACGACAACTGCTATTGTTAGGATGAATATTGCCTGAACGACGGGGTAGTCCGCCTTGAGCACCGCTTCGTACAGGAGAAGGCCTATGCCGTTCCATCCAAACACAGTCTCAGTTATAATGGCGCCGCTGACAAGAAGCGGCGACTGAAGCGCTGCAAGCGTGACGACTGTTGTGAGCGCGTGCCTCATTAGATGCTTGTACATGATCAGCTTCTCGCTAATCCCCTTCGCTTTCAATGCTACGACGAAGTCCTCGCCTAGCAGGTTTATCACCGAGCTTCTCACGTAAAGGAGGTACGAGGGCATGAAGTAGATCACTATTACTGTGAGGGGGCCAGCTAGGTGCCATAGGTAGTCGAGTAGGCGTGCAAGAAAGCTGGCACCTTCCATCCCCGCGCTGCTTGTACCAGATGCCGGCAAAACTCCCAGGTAGCCCGCAAAGACCATCAGCAGGAGGAGACCTATCCAGAATATGGGCGCAGAGGTTGCAGCGTAGGAGAACCCCATGAGGAACCTGTCCAGCTTACTGCCTCTCCTCCAGCCAGCCAGCATCCCGAGATACGTTGAGAGGGCAGCGCTTATGATCATGCCAAGACCCATCAGCACTATGGTGTTAAAGAGCTTGGGGCCGAACACGAGCCTGCTCACCGGCATCCTGTACGCGAAGGAAACGCCCAAGTTGCCTCTGGCCAGGTTCTTAAGGAAGAGCAGGTACTGCTCCCAGAGCGGCCTATCCAGCCCGAAGTCCCTTATCAGCTGCATCTTAGCCTCGGGTGTGAGCCTTATGTCCAGAAAAGCTGCTGTGGGATCTCCCGGCATAAGCCTAAATAAGAAAAAAGCGAGAGTTATACCAACAAATATAGTGAGAGCGCCTTCAGCGAGCTTCCTTGCAGTGTACCTTGCAGCGCTCATAGCCCCGTTCTACCCTGCTAGCCCCTCCTTCTGAGGGCTACAGTGGCTATAACTAGCAGTACCACCACCACAACTACTGCAGCAATGGCTGCTGACGAGACCCTACCCGGTGTTGGAGAGGGTACAGCTGTGGGCGTTGGGCTGGATGCTGCAGGAGGAGTTGTCGTGGGCGAGGGGGAGGTTACCGCTGTGGGGCTTGGAGTCGTTGCCGGGGATGTTGGAGATGTTGCTGGCGTAGTGGGCTTCGCCCCCACGTACTCGCGGATGCCGTCTCCGTCTACGTCCACCCAGCCAGCCTCCTCTAGTATCTTCTTGGCCTTCTCGGGATCGTACTTGAACTCAAGCTGCGCTGCAAAGTCGCCGTGCCAGTACTTGTTAAGTATCGTGTATACTGGGTAGCCGTAGCCTCCATTGGCCTTCTCTATCACCTCGGTTCTGTTAATAGCGTAGTGTATCGCCTCGAACACCTTGGGATCGTTGAAGAAGTTGTAGGTGTTGAAGGCTATGTAGATTAGCCAGAGGCCGGGTGCTGTCACAACTTTCAGGTTCGGGTCCTTTTTGGCCTGCTCCACTAGGGTGACCAGCGTATCGTATCGCTCGGTATCAACCTCCCCCGTCTTTATTGCGAGAAACCTGCTCTGCGCGTCGGGGATAACCCTCATAATAACCCTCGTTATCTTTGGCACACCTTTTATCCAGAACTCATCGTTCTTCTCTAGCACTATCCTTTCCCCGACAACCCTCTCTACGAACTTGAAGGGGCCGCTTCCTACCGGGTTGTCGTTCGTCCACTTCTTCAGGTCGATACCCTCAATCACGTGCTTGGGCACTATATAGTAGAAGCCGGTGGTCAGAGTTAGTATGAAGAACGGGTTTGGCTTGTAGAGCACGAACCTCACGGTTCTATCGTCGACTTTTTCGACGGATTTAACTATATCCTTAAGCCCTATGTACCTTGAGGTGTTCTGGCGCATACCCTCAGAGAACGTGTAGACTACGTCGTCTGCTGTGAGGGGCTTGCCATCGTGCCACCTAACGCCGCTTCTCAGTTTAATCGTGTAGACTGTGCCGTCAGGAGACACCTCCCACGATTCTGCAAGCCAGGGCACAACGTTCATGTCCTTGTCCAGCCTGAAGAGCGGATCGTATATCAGATTGATGATCCACAGAGATCTGAGGTCCGTAGCCATGAACGGGTTTAGAGTTAGCACGTCAGAGGGGAACGCTATCCTGAACACGTTCTCTTCGGGCACGTTGCTCTTGTACATGTAGAGCATCGACCATATATCGTACACCTCAACTAGGCCACCGGGCATTAGCGTGTAGTTCTTCCACTCTGCTCTAATCACCTTAACAGACTGGGTTAGGTATATCGGTATGAAGCCCGACTCCCTTGCCAGCTTCTCTTGGATCTCCACCGCTATCCTCTTTGCCTCCTCGAGGCTTGGCGCAGATCTCATGGCATCGATCATCCTATCGATCTCAGGATCTGCGTGGCACCAGAACGAACCTATCCCAGGTTGGCAGAACCTGCTGTGGAAGCTCTCTATCATGTCGAGAGGGTTAGGTGACTGGCTTGTAGCTAGCGCGTACACCTGGAAGTCGAAGTTCTCTATCCTCGGGTACATTATCGAGGACTCGAGCCTCTTCAGCTCAACCTTTATGCCCACCTGCTCCAGTTGCTGCGCTATTACCTCGGCCGCTTTGTCGGACTGAGGGAACCACGGAAGAGACCACATCTCGAACTTCAGCTCTTCTGTGCGTAATGGTTTCACCGCGGCGCTAGCCTGGAGCGACGGCGCTGCTATTGATGCGAGCAGAGAGGCTAGTGACAAGATTAAGATCAAGCGGGAGAAGTTTCTACCCACTGTAAGCACCTCCCTATCTCTGCCACTCGTTTGTCGGTGGAGGAGAAGCTGAAAAAAGTTACTATGCTGCACTCATAAGCATACAGGGAAACAAGCGTTTCCGATTAAGTACATATAGGGCCTCGGGCACATGGTGGTCTTGGAGGCTGAGCTACTTGATAGAGTTCTCGTCGAAGGAGTTCGAGAGGAGGAGGACAGAAGTTCTAAAGGCGATGGAGAGGGAGGGGCTCGACGCCCTCTACTTGGCGTCGCCGGCCAACGTGACCTACCTGTCTGGATTCGAGTTCATACCGACCGAGAGGCCCATTGCCGTTACGCTTCTGCGCGGCGGCGAGCTGGTGGCTTTTGTGCCGCTCCTTGAGGCTGAGCACGTGGAAAGGTACGCCCGAGTTGACAGGGTTGAGTGGTACCCGGAGTACCCGGACGAGAGGCACCCCATGGAGAGGTTAGCGGATCTTCTGCGGTCTCTGGGCCTCGAGGGGAAGCGGATAGGCTACGACGTCGACGGCTACGGCCACGCTTTTGGCTACAGGGGGCCTCGGCTGAGCGAGGTGCTTAGGGCGGACTACGTCTACGCGAGGGATATCGTGGAGAACATTAGGATGAAGAAGAGCAGGGAGGAGGTGGAGGCGCTCAGAGAGAGCGCTAAGTGGGCTGCACTCGCTCACAGGCTGCTTCAGGAGTACGCGAGGCCCGGCCTCTACGAGGACGAGGTCTCGCTGAGGGCGAGCTACGAGGCTACAATGGCTATGATAAGGGCCCTGCCCGGAGCCCGCGGGCTAAAAGCCTCCGCCGGCTTCCGGGGCCAGGTAGGCCCGCACTCGTACTACCCGCACTCGCTCTCAATACACGCCGTGATAAGGAGGGGCTACGTGCTCGTCACAGGTGCCAGCGCAAGGGTTCTGGGCTACGGCGCCGAGCTCGAGAGGACGATGTTCGTGGGCAGGCCTACGCCGGAGCAGGAGAAGTACTTCAGCCTAATGATGGAGGCTAGGAGGAGAGCTCTCGAGGCGATAAGGCCCGGGGCTAGGTGTAGTGACGTTGACAGGGAGGTGCGGAGGTTCTTCAAGGAGAGGGGGCTGGAGCAGCACTGGAGGCACCATACGGGCCACGGGATAGGCATCGAGTACCACGAGGCCCCATTCCTCGACGTGGGGGATCAGAGGGTCCTAGAGCCAGGGATGGTCCTGACCGTAGAGCCCGGCATATACGTCAAGGGGCTCGGCGGGTTCAGGCACTCCGACACTGTGCTAGTCACGGAGGACGGCTACGAGATGCTGACCAGGTACCCGGACCAGCTAGACGACCTGGTGATAGAGGGCTAGCAGGAGCCAGCTGCGGCTCAGACGAGGCCCCGCAGGGGTCATCAACCAGCTCAGTCCCAATCGCCCTCTTCACGGCCCGGAGCCAGACAGCTGGAGCCCTTTTCCCGACCCGTCCACCATCCTACTGCTGTCAGCACCTAAATTTTCAAGCGTTCGCCATTTAACCGGGACAGGCCAATCCATGCAGCGGCCCTCTTCCAAGCTGGTAGCTCCAGCGTGGTGCCGATGCAGTGAACGAGCTGGGAGGAGAGCTCGTGGAGAAGCTGGCGTACGTCTACGTGCTGTCGCTGCTGCCGTCCATTGAGGGGCGCTACGCAGTGCTTACGGGTGTGGGGCTCGGTGCGCCGCCGCTAGCGAGCTTCGCCGCCGCCACGCTGGGCGTTGCCACGCTCTCGGCTCTGCTCCCATCCGCGCTCCCCCTGGTGGATAGGCTCGCGCAGAGGCTGGCAGTAGGCTGGGAGCCTGTGGCCAGGCTGGCTCGGCTGTACCTAAGGTACGTGGAGTCTGCCAGGAGGAGGGCGTCGAGGTACGCCGACACGTACGGGGCTCTGGGCCTCGTGGTCTTCGTCGCTATCCCCCTCCCGGCCACCGGTGTCTGGACGGGAAGCATTGCGGCCCACGTTCTCGGCCTAAAGAGGGGCAGGGCCAGAGCCGTGCTGCTTGCCGGCGGCCTCCTCTCCAACATGCTGGCCCTACTTGCCGCCTACGGCCTTCTGGAGCTGCTCGGCTAGACTAGCTCGGGAGGGACGCTGTCCGGGTTGTAGGCTCTGCGCGGCCTCAGCCCCGTCATCCTGAGGAGCCTCTTGACGTGGGGGTAGAGTATCACGTACTCGGGGTCGATGCTCCTCTGCAGCTCCGGGTGGATGGATGCCAGGATCCTCTTGATCCTCTCCACCCCCTTCTCGTCCGTAAAGCTCAGCATGACGGCGGGGTACACCTCGTCGCCGGGCTTAAGGCCGTAGCGCACGAGCGCCTCCAGCGCGCGGATCTGGAGCCACCAAGCCTCGGGCCTGGCGCGCGTCAGCATCCAGAACTCCTCGGGGCTGGTCCCCTTTACCGAGACTCTCACCTCGATGCCAGCGCCGCCGAGGCTGGCCAGCCTGCGCGCGTAGTCCTCGCGAGCCCCTATGAGTATGCCGTTCGTCTCCAAAACGAAGTGAAGGCCCTGCTCCACGAGGCGCTCGGCCACCTCCATCATGTGGTCAAACGCAACCGTGGGCTCGCCGCCCGAAAGCCTCGCCTGCTTAACGCCGTGCCTCCTCGCCATCGAGGCAAGCAAACCGGAAACCTCGGCTGGAGACAGCATCCTACCCCTCTCGTACCCCGTCCAGGTGAACCTCCAAGCCCAGCAGAAGCCGCAGCGCAGGTTGCAGCCCACGACATCCGCCGTAACTATGCCCCCGTACCACCGGTCGCGCCTGAACCTGTGGTAGCGGCGGTACTGGACGCCGCCCTCTAGGCGTGTAACAGCATTTTCGACCGCGTCGGCCAGCTTAACGGGGTCGTAGCCTTGCTCCTGCCGAGCGCCGCCCAAGGTCCCAGAGCGCCCAGAGAAGGATCTTGCCGGACGGAAGTTAATGCGCGTTCCCGGCGCGCAACGCATACATTTCGCCGCAGCGATCCGGCTTTGGGTAGGCGCCTTGCTGCACTGGTGCGTACGGTCCATGCTCTACAGCCACAAGCGCGTGCAGGGCTCCACCGTCTACCTTCCTGTGGGAAGCTTCGAGGATCACGCCGGCCTGCCGGTGATCCTTGACACTCTCCTCGCGCTCTACGCTTCGTGCAGCGCCTCCACGCTGTGCGGCGGGCTTGTCGCCTGGCCGATAGGCTACGGGTACAGCCCGATGCACTCCTGGAGCGTGAGCCTCAAGCCTGCCCTCCTCAGGGAGCTGGTATCCGCCGTGGCCTCCGGGCTCCTTGCGGCCGGCGCGCTGAGGGTGGTTGTGGTCGACGGCCACTACGGCCACCGAAGCGCGGTGGCGGACGCCGCCAGGTCTGCTGGAGCGCTGTACGTGAACGTTTGGAGCCTCCTGGAGGAGGAGGGCCTCACAAGCTTCGAGGAGATGCTGGAATTTGAGAGGGAGTTCTCAGCGGTGCTCGGGGGTAGGGATAGCGGTAGAGCTGCAGAGGTTCTCGATGCCGTTGCCCGCAGGCTCTGCAGCCTGCTAGGGAGCGTGTAGGCGTTTCCGAAAGCTGAACGGGGTGGAGGCGCGGCTACCACTATTGCCCCCTGCTGCTACGCCCCGCTAGGGTCTCGTACACTTTGAATATGGCCGCGTAGTCCAGGTCCCCGAGGCCCTGGGCCAGCGCGGCTTCAAGGAGCTCCCTGGTCACCGACGCGAGCAGGGCTGGCGTTAGCGTTCGCCTTGCCTGCTCCAGCGCTAGGCTCAGATCCTTTGCCGCAAGCTCTATGGTGAACCCCGGCCTCCAGTCCCTCTTCACCATCTGGGGCGCCTTGTACTCCGTGATGTAGCTTCTGAATATGCTCTCGTTGAACACCTCGACAACCTTCTCGGGGTCGACCCCCATCCTCTCTCCCAGCAGCAGGACCTCGGCGAAAGCCGCAGCCGAGATGAGGAGGTTCATGTTCATCAGTATCTTCAGCGCGTTGGCTGTCCCGGTCGGGCCCACGTAGATGACCTTCTCCCCCATGGCCTGGAGCACCGGCTTCACCCTCTCGAAAGCATCCCTATCGCCGTCGGCTAGTATCGTCAGCTTGGCGCTCTCGGCGTGCTTTACGCTGCCGAGGACCGGGGCCGCCACGTAGCTGGCACCCTTCTCGGCGAGCCTCTCGGCAAGCCGCCTAGAGAGGTCCGGCGGGTCTGTCGCCATGTTGACCACGATCTTGCCCCTGCCAACACCATCCAGCACCCCTACGCCGGAGTACTCGCCGAGGCCGAGGATGACCTTCTCCGAGACCTCCGGCCTTGCGAGCATGGTTACAACCACGTCTGCCCTGAGTGCAACCTCCCTGGGCGACGCCGCTACCGACGCACCTTCGCGCTCGAGCGCGCGGGCTTTCCCCACGGTCCTATTCCACACGACAAGGGGGTACTTCCTTAGCACGTTCCTGGCCATGGGGAGCCCCATCTTGCCAAGCCCTATGAACCCTACCACGAGCGTCTCTTTGGGCAAAATCCCACCCTAGCCCAGCCGGGCATTGCGGTAAAAGCTGCTGGGGAAAAGCCCTTCCGCAGCACTGCAGGGCTCTAGCGGGAGAGGAGCCGCTTGACCAGGCACGTGTATACCCTAATCGACCTGGAAATCTCTTCTATTGTTGTGTACTCGTTGGCTGTGTGGGCTGTAAACTCCACCCCTGGGCCGTAGTTTATGGCGTGGCTCCCAACCATCCTAACGTAGTACACCGCGTCGTTCCTCCCCATCGTCATGTACACCTCGGGCTGAGCTCCTAGCTCCTCTCCCACGCACGCCCTAGCCGCAGATACTAGCTCAGAGTCCAGCGGGGTAAGCGAGGGCGGGACCAGGCTCCGTATCTCCACCTCGTGGCGCACGCCCACCCTCTCCGCCGCCTCAGCAAAGAACCTCCTAAGCTCCTCGGCTACGGCTTTCGGGTCCTCCTCGGGGATTATCCTCCTGTCGAAGCTGAACACGAACTCCCCAGGCACGGTGTTGTCCTTCCTCGACGTCGACTCCGCGAAGCCGCCCAGGTTTATCGTCGGGTGGGCGCCCTCCGGGTACTTAACGGGGGCCTGGGTCCGCCTCGAGGCGAGGACGGGCTCGTACATCCTCGAGAACTCGAGCGCCAGCGCCGCCGCCTTTAGGAAGGCGTTCTCGCCCATCCAGGGCACGCTGCCGTGGACCTGCTTTCCGTAAACCCTGACGACGCCCCGAGCCAGCCCCTTGTGGCCCACAACGATGCTGCCTGTCGTCGTCGGCTCCGCTATGACGACGTAGTCGGGCTTGGCGAGGCCCTTCTCAACCAGGTAGCGGGTACCCACGCCGCCGGACTCCTCGTCTGGGACGAAGGCAACCTCCAGCGTGCCCTTAGGCTCGAAGCCCTCCTCGACAAGCACCCTAAGGGCTGCTACTG
>JBEVCG010000052.1:0-22790 GCA_040514325.1 Thermoproteota archaeon | reverse complement strand
GCTTGCCCAGCGACTAGCCGCGGAGAGCTAGCTCCGAACCTCCTGCAGAGCCTTTGCCACAGCCTCTGCGAAGACCTCTAGAAGGTTCCAGGGGCGATCTGCGGTGTCGCGTATTCTTGCGAGGCTGCTGTAGAGGGTCTCCGCTGCACTTCGGCAGGAGTCTCTGATGCGGGCTTCTGCCACATTCTCCCCCAGCGCTGCATAGAGCGCCAGAGCCTTTGAGAGGTTAGCGATGTCCTCCGGCGTGTTGCAGGCTGCCTCCGGGAGTGCCTTCTCCCAGTACCTTTTGAGGGTAACTAAGCGTTCTCGCAGCGAAGGCGTCCTTACCATTTCGGTGTATACTTCAAGATCCTTTAGAGCTACGGCTGCTATGTAAAGCGCTAGGACGCTGGCTGTCGAGCTTAGGTCTGCCGCCACTGTGTAGAACTCTGGCGATCCGTGGAGGGCAGCGTGTACCACCTCGTGCGCAATAAGAGCCTCGGCGGTGCTCCTATCCACAGCCCTTAGCTTGTCTAGGGCTATGTGGATGCGTGGGATGCCGCTCCAAGCCTCGTGGAACACATCGAACTCGGCGCTGGCTACGACGCCCCTCCTCAGCTCTTCCAAAGCGGTAAGGGCCCTCATGAGCTCTTCGGAGCTGTAAATGTGTACTTCCAGGTAGTCAGGCGGCGACCTAGCCGACGAGGCGACCTGCGCCACTACCCTGGCTATCCACTCGGCGGCTTTGGCCCCCTCGCCCTCATCTGGCCCGTAGTAGAACAGTGCCAGCTTGGATCTGCCTAGGTCGAGTATTCTTGTTTCGGTAGGAGGGAGTGGGGAGAAGCTATCCATAACGGCCTCAGCCACCCTGAGGAGGGATTATACGAGTTCGACGGCGATTGCCGTAGCTCCCCCTAGCCCGTGGCAGAGCGCGGCTATCCCCCTTCTTCCACCCTTCTTGCGTAGGACGTTAAGCAGGGTAACTATTATCCTCGCGCCGGTGGCTCCCAGGGGGTGGCCGAGCGCTATTGCGCCTCCAAACACGTTTACCCTATCGAGGCTCACATTCAGCATATCCCGAAACAGGAGGCTGCTGACGGCAAATGCCTCGTTGTTCTCGAAGTAGTCGAAGTCGCTCAGCTGCATGTTGAGTTTCGCGAGCAGCCTCTTTACAGCCTTTATGGGGGCCTCCGTGAACCTCCACGTTTCAACAGCGCTCCAGGAGTAGCCGAGGATTCTTGCTATGGGCTTAAGCCCCAGCTCGCGTACCTTCTCCTTGGAGGCCAGCACCAGCGCTGCGGCTCCATCGCTCAACTGGCTGCTGTTGCCAGCAGTGTGGAGTCCATCCCTGCCGAACGCTGGTGGGAGCTTGGCAAGCCTCTCGGGCGTGATGTCGCGGCGAACACCCTCGTCCCGATCCAGGTACACCCGAACACCATCCTTGACTGTGTTCACGATGACGAGCTCATCGTCCACCAGCCCGCTGTCCTGAGCCTTAGCAGCCCTCCGGTGGCTCTCCAGCGCCACTTGGTCCAGCTCCTCGCGCGTGTAGCCGTGCTCCTTCGCCACCTTGTCGGCCTCCTCCCCCATGCCCATTCCAGCTATGTGGTCGAAGAGGCCGTCGTTATACATCGCATCAACGAGGTTCATCGAGCGTGTTATAAGGTGTCTTATACCCCACCTGGCCTCGGCCGGTATTATGAAGGGGGCCCGCGACATGCTCTCCATGCCGCCAGCAACTACGAGATCCACCTCGCCGGCTCTGATCATGGTGGCGGCGGTCATGACAGCAGCCATGCCAGAAGAGCAGACCATGTCAACGTTCATTGCATCCACGCTGATAGGGATGCCGGCTTTAATGGCAGCCTGCCTAGCCGTAGCCTGGCCTGTTCCAGCCCGTATAACGTGACCCATAGCCACGAACTCGACGTCCTTCGGGCTTATGCCGGCCTTCTCGATGGCAGCGCGTATAGCTATCGCTCCAAGGTCCACGGCGTCAAGAAGGTGGAGGCTTCTGCCGAACTTTCCTATTGGGGTTCTGACTGCGGATACTATGTAGACTTCCCTGTTGGAGTTGCTCCTCAAGGCTACCAGACCCTCGAAGATCAAGTACCTGCACTACTCCTCATGATATTATGTTATTTGTAAAAAGTATTAAAGGGAAGTTCGCCTTCTCCCTCTGCAGCTCCTAGCTAACGGTGCGCGTCCGCCCTACCCTTTTAATGAGCTCCTCCACCCACTTGGCGACCTCATTGTCCCTCTTCTCATACTCATGGTAGCCTATAAGCTCGTAGAACTCGGCTCTAGTCATCATCTTATTCAGAAGCTCTTTCTGAGTGCCTTTCTCGCGTATAACTTGGAGCGCCTCTCGGGCGGCACCCATCGCCACTCGGAACAGGGTGACGGGGAAGATAACTATCTTGTAGCCTAGTTCCTCGAACCTCTTAGCTGGTATGTAGGGTGTACGGCCGAACTCCGTCATGTTGGCCAGCAGTGGGGCCTTTACCCTTCTCGCGAACTCTGCGAACTCCTCCTCGCTCTCAAGCGCCTCAGGAAAGATTATGTCGGCTCCTGCCTCGATGTAGAGCTGTGCCCTCTCTATTGCTGCTTCCAGCCCCTCGACCCCTCGTGCATCCGTTCTAGCAACTATCAGTGCGCTCCTCCTGGCTCCTGCCGCTGCCCGTACCTTCTTCGCCATCTCCTCGGGCGAGATTAGCTGCTTTCCGGAGAGATGACCGCACTTCTTCGGGAGTACCTGGTCCTCCAGCTGTATGGCGGCTGCACCTGCCTCCTCGAGCTCCTTAACGGTTCTAACAACGTTAAGTGCCTCTCCGAACCCCGTGTCAGCGTCGACTATAAGTGGTATTCTAGCTACGCTCGTTATCCTTCTGGTCATGTCCACGAGCTCGCTCAGCGTTATTATGCCCAGGTCCGGCATTGCGTAGAGGCCTGTCAGAGCTGCGCCGGATAGGTAGGCGGCCTCAAACCCCATCTTTTCGACCAGCAACGCTACAGCTGGCGCGAAAACCCCTGGTGCAACGATTATGCCAGGCTTCGCAAGCCTCTCCCGGAGAATCTCGCCTGGGTGTCTATCCCACGGCTCTCTGTAGAGGAAGGCCACGAGGACACTCACCTACCTTATCACGGTGAACTTCCTGAAGATCGCCCCAATGTTGTCAGCCTTCTCAATGCCCCAGAGCATCTTGAGCCCCTCTCTCGCTTTGGTCTCATCGACGAGGCCAGACACAAGCTTCCAGAACTTCTCTTCGACCTGCTCGTCCGTGAGCGGGTTCTTCCAGTGGCCTGGAGGATACGTAGACTCGGCTTCGAGAGTTTTACCCCCGCGGAGGGTTACGCGTATAGAGTTCTTAATTCCGATTGGATACAGCTTGTCATGATCCGGGTCGACGACAACCTTCATCTTCTTCATGACCTCTCTGACGTCTTTGGCCAGGTACCGCTCGGGCTTGAACGTGTCTAGCCACACCTTGCCGTCGAGGAGCGCAGCGGCCACTATGTAGGGTAGGCTATGGTCTGCCGTCTCTCGGGTCTTGGGGTCCCACTTCTCGGGATCCTTAACTATGATGTTGTAGGAGACCTGGAATGTCCTTACCTCGACGTGCTCTATGTCCTCAGGCTTCAGCGTCCCTCCGTTCTCCTCAACTATGCGGAGCGCAGCCTCAACGGCGCTCATGGCGTGGTACTCGACTGGCCAGTACTTTATGCTGGTCTGAAGGACCTTGAAGGGCTCCCCATCCTCGCCACCCATTTTATCTATGCTGAATGGCTCTCCGCTAACGAGCTTGAAGAAACCCATCTCGCCTTCGAATATTGGCGCTGGGCCGGTCATGCCGTGCTTTGCAAGCAGGGCCGCGAAGAGTCCGTTCCTGGCGGCGTTCGCGGCAGCGCACCCCTTCCACATGCTTATCTCGCCAGCCCTCGTCTGGCGCAGGGCGTTGTTTGCGACCGTGGCAAGGTTTATGGCATGTGTCATTCTATCCTCGTCGAGGTTCATGACTTTGCCCACGCCTACGGCCGTCGCTATGGCGATGTACGTTACGTGGTCCCAGCCGCGCGCCCTTATGCTGTAGGCATCGGCGAGCCTCGCGGCAACCTCGTATGCAGCTACGATACCCTCTATAAGCCTCTTGCCGTCGGCATCCTCGGCCTCTGCGACAGCTACTAGCGCAGGTATCATGTCGCTCGGGTGAAGAGCCTCCTTCCCAAGGTAGGTGTCGTTGAAGTCGAAGTAGCGCACGCCGCACCCGTTTGCGAATGCTGCGTGGTCAGCCATGCACCTGTGGAAGGTGCCCCAGACGGTTGCATGGTACGACGTGCTAGCACTCATCAGGGCAACAGCTCTCGCTATCCGGACGGGCTCCTCGTGGAACGCTCCGAGCGCCACCCCTAGGCTGTCGATGATCCTCTTCTTAACCTCGTGGACAACCTCGCCGGGTATCTTGTCGTAGCTTAGGTTGGCGGCCCAGCTGGCTATTCTCTCGGCCAGGGTTCTGGCTTCTGCCATCCTACGCACCCCCGGAGCTCTCTAATCAGGCTATTTGAGTGCGGAAGCCGGTAATTAAGCTGAGTTAGCTGCTACTGACACCAGCCTCCCTGACCAGCCGTAGAGCTGCTGGAGCTATTTTGAAAGTGAAGCTGCAATGGGAAGTTTTTTAAAGAGCTGGGAACTAACGAGAGGTACACAGTAAGTTTAGGGTATCGTAAAGTGAGGGTACTCTAGTAGGGTGGTTGCGAGATGAGGCTTGCTAGATCCCTTATAGCGCTTGCAACTATAGCGGTGCTCCTTGTCCCCGCATTTTTCCAGCTGGCTGCAGCACAAGAGACGAAGACCATAGTGGTAGGCGCGCTGCTGCCGCTAACGGGGGATCTGAGCGACTACGGTGTCAGAGCTAAGGCGACCCTTGAGGTGGGTGTTGAGGACGTAAACAGGTACCTAGAGGAGAAAGGTGCGTGGTTCCGCATAGAGCTTAGGGTTGAGGATACCGGCACTAACCCGGACATGGCTGTGCAGAAACTCAACGCCCTCATAGCACAGGGCATAAAGTTCGTCATAGGTCCAATGACAAGCGCCGAGCTGAAGAAGGTCAAGGACATAGCAACGTCCCAGAACGTCCTCTTGATAAGCCCCTCCAGCACAGCCCTCGAGCTAAAGATTCCGGGAGACAACGCGTATAGGTTCTGCCCAGCCGACGATGTACAGTCCAAGGCGGTGGTCAGGCTGGCCAAGGACCTGGGCGCCAAGGGCGCGGTCCTAATTATTAGAGCCGACACGTGGGGCCAGGGGCTGAAGAACGAGATAGTGAAGCTCCTCGAGAAGGAGGGCATAGAGTACAAAACCCCTCTCGAGTACAACCCGGAGTCGCCCAACTTCGGTGCCATAGCGGCTCAAGCTAACAGCCAGGTAGAAGAGCTGGTAAACAAGTACGGAGCTGATAAGGTTGTGGTAATCCTCATAGCGTTCAAGGAGGCAGCTGACCTGTTCAAGGAGGCGGCAACTTACGAGGCTCTAAGAAAGGTTGTGTGGATAGGGAGCGACGGCACAGCAAAGCTAGCCACGATAAGCGAAGATCCCGTTGCCAGAGAGTTCGGCAAAGAGGTGCTGTTCATCAACCCCATATTCAGCCCAGCTGAAACGAAGAACCAGGAGGCAATAGCGCAGAAAGTCGAGCAGAAGATAGGAGACAAGCCCGACGCGTACAGCTACGCAGCTTACGACGCGCTGTGGGCCATAGCACTCAGCCTCCTCGACGCCTCGCCCTCGGCATCACCAGACGAGCTAGTTAACCACGTAAAGCAGAAGCTTGAAGCAGGGATAACAAACACCGACGAGTTTGGAGCACACTCTGCTACAGGCAAGTTCCCGCTGGACGATGGAGGCGATAGAGCCACAGCAGACTACGACTGGTGGCTCGTCTACGACTTTGGAGGCAAGTGGGACTGGTACCTTGTAGGCAAGTACCTCGGCAACGAGGACAAGAACGTGTGGCTCACGGTCGACGGCAAGAAGTACCCAGACCTTGTGAGGGCCAAGTTCGCCGGAGAGGCGACGACAACTGCACCGCCGGCAACTTCAACTGCTACTGGAACCCCAACGGCAGCAGGATTGGGTACAGGAGCCATAGCAGCGATAGCTGTAGTCGTCATTATAGTAATCGTGGCTGCAGCTATCGCCTTGAGAAGGAGGTAAGTGTTTCATTGCAGTCACCCACTCCACATTTTTAGTGGTTTTTGACAAACATGATTATTGTAAATAATTTGGTTTTAGATATAACTTGTCTGTAGCCATCTTAGCTCAGTCAACAACCGTAATTTGACCTAAAAAGTTAAAGCGCACCATGTACATGGGCCTCTCAGGCGCGGTGCAGGGGGTGCGGGCAGTGGCTCAGGGAGAGGCTAGCAGCGATATAATACTATGGACTGAAGATATTGTGAAGAGGTTCGGTGGCGTCGTTGCTCTGGACGGTGTCTCCATCAGAATACCCCGCAAAAGCATCGTGCTCCTAATAGGGCCCAACGGAAGCGGTAAAACGACACTTGTCAACGTCGTAACGGGCTTTCTTGTCCCGGAGCGGGGAAGGGTGTATTACGAGGGCGAAGAAATAACGGGCCTGCAGCCGCACGTAATAGCGCGCAAAGGAATTGTCAGAACGTTCCAGATACCTAAGCCCTTCATGAAATTGACGGTTCTTGAGAACCTACTAGCAGCCCAGCCGCCTGGACGCCACGAAAACCCCTACCTAGCCTGGCTTTCGAAGCGCAGGTGGGCGAGCTTGGAGGAGGAAGCTGTGAGCAGGGCGTTCGAGATACTCAAGTTCCTAGGCCTTGACCACGCGTGGGACCAGAGGGCCACAGCGCTGAGCGGAGCAGAGCTAAAGCTTCTCGAGGTTGGAAGGGCTCTGATGAGCGGCGCGAGATTGATGATAATGGATGAACCCGCTGCTGGGGTCAACCCCGCAAAGGCTCATGAGATATTCGCGACCCTACAGCGGCTGAGGGATGAGCGCGGCATAACATTCCTCATAATCGAGCACAGAATAGATATTGCAGCAAAGTACGCGGACTACGCCTACGCCATGCACCTGGGTCGCATAATCAGCGAGGGTCCGCCGCAGAAGGTACTCAACGACAGGGCCGTCATAGAGAGCTACATAGGGGGGTGAACGGCCGTGAGCGAGCCCATCGTTAAGCTCGAAAATGTTGTGTCGGGGTACGGGAAGTTCCAGATCCTCTTTGACGTAAACCTCGAGATACCTAAGGGTAGGATAACGGTTGTTGTGGGCCCTAACGGTGCAGGGAAGACAACGCTGCTGAACACGATATTCGGGCTCGCAACCGTTCACCGGGGAAGGGTCCTTTACAAGGGCAGCGACATAACCAACATGCCCCCTTACCAGAGAGCTAAGATGGGTATGGCCTACACCCTTCAATTGTTCAACATATTCTCCACTCTCACCGTAAGGGAGAATCTAATCCTAGCTACGTATGACATCCCCCAGGATGAGGCGCAGAAGAGAATGGAGGAGGTGTTCCAGCTGTTCCCCCGCCTCAAAGAGAGGCTCTTCCAGAAGGCGGGTACTCTTAGCGGCGGTGAGAGGCAGATGCTGGCTATATCAATAAGCTTCCTCCGCAGGCCGGAGCTGATGCTGCTTGACGAGCCTACGGCAGGCTTGGCGCCCAAGCTGGCCAAGGAGGTCTTCGAGGCTATAAGGCAGCTGGGCGACCAGGGTTACACAATAATTCTGGCAGAGCAGAACGCCAAGGGCGCGCTTGAAATCGGCGACGAGGCGGTTCTTATAGCGAGCGGGAGGATCGTGGCTAAGGGCAAGGCGCAGGAGCTACTCGAACGGAAGGATCTGGCCAAGATGTACCTAGGACTTGAGGTCTAGGGGTGGGGGCAATGGTGGAACTCCAGTCGGTCTTCCAGGCACTCTTCTACGCCAGCACGCTTTCCCTGTTAAGCGTCGGAGTGACGCTATCCTACATGACTACGCGCGTTTTCAACTTCGCCCACGTCCGCTTCGCGATGGTGGGCTCGTACGTTGCGGCTACGGTGATGCTGCTGCTGGTGCGTGCTTTCGGTGTGAAGGCCGACTTCGAGTGGAGCTCCTGGCCGCTGGGACTTCAAGCTAGGGTTCCCGTGCCGCTCTGGATCTACGCTGTGGGGCTAGCAACAGCGATGCTCGTTGGCGGTGCAGTGGCCCTCGCCCAGTACTACGCTGTCCTCAAGCCCCTCGAGCGGCGGGGCGCAAGCAGCATGGCTCTGATGATATCCACATTGGGCTTTGACTTTCTGCTGGTAGCGCTACTATTCATATACATGACTCTCCCCTTCGTGAGAGAGCTTACTGTTGAAACGAAGGATCTCATAGGTAGAGTATCGTTTGACAGCCTGAAGATGGACTTCATAGACGTCACTATCCGCTTAGGCTCGGTCGTCTTACGGGGTGTTGTGGTCCTAGCACTGGTGCTGGCCGTAGCGACTGTGGTGGGGCTTTACCTGCTATTAACGAGGACGAAGCTCGGCGTAATGATGAGATCATCCATAGAGAACCCGAACCTGGCGCTAGTCCTAGGCATCAATGTTGGCAGGGTCTTTGCAGTAACGTGGTTCATAGCAGGCGCTATAGCCGGTGCTGCAGGATTCCTATTCCTCTTCGCGGCAGTTTACCTCAAGCCGATAACCCCCACAAGCCCCTCAGACGAGATAATCGTTAGCGTGTTCGCAGGCAGCATAGTGGGTGGGATAAACAGTGTGCTGGGAAGCATAGGCGGCGGCTTCCTCATAGGTATAATAGAGAAGCTTTTCGTCCCAGCGCTCTCACCGCTACTTGGTGTCGGCATCATAAAGTACGACAAGGTGTTCTCCATGCTGGCTGTGGCCCTAACGTTGCTGTTCATACCTCAGGGCCTCGCGTCGATAGGCCAGACGAGATTTGGAAGAAGGCTATCCTCGATCCTGGCTCGGAAGGAAGTGGAGGTGGCGGGGTGAGCCGAGATGGTTGAGGCGACAGTTCTTGCGGAGCAGATACTGTCGTTTATAGGAGTGTACCTTGTGGTGACGCTGGCCCTCAACATAAAGGCTGGCCACACGGGGATACCCGACTTTGGTCACGCCATGTTCTTCGCTGTAGGCGGTATAGTTGTAGGCAACTTTGTAGCCCACATAGCAGCGGCGATAGCTGAGAGAGCGGGGCTCGGCGAGAACCTTGTAGAGGGCGTGCTGGCCAACAACGCGGTTACCCTGGATCTTCTTAACACGGAGTTCTTCCCAAGACAGCCCCTTGTGTCAATAGGGCTGCTCGTCCTTGCGGTGGTCCTAGCGCTGGTGCTGGGCGGCATCCTAGGGTGGGCTGCGAGCCTCCCGGCCCTTAGGCTAAGGGGCGAGTACCTGGCTATACTGCTGCTGTCGGTCTCCGAGGCCCTCAGAATATTCGCGACCTACACCAGGCAGGTGATGGGGGACACGCCAACCGTTGGTCTCTCGACGCCGAACCTCTTCGCGTGGACGAAAGATCCCGGTGCAGCCGCCACGATCTTCACGCTGCTGGTGGCTCTGGCTGCCTTTGCGGTGGTTGAGCGGCTCCATAACTCGCCAGCGGGTAGGCTGCTGCGGGCGGTCAGAGACGATGAGGATGCAGCAAGGGCTCTGGGCAGGGACGTCGTTGCGGCGAGAAGGGATGCCATGATAATAGGCAGCTCTCTGGCAGCTCTGGCTGGCGTCCTCTACGCACTCAACCCGTACCTTGGCGGAGGCTCTGTGGCGGCCGTCTCGATATACAATAGGGTGTTCTGGACCTTCTGGCCATGGGCCCTCATGATACTTGGAGGCATGGCCAGCAATCGCGGTGTCGCTGCAGCAGTTGCGCTGGTAGGCGTCACCTTGGTGTGGCCGATAAGGTTGTACAGGGCGCAGCTGACAAGCTTGCTCGGCGTCGAGAGGATGGGCTTAGACCCGGATGCTTTCGCTAATGCCCTCGAGTACGTGTTCCTAGGGCTGCTGATAATACTTGTGTTAGCCTACAGACCGGAGGGCATCATTCCGGAGAAGCCCAGCAGGACCGTCGACTTCGAGAAGGTGGCGCGGAGAACGGGCTAGGGCTTGCAGGCGCCCTTGGCCGTCCCCCAGGTTTTGTCCCCCTTATTGCCCCATCTTCTCCTACTCTCGCAGAATTCTGTGCGAGAGATGTGAGAGAAATCTGCGGCTCGCAGCTGGCCTTCTAGCGCGGCTTTAGCAGCTCCGATGCTTCCCGGTAGATCTCGGCGAGCCTAGCCCCAAACAAAGCCTTGACGTAGAGCTCTCCAAACGATAGGCTGCCGGTGGCTGACGCGGCTATCAAGGCCTCCTGCAGCCTCCGGTACTCCTCGTCGGATAGGCTGAGAAGCCTGCTCGCCTCCTCACCGTAGAACAGCCTTAGGTAGGGCCTAGAAACTGTAGGCCTCACCTTCAGCGCGCCCGCAGGGATGGCGACGGGATCGCCGCGAAGCAGTGTAGAGAGCCTCTTAGCTCCAGCATCTACTGTGCTTCGGGCTAGCTCGCTCACATCTTCTTCGCTGCCATCGACCAACCCCAGCCTTGACCGTGCTAGGAGGAAGGACATCCTCGAAGAGGCATAGCTTTTATAGATATCAACCAACCTCCGGCTCTTTGAAGCCAGGCTTAGGGCTGAAGCAGACAGAGCCGCGGCCACTAGCGCCATTCTGCTGGCGTCTAGGTTCGAGGGCATATCCATGCTGGTGTGGTAGAACCTGTCGGGCCACTCGTTTACAAGTATCGAGGGTACCCCAAGAGCCAGCGAGACATCGTGGTCGCTGCCTACGCTGTAGCCGGAGATTCCGCAGTAGCCCTCAAGCCCTGATAGAGCAGCGTCCAGGATCGCAGATAGAGGTGTTGCGAACGCGGGACTTTCGTATATCCTCAAGCAGCCTCCTGTAGCGTTGACGTTAGCGCCAACCATGTCGAGGCTCGCTGCGGCTAGGAGGAGAGCTGGGTCCACCACCTTCTTGGATAGGGCTGCGGCAGTTCCCGTGTACTCGGGCACGAAAAGGAAGTGGACACTGAAACCAGCTTCCTCCAGCTTCTTGCTGTGCATTGCAAGGATCCTGGCAGCCTCTAGCGATACCGCCACACCGCTAGCATTGTCGTGGGATCCAGGAGATGGATGGCATATGTGGCTCACAATCAATATACCTGTGCCGTTGGTGTAGCCTACTGTGGCGTAGACTACAGGGGTTGTGGGAGCGGCGTACTCCGACTCGACGGTGATCCTCACCTTCCGCCCCGAAACCCTCATCGCAGATGCCAGGTCTACACTCACGACAGGGGCGGTGGGAGGCTCGGAGAAGGGTGGTGGAAATATACCGTAGTACCTTACGCCTGGCCCCTGGTGGGTTGCGACGACAGCGGTGAAACCCTTGCCCTGAGCAGCCAGGTAGTCTTCCCTCCTAAAACCGTACGTGACTACTACCTCATCCCCCTCAAGCCTTGGTCTCAGATACGAGGCGTTACCCTCTACAACCCCTCTAGGAGAGTGTGCCGCAGCCACGAGCTTTGTTCTGTCTGTAGAGGCTACTTCAACCCATCTGCCCCCCTCTAGGACCTCCAGGCTGGCTCTGTCGAGCCTCCAGCCGCGCGGCTCCCAGAATCCCCACTCCCTCCAGAGCTCCAGCTCTCCGTACGTGATTACCTTGTGCTCCACACCCATGCTGTCCAGGGCCTCAGCCACGAGCTTCGCAGCCTCCACGATGTCCTCTGTCCCTTGTATGCGGTGGAGTTCTGAAAGTTCCGTGGCGGTTTTGAACGCTTTTAGAGGACTGGCGTGCTTCACCATATCGTCAAGGATAGCCCTAAGCAAGGAGCTGGTAGCACCCATGCCTACGGTGGCGTAGAGGGGCAAATAATTTCTTAGCGTGCAGACGATGTTACTCAACCCTAAGGGGCGCGAGCTGCGCGCAATGGGATGGTCGCCATGTCCGACGATAGGGAGCTGGAATCTATCCTAGACAGGATAATGAGGAGGCTTCGCTCACAGAAAAAGGATAAGGCGGAGCCGGCCGAGGCCAGGGCGGTTAAGCACATCAACGCCAAGGTACCTCACGGCGTGTACCGCTTCAATAGAGAGGCAGGGGTATGGGAGCCCCTCCCGGAGGACGGCAAGCCCCTAGCCCTTTCGGAGGACGGCGTCTACGTCGTCTACTTTGGCAACACCAAGTGTCCAGCTTGCAGGGTCTACGACACGATATGGAACCTCTACATCGATACGGTGGGCAGGAACTTGGAGGATGTCACGCACTACGCCGTAATATGCGGCTGGTTCGCTGGCGAATGCAATTCGGAGAAGGCCGCTCTATCCTTCAAGCAGTTCGATGTGAGGGCCTCTCCTACAACTCTCGTGGTGCGCGTCTCCGGTGGCAGCAGCGTGTCAATGGAGAGGCTGGAGGGCGTAGTGCCCCAGACGAAGATCGTCGAGGCGATAAACAAGGTTCGGGGAACGCCTAGCATAGGTGTGTAGCTGCATGAGCCAGGTTCCCGCAATTGTGGTCGGATTCGGCAACGTAGGTAGGGCGCTTGTCCATGAGCTCACGTCGCGCCCGGGTCTGGGCATAAGGATTGTAGCTGCATCGTCATCGCGCGGATCGGTGCTGGTTAGGTCGAGGAGCGACCTCGAGGTGCTTGTTGGGCTCGCAAAGCGCGGCGAGAAGCTGGAGAAGCACGCAAGCTTTACAGATGGGCTGGACGCTATCGAGGCGGCAAAGGAGTCCGGTGCAGCCCTAGCCTTCATAGCGCTACCCCCCAGCTACGAGAGCGGAGAGCCCAACGAGACCATATACAAGTCTCTTGCCGACATCGGCATCTCAATTGTGACGGCGGACAAGACGGTGCTCGCCAGGGACTTCCACGGATTCATGGAGTATGCTAGGTCTCGCGGAGTAGGTATAGGCTACAGGGCGACGGTTGCAGCGGGGACGCCAGCCATAGATGCGGCTCGGGGCCTTCGGGGTAGGTCGGTGGAGAAGATAGTTGCGGTGCTCAACGCAACTACGAACTATATACTTACCTTAGTCGAGAGAGGCTACAGCTATCAAGAGGCTATTCGAAAAGCCATCGAGGCAAAGCTCGCAGAGCCAGATCCCCGAATCGACATTCACGGATGGGACCCGGCAGCAAAGCTGGCTATCTTGGCGTCAACTCTCGGCGCGAAGGTTACGGTCTTCGATGTGCGTAGAACTCCGCTTGACACGATCCCAGAGCGCAGAGTGAGCAGCGCTCGTAGCAGAGGATTTGCCGTTAAGTATCTGGCAGTCGCTGATATGGTCTCAGGAAACTTCCGTGTCGAGCCAAGCGAGGTTCCTGTTAGCAGCCCGCTAGCCTCAGTATCCGGCGAGTACAACGTCGTAGAATTCCACCTGGAGCGCGAGACGATCACGTTGATGGGTCCAGCAGGACCAGCCTGGAGGACCGCGAAGGTGATGATCACGGATGCTCTGGAGCTACTTGAGGAGAGCTGCGTAAGCAGAACTGAGAGGAAGTGACAGTACTGCAGCGTTTTGGGAGCACACTTCCTGGCTCCTCTACCAGACCAGCGATACACTCCTTGTTTCCGGACCCGCAGCAGCCACCGTACACTGGCAGCCTCAGAGTCTCCCGTCAAGCTTTAGGAAGCGAGGGTATAACCGCTATAGGGCAGTGTGAGAAACCCTGCCGGGGTCCGGGGCAGCGAGAAGGGCTAGGAGCTAGACATTCTAGCTGAACCCCCCTCTTGAGGCTCGACGAAGCGGCGGACGATGCTCAGCGCATCCTCCGGGTTCGCGGTAAGCTTCCACGCTAGACTCCCGTCAATGGTCACGGCCTCTACTGCGCCTAAGGCCTCCAGCAGCGCTAGGTGGGCCAGGGCCTCGCCCATTGCGAAGAACTTTTCAGGGGGAGGGTACTCTTCCCAGCTTCTGTATCTAACCCTCCACTTAAGGGACCTGGCTACACTGTAGCCTGTTAGGGATCCCTTCTCGTGTATGAGCTTCACGATCTCAGCCAACCTTTCGGCGTGGTGGTGGAGTATCTCGCGCACTCTCTTCCTAACGTCGCCTATGACTTCTCTGTGTCCTGGGAGCCCCAGTTTGCCCTCTGCAATCCTCTCCAGGCGATGCAGGGTTTTGATGTAATCCCCGAGGGGGTTTGAGCCCATGAAGTGGATGGTTACGTGGGGTGTTATGTTGCTGAGGACGGTATCTCCAAGAACAATCTCCTCCTCTCCAGCAAGGACTATGTGGCCTGGTGTGTGGCCTGGAGCCTCCACCACTTGTAGAGAGAGGCCATTCACCTCTACCCGGTCGCCCTCGCGGAGTCCCTTCCAAGGTAGACGCGCCATCTTCTCGTAGGCTTCAATTGCCCTAAGAGCGGGGTGGTACCTCCTTATAGACTCCACCTCAGCTTCGGGCATACCGCTCTCCCGGAAAATCTTCAGCGCCTCTTCGATGTACGCGTCAACGCCGATGCTTAGTACAGCTTCCAGCTCGCGCGACCCTATGTAGACGTCTGGCCGAGAGAGTTCGTAAAGCAGCGGGGTCAGCGTCGAGTGATCCACGTGAAAGTGCGTAATGACGATGCCTGCTATCCTGCAAGGCTGTAAGCCTATTTCCCTAATCCTAGAGATGAGGGAGTGCGCGCTCTCTATGTGGAACATGCCAGTATCGAAGAGCCATATACCGTCAGCACCTTTAGACAGATACACATTTACGTAACCCAGCGCTCTTATTGGAAGTTCTATGCTAAGTTTGGTGAGGTTCAACGCGGTATTTCCCCCACCCGCAGCGCCCAAGCCCCCTATCCAGTGATAGTTTTTTAAACTGCACACCGAGAGGGCACCCATTACAGAGTGGGGGCCAAAGACGCGAGCGGCGGCTACCGTCAGTGTACGGCTGCGTAGAGTTGCAAGCATCGCCTCCAAGCTAGAGGCTGTCTTCGGCCTCTCCTACCTCCGTAAGTGGCTCATACTGTCTGTGCTAATAGGGCTAGCTTCATCTGCATTCGCAGCAGGATTTTACCTTATGCTGGGGCTTGTATCGAAGCATGCATCGCTGGTGGTTACAGGATCTGTGCTGGAGGAGAGCCTGATAAGACTTTCCGACTACTCGTACGCTCTCATATCCTCTGGATTCGACCTGCTTGTGCTATCCATGAATTCTCTGCTCATACCTGTTGTTGCCGTCGCAGGTGCTGCCGCTTCGAGCTTTATCGTCTACAAGCTGGCGCCGGAGGCTGAGGGCCATGGAACGGATGCCGTCATTGCGAGCTACCACAGAAGGGGTGGTCATATACGGGTGCGGGTTCCATTCGTTAAAGCTGTAGCGTCGGCGCTCACGATTGGTACAGGAGGTAGCGGTGGTATCGAGGGCCCGGGAGCACTCATGGGTGCGGGTATAGGCAGCGCTATTGCAGGTGCGGTTAAAGCTGGTATAATGGATAGGAAGGTGGCGGCCCTAGCAGGTGCTGCAGCAGCCCTCTCAGCGCTTTTCCAGGCTCCGGTTGGAGCAGCCCTCTTCGTTGTGGAGGTCTTGTATAAGCGAGATGTGGAGGTCAGAGCGCTTGTTCCAGCTATAATGAGCTCAATAGTAGGGTACTCTCTCTCGCTGCACCTTTTCGGCCATCTTGAGGTCATGAGGAGGGTCCAGCTCTCCTACACGGACGTGTACAGCGCTGAGGCCATAGCGGCCTTCCTTCTCGTACCCATTTTTATGGCCCCCTTTGCAGTTCTGTACATATTCTTTTTCTACAGGCTAGGTGGCATGCTTAAAGCCAGGTTCGGCCTTTTAGCAGGCCCTATCGTGGGTGCAGCAATCACTGGCATCCTGGGGATCTTTGTACCGTACATACTAGGCTCAGGCCGCACAACGATCTCCACGCTCATTGACGGATCGGTTCCTACGATGAGTGGTGCGAGCGGGCAAGGTACTGTGGTGCTTGTGCTTGTGATTATAGCTCTTCTGAAGATGGTTGCGACGGCTGCGTCGATAGGCAGCGGTGGCAGCGGAGGGGTGTTCGCGCCTGGTATATTTGTTGGTGCTCTCCTCGGCTACGCCTATGGGATCGTGGCGAGCTCTGTAGTTGGTGTGGACTTGGATCCCATAGTATTTGCGTACGTTGGGATGGCGGCGTTCTTTGCAGCTGCCTCTAAGACTCCACTAGCCACCTCCTTCCTTGTGGCCGAGATCAGCGGCTCCTACGCTTTGCTCCCCATACTGTTTTTCACGACACTCATAGCTAGGGAGCTGACCCTGGACTATACAATCTATGGGTCTCAGGAGCAGCACAGGATAAACCCCGAGATGTACACGGCTGAAGCTCTGCTCTACAGAATACGCGATGCCGGCGTTAAGATAAAGGTCTCTGATGTGGTTGGCAAAAGCCTCCCGGTTGTGCGCTGGAACGAGCCGGCGTCAACGCTAGCGCGCACGCTCTACCAGAGCCAGGAGAGGGTGGCTGTCGTTGTTGGAGAGGATGGAACAGTGCTGGGAGTGATCGACTTGGCGCTGGCGGGGATAGACGTAGACCATCTCGCAGAGATCAAGGACTATGCTGTGAGCGTGGCGGCATACTCGTTCCCAAAGGTGAGGCCTGAAGACCCCCTAGAGAGGGCTCTCAGCGCGATGATAGTAAACGATACGGACTACGTCGTAGTAGTGGACGAGAATGGTAGATACGTGGGTGCGATAACTCTGAGAGATGTGGCGGAACTGCTTCCGTCGAAGCTTACGCGCAGAGAGGAGGGTAAGGTCGGCAGCTCCTCTGGATCGGCGTAGGGGGCGGCTGCGCGTCTTCACAATACTGCTTTATACCGGCTGTTGGCAGAGGATCCTTAAGCTGGTGGCGTCCGTGAAGCTCGCCCACCCATTCATGTCTAGGGGGGCGGTGGTTGCAACGGAACACCCACTGGCCACAGCAGCTGCCGTAGAGGTTCTCGGCAGAGGAGGCAACGCCTTCGACGCGGCGGTGGCAGCCTCCCTCACGCTAACGGTAGTCCTACCCCACCTAGGAGGTTTGGGCGGCGACTTCTTCGCTCTCGTGAGGACGAGAGACGGCTCGATACACTTCATCGACGGCTCTGGCCCTGCTCCCACGCAGGCAAGCATTGAAAAGCTAAGGAAAATGGGCTACACTTCTATGCCTGCCCGGGGGCCGCTAGCCGTTACTGTTCCAGGCCTCGTAGACGCTCTGAGAGTGATGTGGCAGAGGTTTGGGTCTCTCGAGTGGAGGGACCTCGTATCGAAGGCGGTCAGCCTGGCGCGAGAAGGGTTTCCGGCATCAAGAAGCCTCGTGAGGGGTGCCAAGGCTGCACGGGGTCTGCTCTCCACCGATCCTGGATCGGTAGCCTACCTGGCAGCGGACAGAGTTGGTGCCCTAGTGAGGTTCCCGGGGCTTGCCCAAGCGCTTGAGAGAATAGCAGAGGATCCCCGAGACTTCTACGAGGGGGACATAGCTAGAAGCATCGCGAGCTACGTTCAGCAGCGCGGGGGGCTGCTAAGCTACGAGGATCTTTCCTCGTACTCGGCATCGGTTAGGAGCCCCATAGCCATAACCTACAAGAGCTGCAAGGTGCACGAGGCGCCACCTCCAACCCAGGGCACCACCACTCTACACCTGCTAAAGCTTACAGAGCAGGTTGAGCTGCCCAGAGACCCCATAGCCGAAGAGCGCGTTGCCATACTGCTTACAATGTCTCTTGCAGCCTACGAAGCGCGCGACCGGTACGTAACCGATCCAGACTTCATGGAGGTTAGCGTCGACGAGCTCCTTGATGAGGCTTTCATATACAAGCTCTACGAGCGCGCAGCCTCAGCAGCCTCGGCCCTCCCAGCGAAGTTGAGGTGGAGGTCTTCGGGGGACACAACGTTCTTTGCCATTGCGGACGTGGAAGGAAACCTTGTGGCAGGGATACAGAGCCTCTACAACCACTTTGGTGCGGCGGTCACAGAGCCCAAGTACCAGGTGCCCCTCAATAACAGGGGATCTGACTTTGTGCTGGATCCCAACCACGCTAACGCACTGGAACCTGGCAAGAGGACGCTTCACACCCTTTCAGCAATGGTGGTTGAGTGTGAGAAGAACATATACGCTCTAGGGACCTCCGGAGGCCACTACCGCCCCCAGATACACTGGTGGCTTGCAACAAACATCCTCGACTACGGAATGCAGCTGAGCGAGGCCATAGAGGCGCCGCGCGTACTGCTGGACCTCAGGGAGAGGAGGATAATAACAGAAGAGGTACCTGTAGACGCCGTAGCTAGGGCGTACCGCTATGAGGTGGTGCGCCAGCCTTACCCATCTAGGACAGGCGTAGCAGCGGGAGTCCAGCTGAATCTTGAAGACGGAGTCAAGGTGGCTGTCTCTGACGTCCGCGGTGACGGCGTGGCGTTCGGCACCCTAGGCTAGACGGCACACTTCCATGGCCTCAAGCCAGCACTCGTAGAGCCTGTCTGCAATCTTTTCCATTATCCTGAGGCTCAACCCCCATACATAGTTGCCGTACCAGTCCTTGTACGCCTTTATCACGAGGCCGCGCACCGGGTGGAGAGCGTTCACCAGCATCGACTCCAGCCTGGCGGGCACAGGGACAAGAGCCACCCTGGTGGCTTCCGGGCTGCAGGGAACCCTAGGCAGGCACTCTGGTGCGCGGAGGAGCGAAACCACCGGCACAACTCTTAGGCTTGGGCGGCTCAGCGGCGCCTCAGGATCCATGCATCCTATAACCTCGTAGCAGCCTCTGGACAAGCAGACCTCCTCCTCAGCCTCCCTTGCAGCCACCCTGATAGTATCCTCCCCTGCCTTCTTCCTACCTCCGGGAAAGGCCATGTCGCCGCTCCACGGATCGTCTGACCTAACGCTGCGCTCTATCATCACCAGGTGGGGATAAGGTGTAAGCGCCACTACGACGTTTACAGATGCGGCAAACCCCTCCTCTAGGCACTTCTGCCTAGATGTAACGCTGCTAAGGCAAGCGGCTAGGCGCGCTATCGCCCCCCTCATGCAGGTCAAGAACCTGTGGGCACCCTCCCATATCCATTGATGCTGTGTGGGTGTTTCTCCACCCCTTTCAGTTAGGAGCTAGCTTATTTTTCCTTGCTTCATGGCTGGAATATACTTCTTGGGTGATCGCGATTTCCGAGAACGAGGAGAAGGAAACGATCTGTATTGAGATACCCCGCGATATATACGAAGAGCTTAAGCAGATGGCAGAGGAGCTAGGCGTACCTCTCGGGGCCCTTTTGAGAAAGCTCCTCGAGAAGCACTAGAAAAGCCCATCAGCTTGCTCAGATGGAGTTCGTGGAAGGATGCTATGGGTTACTGCACCCTCTTAGCTTTGGCGGTGTTTTCCAGCAGAATTGCCGTAGGCGGCCCCGCGCGGAAGCGTTAATGACCCATCCCGCGGGACTCCTCGTAACCTTTAAACGCTTTGATGGAGATCTGCGGGTGGCGAAAGCTCTGCAGATACCCATATTTAGCTCGGTTTCGTTGGGCGGTATCGGCTGTAAGCCGTGACGTACTCCATAGTTGCTGCGGATCGCGAGACCGGTGAGCTAGGTGTAGCTGTCGCCTCGAAGTTCATTGCTGCAGGCTCCATAGTGCCCTGGGCTAAACCTCGTGTCGGGGCAGTTGCTACACAGGCTTGGGCTAATGTGAAGTTTGGCCCGTTGATACTGTACCTGCTGGAGAGCAACTACACCCCGCAAAGAGCGGTTGAGTACGTGTTAGCTGGTGACCCCCGCCGCGGCCACAGACAAGTAGGTGTCGTTGACAGTAGAGGCAACGCCTACGCTTACACGGGGTCGAAGTGCATACCATATGCTGGCCACGTAGTGGGCGACGGTTTTGCCGTTCAAGGAAACATACTCGTTGGTGAAGAAGTGCTAGAGGCAATGGCAAGAGCCTTCGAAACCACGCAGGGCGAGCTAGTCGACAAGCTACTCGCAGCGCTAAGGGCTGGAGATCAAGCTGGTGGGGACAAGAGGGGTAAGCAGAGCGCTGCAATCCTAGTTGTACGTCCATGTGGAGGGTATGGCGGATGCCTAGAGGGCGTGGACAAGTACGTAGACCTTAGGGTAGACGACCACCCAGACCCCGTGAGCGAGCTCATAAGGCTTTTCCGGATATGGGAGCTCACGATACTCGAGAGGGAGGACCCGAACGACGTTTACGACCTAGCTGAGGTCGCTGGCAGCGTTCAAGAAGCTCTGAAAAGGCTGGGGTACTACCGAGGCGAGCCCAGCGGGAGGCTTGATGATGAAACTCTACGGGCGCTAGCAGAGTGGATGGCTGTAAACAACTTCGAGAACAAGATGAGGCATGATGGCAAGATCTGGGGAACCGTTTACAGGTTCCTGCTGGAGCAGGCGGGAATACGGCCAGAGTGATAGCCGGCAGCGCTCTCTTGCACAACTTCTTCCTGCACCTTTTCTCGATGTTTACTCCCGCTTAAATTGCCTGTGTTCAAGTTAATTGGGTAGGTAATGCAAGCTACATAGTTTTAAATACTTCCGAATAATGTTATTTAGAAGGCAGCGAAGGTGTAGGAGGTGGCGTGCGATGAGGTCGGGTAGCGTTACTGCTGCGCTCCTACTTGCAGCAGTTCTTGCTGCTGCGCTGATCGGCCTCCAGCAGGCGAGCACTAAGGATAGCTCTCCAGCTCTCAGCTTCTCGGCAGACAGCCAGCAAAGCCCAATTGTAGATCACACGGAGATGTTCGAAAGGCTCGGAATAACGCGCTACGAGGGCGCAAAGACGTGCTACCCATGCCACCCTGAAGAGGTAAGAGAGGTACACAAGTCAATCCACTACCAGATGGCTAACCTGGTTGACGACGTAGAAGGCCTAACGGCCCCAATATACTATGGCAGCAGGTACATTTACAACGACTACTGCGGGAGCATATTCTACAACGGAACCGTGCCGGTAAACTGGATAGGCAACGTCACCTTGAAGGTCGCACCTGAAGGCAAAAGCGAGCTTACGGGCCGCTTCATAGCTAGCGGCTGCTCGATGTGTCACGGAACAAGCTTTGGAGCTATTCCCAAGCTAGAGTTCACCGAAGAGCAGCTAGCAAACATAGACTGCCTTGCGTGCCACTCCACAGTATACAAGCGTGGGAGCCTTGGCTTGAAGGAAGGGTGGGTAGTGCTCGTCAAGACGGACGGCGGCTACAGGTACGAGCCCAACCCGAAGATAGACGTGCTGGAGCTCGCCAAGACCATCATCAGGAAGCCCACAAAGGAGAACTGCCTTGCGTGCCACGCGTTCTCAGACGGTGGCCCGCACTTCAAGAGGCCCAATATAGGGCCGTTCCTCATGGACAACGTCAGCAGGGATATCGACGTCCACTTTGCGGCCGGCCTCAGCTGCATTGACTGCCACAAGTTTGAAGACCACAAGATCTCGACAAAGTCTGCCGACACCTGGGCAAGAGAGGGCGGCAGAACTCTCCAGTGTTCATCGTGTCATCCAGCAAAGGGCGAGGCGCCCGATGAGGCTGCGAGCTACGTGCTACCTAGGCACACCTCTCTCGTAATAGGCTGGATCCTGGAGTCCATTCACGTCGAGAAGGTTGCGTGCCAGACATGCCACATACCGTACATAGCAAAGGATGAACGCTACCCAACCGACGTTAGGAGGGACTGGAGCCGTTCCGAGTTCAACGAAAAGCTGGGTAGGTGGGAGCCGGTAGTAGAGCTTAGGGCCATGGTAGAGCCCGTCTACAAATGGTACAATGGCGAGACCCGCAAGGCCTACATCTACCCGTCCCCCATCCAGCCTGTTGACGGCAAGATAGTGCTAGCAGAGCCCGTAGGCTCTCGCGAAGATGAAGGCTCCAAAATGTATCCGTTCAAGTACCACGAGGCGGTGGTTCCCTATGATCCGCAGGCCATGATGCCCGTACCCGTAAAGGTTGGAGTAGTGTTCGCAACAGGAAACGTAACAAAGGCAGCTCACCTAGGAGCAGCGGCAGCGGGTCTCACGTTCAAGGGAGACTATGTAACTCTGGTAAGGTACATGCAGGTCAACCACGGAGTCTCTCCTGCCGATGATGCCCTCTTCTGCTTCGACTGCCACGGGTTCTGGCCTACGAGGATGCACTGGGTGGAGCTCGGCTACGGCCACTACCCGAAGATAGCTGCTGCAGCGATCACGGCAGCCTTTGTCGCTGTAGTAGCTGCAGTAGTCTGGCTTATCTATAGGAGGGCGAGGGCCAAGTAAATGCTGCGGCTAATCGAGCGCTGTCTTCAAACGGGTGCTAGATCTCCACGAGCTCTACTTCCCCTCTCTCTAGGTCAAGTATTGCGAAAGTCCTCTTGCCCGTGAGACAGCCGCAGAGCTCGCCGGGGTTCAGTATGAGTGTTCCACCTAGCTTGCGTACATCGGCCTCATGCGTGTGGCCGTACAGCACAGCGTCGTAGCGCCCGCTTGCTGCAAGCGCCTCAACAAGCTCTAGGGTATCCCTCTTGGGCCCCACGCCATGAAGCATTGCAACGCGCTTGCCCTCCAGCTCTAAGACGTACGGCCACTCGTGGATCTGGTAGCCTAGCTCGGATGCCACCCTTCTGAGGCCCAACCGTTCGCCGCAGTTGTTCCCGTACACAGCCACAAGCCTGTTTACGCCCCCCTCCTTGAATGCTTTGAGCGTAAAGGGGGCCACGACGTCCCCGAGGTGGAGCACCACCTCGACCCCCTTATTGGAGAGAGTTCGTGCAGCTGCCCTCACAGCTCCAAGGTTATCGTGGGAGTCGCTCACCACTCCAATGAGCAT
>JBEVCG010000051.1:0-6751 GCA_040514325.1 Thermoproteota archaeon | reverse complement strand
TCATAGGCCTCGTGGCAAACGGGCTCGGAATCTACATGATGGATAGGGTGAAGTGGGTGAGGTGGCATGGATAGGAGGGAGGTGCTGGACGCTCTAATCAAAGTCTCTGTAATCGCCCTCGCAGCCCTGGCTGTAGCCCCAATAGCCCACCTGATACTCACAGCCGCGGTGGAGGGGGGCTCCGTGATCGCCCGCTCCGGCCTCAAGTTCTTCACCGAGCCTCCACCCCCTCCGGGATCAAGGACCTACGGTATACTGACGAGCCTCGTGGGAACCCTGGAGCTGGCCCTAATCTCGTCCGTGATAGGGATCCCCCTAGCCTTCATGGCGGCTGTGCTTTCGGTGGAGTTTCCCAGCAGCCTCCCGGGGAGGGTTGTAAGGCTTCTCTCAAGGGTGCTGCTGGAGGTGCCCACGGTGCTTGTGGGCATGCTCTTCTACATACTGATGGTGGCCCCCATGGGGCGCCCCTCTATACTGGCGGCTTCCCTCGCGCTAGCCATGGTGATGCTTCCCTACGTCTACACCTACGTTGAGTCGGCGCTCTCGAGCGTGCCCGTGGAGTACAGGGAGGCGGGGCTAGCACTGGCCATGACCAGGCCCCAGCTCGTCTTCAGAGTGGTGGTTCCGATAGCGTGGAGGGGGGTGGCCACGGGCTTCCTAATAGGGGTTATGAAGGCCGTGGGGGAGACGGCCCCCCTCCTGTTCACCCTTGGCAGGGCCAGGAGCCAGCTCAACGTCAACCCACTAGGCCCGGGGGACTCCATATCGCTGCTCATATACGACTACGCGCAAGCTCCCTACGAGAACATGAGGCAGGTTGCGTGGGGTGCCGCGCTCGTACTCATACTAGCGCTTCTCGCGGTTAACCTTGTCTTCAGGAGGGTGTACAGGGGGCTGACACCATGAGCCTTGAGGGCCTCGTCGTCGAGAATCTCAGCGTCTGGTTCGGAAGCAGGAAGATCCTCTCGAACATATCGTTTAGGGTTCCAAGCGGGTCCGTGCTGGCTGTGATGGGGCCGAGCGGGAGCGGCAAAAGCACCCTGCTGAGAGCCATAAATAGGCTTCTAGACCACATACCGTATGCCCGCGTCGAAGGCGAGGTCTACATCGACGGCGTCAAGGTCTACGACGAGAACCCCTACAGGGTCAGGAGGCTCGTAGGCATGGTCTTCCAGACACCGACCCCGTTCCCGCACCTCAGCATCTACGATAACGTGGCCATAGGCCCCAAGCTCCACGGCCTAGCGAAGAGCAAGGAGGAGCTGGACAGGATAGTCGAGAGGGCGCTGAAGGAGGCGATGCTATGGGATGAGGTGAAGGACCGCCTACACGAGCCACCGACCAGGCTCAGCGGAGGCCAGCAGCAGAGGCTGGCGCTGGCTAGGACCCTAGCCCTGAGGCCCAAGGTCCTCCTGCTCGACGAGCCAACAGCCAACATAGACCCGCAGAACGCCCGAAAGCTGGAGCAGTCGGTCAGGAGGGTTGCGGTTGAGGAGGACATCACGGTCGTGGTGGTCACGCACACGCCGCAGCAGGCTCTCAGGGTAAGCGACTACGTAGCATTCATATACGAGGGGAAGCTCGTGGAGTTTGGCAGAACCAGGGATGTGGCTCTCAAACCCTCTCACGAGCTCACCGCCATGTACTTTAGGGGCGAGATATGATGGTGGTGCGCAGGGACGTCGAGGAGAGGATTAGGGGTCTCGTTAGGAGGATGCACGCCCACGTAGATGCAGCGTTCCAGGAGGTAATAGCCCTCCTGGAGGGATCCAGGAAGGTTGACGAGGAGGAGTTCGACAGGAGGCTAATCGCCGTCGAGGAGGTCAGAAGGGCTGTCACCATAGAGGCTCTGCTCCTGATAGCTCGGTGGCAGCCCCTCGGAGAGGATCTGGCGAGGGCGGAATCCTACATAAGGGTCTCCTACGACCTGTTCAGAATATCCAGGTACCTTAGGGAGGTGCTGAGGCTGGAGAAGGCTGCTGGACCTCTGAAGAGCCTCGGCATCGACATAACCCCCCTCAAGCTTGCAAGGGACATGGTGAGGAAGGCCGTAGACTCTATGCTAGCTGGAGACGAGAAGCTTGCAGAGGAGGTTGAAAAGGTGGACTCCAAGGTGGACGAGTACTACCTTAAAACTCTGGAGAGGCTTTCCAGAGACCCCGTCCCCCGCAGAGAGGCTGTGGAGGCTCTGCTGGCGCGTCACGTGGAGAGGATAGCCGACCACGCAACCTACATAGCGAGGCTTGCAAGGCCTGGGAGAATCTAGCCGCCGCCTTCTCGCCGCATCTCCAGCTTGCACGGAGACCCGCGACCGAGAAGGCCACCGGCCAAACACCGTCAGCGGCTCTGCAGCGCTTCCAGCCAGCTTTGGGCGGCTGGACCCCATCAACTGCAGCGCGTGCGTGGAGCTGGAGCTCGGAGCCCCAGCCCACCTAGAGGAGCTCCCTGAGCAGCTTGCCAGCCGGAAAGCCCGCCTCCCTCAAGCCCAGGGTTCTCAGCGTCATCCACGCTGTGGCCGTGTTGCTCGAGACTACTGGTAGGCCGAGGTCCCTCTCCAGAGGGTCTACAACCTCTATCGTCCTCAGGTTTGTGCAGCTTATGAACACGGCGTCGGCGCTCCCCACGTCGAGGCTCCTGGCTAGCCTGTAGACGCGCTCTGGTGGGATACGCCCAATGTCCGTGTTCCTCTCTATCCTGAGCGCCTTTAGGTCTACAACCTCTATGCCGTTGCCTTCCAGGAACTTCACCTCCCTCTCGTTGACCTCGTCTACGTATGGTGTTGCGAGCGCTACACGGTCTGCTCCGAGCCTCCTTAGAGCCTCCACCACAGCGGTTGCTGTTGCAAGCGCGGGCCTACCCGACGCCGACTCTAGGAGCCTCGATATCTTCTGGTCGTAGCCGAGCCCGCCGACCAGGCTCCCCGTGGTGCAGCCGTACACTACCACGTCTACATCGGCTGTGGCCAGCATCCTGGCCGCGGCCTCAGCGTCCTTCTCCATTGCCAGCAGCTCCTTGACTGTAACCCTCTCCAGCCTCACCCTGGCAGTGTGCACGCTGACGCCGCTTGGCATGAGCCTCCACATCTCGGGCTCCATCGTGGTGTTGGAGGAGGGTACGATTAGGCCTACACGAGCGCGCCACCCGTACACGATTCCACACCTTAAACTGATCATTCCAGAAGAGATTTTAATCGCCTACATAAGGTACTGTAGCTTAGGAGGTGAATATTACCCTTGCCCAAGCAGACCACACTCCTCGCGCTGGCAGCCGTAGCGGTAGTGATCATCGCCGGAGCTGCAATATACTTTGGCATGAGGGGTCCAGGCGCGCCAGAGGAGCGCGCAATAAGGATAGGCGTGATACTTCCCCTCAGCGGCAGGCTCGCAGAGACTGGAGCCGATCTGAGGGATGGTGTGGAGTTTGCAGTGGAGAAGATAAACGCAGAGGGGGGCGTGAAGAACTGCGGCGGAGCAAAGATCGTGGTGGCCTGGGGCGACAGCGCCGGCAAGCCGGAGACTGGGGCGGCTGAGGCCGAGAGGCTGATAACTCAGGAGCGCGTCGTAGCCCTCCTAGGAGCCTACCAGAGCGCTGTAACGAAGACTGCAAGCGAGGTGGCGGAGAGGTACCAGGTGCCATTTCTAAACCCGGACTCAACATCTCCGCTGCTAACCAAGCGCGGGTACAAGTGGTTCTTCAGAACCACGCCCCACGACGAGATGTTCGCCGCACAGCAGGTGGAGTTCGTCAAGTGGCTCAACGAGAGGTACGGCTTGAACCTGAAGACCGTGGCCATAATACACGAGGACAGCGAGTGGGGGAGCAACGTGGCTGAAGCGTGGGAGAGGTTGTTCACGGAAGCGGGGTTCACCGTTGTCAAGAAGGTCAGCTACCACGCGGCCACTGTAACCAGCCTCGACAGCGAGGTGAAGGCGCTCAAGGAGGCAAACCCTGATGTGCTGCTCGTGGCATCCTACGTGCAAGATGCACTCCTGCTGGTAAGGACCATGAAGGCCCACGACTTTGCCCCCAAGGTCGTGCTGGCACAAGACGCCGGCTTCATATCTCCAGGCTACGTTAACAGCGTGGGGAGCGACGGCTGGTTCATCTTCTCGAGAGAGGTGTTTAACTGGGACCTAACAGAGAAGATTCCACTCCTCAAGCAGGTAAACGATGAGTACAGAAGCAGGTACGGCAAGGACCTTAACGGCAACTCCGCGAGAGACTATACGGGCGTATGGGTTCTCTACTACGCCCTGGAGGAGGCGTGCAAGCAGGCTAAGCCTTGGGAGGATCTGCAGGCGTTCCGGAGAGCCCTACGCGATGCACTGGCAAACATCTACGTTCCTGGAGACAAGCTGATAGTTCCGTGGAGGGGTGTGAAGTTCGACGAGAATGGACAGAACACGCTGGGACAGGGCATAATAGTTCAGATGATGAAGGACGGCAAGTACTACACGGTGTACCCGCCGGAGTTTGCCACGAGAGAGCCAGTTGTGCCGTTCCCGCCGTGGAGCCAGAGGTAGGAGGGCGTTCTTGAACCTCCTCGCTTCAACCCTCTTTTCCGATCTACCCACCCTCCACACCGGCGTGGCCTGGCTAGGGCTGTTGGCCCTAAGTGGCCTCTAAGCGACCATCAGCCCGGTAGGTGGCTGGAATGGTTGACGCGGGGATCCTGGCGTCAGCCCTCGTAGACGGCGTGATGGTGGGCAGCGTCTACGCTATGGTCGGTGTGGGCCTCGCCCTCATCTGGGGTGTTATGGAGGTTATCAACTTCGCCCACGGAGACTACATGATGCTTGGAGCGCTCGTTGCGTACTTCCTGCACCTCGCAGGCTTCGACCCCCTGTTGGGGCTTTTCGCCGCCTTTGCCGCGGTGTTTGCTCTGGGCGTTCTCACGCAGCGTGCTGTGATAAACAGGATACTCGACGCCCCCCTGCTGACGCAGATTGCCGCTACATTTGCCATCCTGCTCATCATAAGGTACGGGGTTCAGGCGGCCCTGGGCCCCTACACGAGGAGGATCCACGTATGGTATGCCGACGTCTTCTACCGCGCGGGGCCTGTGACCGTACCCCTGCCAAAGCTCATAGCATTCGCGGCCTCCCTCATTGTCGCAGCCGCCCTCTACGTGTTCCTGTACAGAACCAATACGGGCATAGCGCTGCGCGCAACATCCCAGAACCGCGCTGTGGCGCAGCTGATGGGCATAAACGTGAGGAGGATGTACGAGCTGGCCTTCGGGATAGGCGTAGGCATAGCAGCCGTAGCCGGAGCTCTCTTGGCCCTGTTCTACCCCATATTCCCAGAGATGGGCGGCTTTTTCGCGCTGATAGCCTTCATAGTTGTCGTGCTGGGGGGGTTTGGCAGCGTTTTCGGAGCCTACGTGGGCGGCCTAATAATAGGGGTTGTGGAGAGCGTGAGCGCCCTCTACATAAACCCGGCGCTCAAGGACGTGGTAGCCTTCATCATATTCCTTGTCATACTGCTGTTCAGGCCAACGGGCCTGTTCGGGAAGGGTGAGTAGCCGTGGGGGAGGCTAGGCGCTACCTCCTTAGCCCGTTCGTCGCGCTTCTCCTAGCCCTCCTCATAGCGGTTCCCTTCATCTTCAGCGCAGCCGGAGCACCCTTCTACGTCAACATGATCTTCCTCTCGCTGATGTACGGTATCGCAGCCCTGGCTTGGAACCTCATGCAGGGGTACACCGGGATGTTCAGCCTCGGCCACGCCGTGTTCTTTGGCCTAGGCGCCTACACCGTCATGGTACTGCTTGTCCGCTACGGTGTTACGCCGTGGCTCGGCATATGGGTTGGCGGTGCTGTAGCCTCCCTAGCTGCACTGGTCATAGGCTTCCCTCTCCTAAGGCTTAGGAGCCACTGGTTCACGCTGGCCACCATAGCAGTGGGCGAGGTCTTCAAGCTGGCGTTCGCGCACTGGGAGTTTGTCGGGGCTGCGAGGGGGCTGCAGGCGCCCATCGTTGAGCCCAGCAGGGCGGCCTACTACGCGCAGTTTCCAAGCCCCCTAGTCTACGTGTACGTGGCCCTTGGGGTTCTCGCGGTCGAGCTCGCCCTGCTGTACAGGGTGGTCAACAGTAGGCTTGGCTACTACTTCCAGGCGATAAGGGAGGACGAGCTAGCTGCAAAGATGCTTGGAGTCGACACGTTCCGGTACAGGATGCTCTCCCTCCTCATCAGCAGCTTCTTCACGGGGCTTGCCGGCGCCCTCTACGCTGTGAGGTTCAGGTACGTGGACCCCTTCGCGGTCTTCGACCTGATAACCGTATCGACGTACATAGCTATAGCGGGCATAGTGGGCGGCATATACAGCTTTGTGGGGCCCCTAGTGGGCGCGTTCGTCTTCGTGCCGGCTGCAGAGTACGTGAGGGCGGCCGTGGTCTCGGCTTTTCCAAGGGTCTACGGCCTCCACGTGGTCGTGGTCGGTGTAATCCTGCTTGCAATCTCTCTCCTAGCCCCGGAGGGTATCATGGGCGTGCTCTCCAGGAGAGGCCTGCTCGAAAGGGTGGTTGGGGGTGAGGGTGCTGCTCCGCGTGGTTAACGTAACCAAGAGGTTCGGCGGCGTTGTAGCGCTGGACGGCGTATCGCTGGAGGTGCGCGAGGGAGAGCGGGTGGGGCTCATAGGGCCAAATGGGGCCGGGAAAACCACGCTCTTCAACGTGATAACGGGGGTGTACAAGCCCGACGCCGGCAGAGTGCTTTTCGAGGACCAGGACATCACGGGCTGGCCCCCCCACAGG
>JBEVCG010000050.1:58948-74914 GCA_040514325.1 Thermoproteota archaeon | reverse complement strand
AGGGGCTATCTGGACGGATAGCAGGATGAGGACAAGCCGCGAGGACACATATGCAGTAGGCGATGCTGCGGAAACCACCGACCTTGTCACTGGAAAGCGCGTTTGGAACCCCTTAGCCCCCGCCGCGAACAAGATGGGGTTCGTTGCTGGAACAAACATTGCCGGAGGCCACGCAGAGTTTCCCGGCGTCGTCAGGACGAGCGTTACATCCGCCTTCGGGGTGGTGGTGGCCTCCACAGGACTGAGCGAGAGGGAGGCTGCCAAGCACGGCTTTAAGCCCGTTTCGGCCAAGGTTGACGCCAGGACTAAGGCTGCTTACATACCCGGCGGGAAGAAGATCACGCTAAAGGTCGTAGCAGACGAGGATAGCGGGCGCCTCCTGGGAGCCCAGGCTGTAGGGGACGAAACAGCGTTTTGGCGTGTAAACGTCGTAGCGACACTGCTCTACAAGCAGGGAACAGTGTGGGATCTCTTCTACAACGATGTGGGATACATGCCACTAGTAGCCCCGGTATGGGATGCGCTAGTAGTTGCCGCGAGGCTTCTCATGAGGAAGCTGGGCACACGTCCGAAGGACAGAGGCTAACCTTTCTCCTTAACTTTTTCCATTGAGCTTGAACCTCCTGCGGGGCTCGCAGGGGCTGCACTCCGCTAGAATCCTCAGAGGGTAGTGCTCTGCACTTGGCCTAACACTCCGCTTGGTCCACCTCGTATCGCTGAGCCCCACAACGTAAAGGTGAACTGTCCTAGTTATTCCACCCTCATCCTCAAACCTGCGCACGAGGATTGGAACCCAGCCTGGGATAGGGAAGTCCACTGTAACCACACGCGCTCCAGGAAGCAGCTCACGCTCGAGTTTAGGGCGTAGCCTCTCATTCACGCTCCGGTAAAGGTAGATGTATACCACAGTGGCCTCTGACAAGTCAACATCAAAGAAGCTTCCCTCAATGATGCTAACGCGGTCTTCGAGACGCTCTCTCCTTACATGGTACCTCGCCACCTCAACCAGCGCAGGATCTATCTCGATGCCGACAGCCTTTCGTGCGCAAAAGTCCCTCGCCGCAATGACCACGACACGCCCGTCGCCAGCTCCGAGATCATACACAACGTCGCAGCTTCCAACCCAGGCTGTGGCTAGAGCAACATAAACCGCTGCAAGCGGCGCCGGTATCCATGGCGCAACGCGCACGCCGCCCCCAACCAACGCAGGCACCTGTATCCAGGTGCAAAGAGTTCCTTACCAGCTTCAACTCCTGCAGCACGGTTAACCCAGATTTCAGACCAGTTCCACCCGTGGTTGCCGGAGAGCATAGCTTAAAATATGAATCCACCATAATGCCTTAAACCCAGACAACAAAGCAGGTGTCTCGCTTGCCCCCAATACTCGAAGTGAGAGACCTGCACGTATACTACTACACCCTCAGAGGAATAGTCAGAGCCGTTGAGAACGCCAGCTTGAAGCTGGAACGGGGGGAGGTTCTGGGGCTAGCTGGAGAGAGCGGCTGCGGCAAGTCTACGCTGGCCTGGGCGCTGATGAAGCTCGTTCCGCCTCCGGGCAGGATCGTTAAGGGGGAGATTAGGATAGATGGTGAGAACATCGTAAATATGCCGGAGGAGGAGGTTCGGCGGCGGATAAGGTGGCAGAAGATAAGCATGATATTCCAAGGAGCCATGAACGCTCTGAACCCCGTCTACAAGGTATGGGAGCAGATAGCTGAGCCTATGATCATACATAGGAACATGGATAAGGAGGAGGCATACAAGCGCGTGGTAAAGCTCCTCAACATGGTAGGTCTCGACGAGTCGATAGCCCACAGGTACCCCCACGAGCTGAGCGGAGGCCAAAAGCAGAGGGTCGTGATAGCTATGGCCCTGGCGCTTGACCCGCCGATACTAATTGCCGACGAGCCTACCACGGCGCTTGACACGATAATACAGGCCCAGATACTCAACCTGATAAAGAAGCTCAAGATGGAGCTTGGCATGAGCATCATACTGATAAGCCACGACCTCAGCGTAATAGCTGAAATGGCAGACAAAGTCGCGATAATGTACGCTGGCCAGATAGTGGAGTATGGGGACGCAGAAGAGATCTACCGGGATCCACAGCACCCGTACACCCAGCTGCTCCTAAAGGCTATACCTCGCCTAAGGGGGCCAAAGGAAAAGCTATACTATATACCAGGGCAGCCGCCGGATCTACGTGCACCGCCTCCCGGGTGCAGGTTCGCTCCACGCTGCCCACACGTGATGGATATCTGCAGGGAGCAGGATCCACCCTACTTCGCGACTAAGGGGAGCCTTGCAACGAAGTGCTGGCTTCACAGAGACAAGCCGGAGAAGAAAGACCTTGTAGAGTGAGTCTTTGTTTTGAACCCTTGCAAAAGCGCTCACAGGTTTTCGTAAACGTGGCGTGTAAACCCCCGTGCAGGTGAAGTATTTGGAGATGAATCGTGTGAAGCTTGGTGTCCCGGTGCTAGATAAGCTCCTCCCAGAGGGGCTTCCAAGAAGAAGCTTCGTCCTGCTTGCCGGGGAAGGTGGTGCCGGGAAGTCGTTCATCTTAACCCTCATAGCCAGCTCCTTTCTGAGCCGCGGCGAGAAGGTGGTATACGTAGGGCTTGACGACGACCCCCAAACTATACTCGATGGCATGAGGACAAGGATTCCCCTAGTTGATGAGTACCTTGGCAAGGGCATGCTGAAAATAGTGGACGGTTACACGGCGCGCTACGGGGTTGCCCTCAGGGAAGGCTACGTTGAGCACCTAAGGAGCATGGATCCCGACGTACTCGTGTCAACGCTGACCAGCATTGCCGATAGGGAGGGGATGAGGGGATCCGGCCTAATGATAGTAGATAGTCTGAACCCGCTATTCTGGTACCTGGAGCCCACGAACGCCTACGACTTTATAGCGAGGCTAAGGGCACACATTGCAAAGTCGCGGGGGGTGCTAACCGTAGCCACGCTTCACACAAACACGCAACTCTTTGCCGACATAGCATCCTCCATCGAGTTCCTTGTAGATGCGCTTATCATCGCTAAATACAATGTGGAGGCGCTGGAGGCTGGGCTTCCAGTTAGGCAGATTCTGGTGAAGCGGGCCAAAGGAGCTAGGGTTTCGGAGGGATGGATAAACTTCATCATAAGTGATGAAGGCCTTGTAGAGGTGAAGATCGGGAAAGGTGACGTAGAGAGAGGCGGCTCAGGCTAGGCCTACGAGAATAACCTAGCCATCGGTAAGGCCAGGACTCATCATCCCACAGCGTCCAAGGTCAAGATGTAGCCGAAACTCCTCATCTGGCATTCGAGCGTCGGGGTAACACTTGCCTGTAACGAACTTAGTGCAATCCGGACGCTATTGAACCCTTCCCTTGGGGGGCATTTGACAAAGTTCGATCTTCCTCCACCGCCGGACGATATTCTCAACAGAAGCTTAAGGGAGGCCGCCGAGCTTTTCCTAGCAGCACTTGCTGCTGCCGGTGCCAGCCCGAAGACTGTTAAGGCGTACAGAGCAGCCATCAACGACTTTGTAGGTTTCGTGGGAGAGAAGAAGCTCTCCGAGGTAACTTCATCCGACGTGGCATCGTGGATCAGGAAGAGACTCTCTGAGGGTGTCAGAAGGCCGCGGGACATCAGAGGCGACGTTAGGACCACAATGCATTACTACACGCTCTTCCTTAGAAGCTTCCTCAAGTGGTCCAGGTCGCAGGCCAAGGTTCCCGTAGTCAAGAAGCCCCGCTCGAAAAAGCCAGATGTCCTCAATCTGCAAGATCTCCAGAAGCTCCTAGCCGCATCAAGGGACGAGCTGGACTTCCTAATAGTTGCGCTCCTGTTCGAGACGGGCCTCAGAGCGCAAGAGGCGGTGGAGCTGAGGGTTGAAGACATAGATTTCCGCTCCAAGACGATAAGGGTTAGGGCTGCCAAGTACGGCGAAGAACGCATCGTCCCCTATGGCCCCCTTACCGAGAGAGCGCTCACCCTCTGGCTGTCCAAGAGAGGGGCCGTGTACGGTGAAAAAGTCCTGGGTATAAGCTACAGCGGCCTCTACAAGAGGCTCAAGAGCCTTGCAAAGCGAGCCGGCGTGAATCCCAAGAAGGTTAGACCTCACGTCCTTAGACACACCTTTGCAACGGAAGCTATACGTAGAGGCATCCCCCTGCCGGTTGTTCAGAGGATGCTGGGACATCACGACGTAAAGGTCACGCAGATCTACCTGCATCTAGCTAGCGAGGACGTGTACCGCGAGTATTGGAGAGCCTTCTGGAGCCCCAACGCCACACCGCCAACCCCGTGGCCGGCTTGGCAGCAACCCACCCCACCACAGCTAGGATCTCCCGCCGCGCCAGCATTTGCTCTGCAGGGGCAGCCCAGAGTGCCCATGCCGTCTGCTCCGCAGTACCCTCTCAACACCAATTTGCCGTTTACGGTACAACAGCAGCAACCCGATACTTTAGCGCACTTTCAGAATCTCGACGGGCTGGAAAGCGCAAATCTCCTCAAACGGGCTATGGACAGCCCGCGTAAAGCTGAAGAGCAGGCCTAGCATGTCGCTTGAGGTTGGAAGCTAGAAGGAGGTTTCCAGGATGTCTGCCGCATACTCAAGCATATGCCACTCGAAACATCTCCGGTTCTTAAGGTCTTGAGCTGCCTCGCGTAGGAGCTCTGCTGCCTCTAGGAGCTCGCGGGGGTCTATCCGGTACTCTATGTACTCCTCAATTATTTGGAGCGCCTCGCTAAGCTCTGGACTTCCACCGCAGCTTATCTCGATGGCTTTTACAATGGAGTAAGCCTCGTTAACGAACCTTGTGTACGCTGACAGCCCAGCTCACCCAGCTGCTACCGACACTGTACAGCGATACCGAATACCTATAACTGGCGTTCCGAGAGCATTAGTATTGCGGAAGCTGTGGAAGCCGGTGCCGCTGATGGCCAGAAGCTCATTCGACCTTGCAACGCGCAGCTGGAGCAGGGTTGTTGCAACCACAGCTTGGACGGCGCTGCTACTTGCTGCACTGTTTTTAGCTCTGCTAGCCGCACCCAAGGCCGCCGCGGAGTCTAGGACCGTTATCGTGTACAATGGCAGACACACGCTGCTATTCCCGGAGGTTCTGAGGCACCTCAACGGAAGTATGCGGATAAGCCTTACCATGGATGTCAGCAGCAACGGCGGCCACATACTCAGCGACCTGGTCCTAGAAGACCGCGACGAACTTCTCATATCACGGGATATCATCTCTGAGATAGCCTCCTGGGAGGATGGGGGATACACCCCGGAGGAGAGGGAAGCCCTAAAAGTCTACGCAGAGTCGAGCAGGCTTTCTGAAGCCGAACTGCTTAGCAGAATCTCGAACCCTATACTCCGGGAGGAGCTTGAGGAAGTCGTGGCTCTCGTCAGAAACGCAAAAGCCGTACCAGCACACATAGTCAGGGCCATGAGCAGCACCGAGTACCTCTACGTCGCCGGCAAGATAACTACACCAGAGTACGTAGCTGCGATGGAGCTGCTCCGAAGACTTGCAGCGACGGTAGGCAACGAGTACTTGTCATCGGAGGTGGCCGAAAGGCTTCTCAACGCGATAGAGGATGTACTGAGGAAGGGGCATCCGGCTACCCACGCTGTGCAAGAGCTGCTGAGAGCGTCGAGTAGGCTTCAGGAGAGGGGCCAAGGCAGCACGCAGAACCCTGCCCTCCCTCGAGGCATACTGGGGGTTAGCGGGGTCCCGTTGCCAGCTTGGAGAGGAGCGGGGGAGGCTAATCTCCAGTTGGCGTCGGAGCTTCCCCAAGGACTTAAAGCTGTGCTGTATGTCGCGGCCTTAGCCTCGATAGCCTCGATGATCGCAGCAGCCCTCCCCGATGTGCTAGTCCACGTATCGCGAAGAGCTCCCAGCCCTCTGAGACATGCTGCCAGCAGGGTACTCTACCGCTGGATGCCCAACGACCGCGAGCTCGCACGCGCTCCTCTCCCGGTGCGACTTTACTGGAAAGCTGTTATGAAGATCTCCTTGTTCTTCCCACGCTCACCCTACCAGACCCACAGAGAGTACCTTGACGAGGTTAAGCGAAGGACCGAGAGCTGGTACATTCTAACAGGGTTAGAAATGCTTACCAGATCCTACGAGGAGGCCAGGTTTGCCGGAAACCTCTCCGGAAACGTTGAGCTCGAAGCCATCGAGGGGTACCGGAGGGTCGCGCGTGAGAAGTTCTAGGCTAGCGGGGATAGTAGGCCTGCTGGTACCCCGCCTCGTGGCCCTTTACCTGCTTTATGCCTTGGCAACCTCGCTGGACAGGTACGTTGAAGTTTGGAAGCTCTACTCACCGGAGACAAGTATCATAGGCTCGTTTGTTGGGGGGTTCGCCGTCATCGTTACTCTCGCCCTACTTCTGTACCCGAACCCGTACACAGTGGCCATAGCAGCTGTAATGCACTTCGCCCTGGGTGTTGTAAATAGGCTGCTGCTAGGGATTCTACTTCTGCTCGTACTGGGCTTGGACGTTTACGCCAACGTAAGCAGCAGCTCTAACCGCGCATTGGTCACGGTGCGCTACGATAGGGCGTACAGGCGCGTTGCAAGCATTGCTTCGATCCTTTTTGTTTCACTGCTAGCAGCCTCGATCGTGAGCGTCCTGGCCTATGCAATTGCCAACAGCATAGTCTCAGGGCTCGAGGAGAGAACGCCGGCAACTGCTCCCCTAGTCGAGTTTCTTAGGACACCGCTGGGAATTCTGATGGCTACCGGCCTAGCTACCTCGCTAATGTACGTACAGCTCTCAAGCATCTTGGAGGCCGTAGCTTACTACGTGAAGCCCTCCAGAGAGGCCGCCAGAGCCGCGCTCCGCGACGTTGAGAGCCTGGAGCTAGGCGTTAGGGGGCCTCTCGGAGCCGTCTTCGTGGGCTTGGTTGCGCTCCTCATGGCACCCTTTCTGTACGCGCTCGTCTCGGCAGGCTTTGGTTTACCCCCGGCTAGCGCAGGAGGCCAGATCAGCGTGGCTCGCAGAGTAGCGGTGAGCTTAGCTTCGTACCTGGTAAGCTTCGTAACCATCCGCTTCGGGCTGGCAGCAGCCCTTTACGGGGAGGTTAGGCGTGGCAACATCCTGCTGAGCGCTGGAGCCCTCCTAGCAATAGGTGCAGCGTACGTGCTGGGTTTAGCTAGCGGAGCGTTGAACGTTTCTAAGCTGAACGAGGCCACCCTAGCATTCTACGATAACGTACTGTATATACTGGAGCTTCTCACCAACATAATTGGGCTGGCACCGTGACAAGCGGTAGAAGGCTCCAGAGGTGGACCGTTTACCTGATCATCTCCGTCCTGCTAATGATACTTGCCGTGCAGTTCATCCTATGGAGTATAGGTTACATGGAGCGTGGGTACGTTGCCACGTCGCTTCTCGCTGCGCTTTCCGGGTTCACGCTGCTATCCGGAGGGATCTATGCGCTGAAGATATCAGCTTACGTCTACAGCCAGGAGGCGTCTAGAACAGCGGGTGAGGGCAGTCAATGAGCTTTATCCTAGTTAGGGAGAGGGGCTACACAAAGCTGGTTGGGGGATGGCTGCTTGCCCTACTAGCCCTTACGGCGATTGTAGCCGTACTCGAGAAGGGGCCCCCTTCCACGCGCATAGCGTTGGGCCCCTCACCCTTAAACATGGGTAATCTGGGCCTTTATGATGCCTACAAGGCGCTAAGAGAGCGTTACAACACCATCCTCGTCCTCAACTGGACGAAGGTCAAGACACAGCTGGGAAGATGCTATACAGCTGTGCTGATTTTCGTGTCACCGGAGGTTGGGTTCAGCGGACACGAGCTTGAAGAAATCCAGAGGCTAGCTCGCATATGCCGTCACCTAGGTGTGCTAATAGCCGATGAGACAACCACGTCAAATGACATCCTATCGGCGCTGGGTTTCGACTCGAGGGTGGCTGGCCGTATCTTAAGGGATCCAGAGAAGGGCATCCCCTACATAGAGGCTGTACTGACTCTCCCCAATAGCACGGAGACCTACACTCTGTGGCTCGATATAGCATCGGAGGTGCAGCCCGGAGCCGACGCTGAGGTTATAGGTGTTGCAGCAGGGCACCCCGTGGCAGTAGTTGAGGAGCGGGAAGGTGCAAAAGCCCTAGTGATCGGAGACGGGTCGCTGTTTCTCAACCAAGTAGTAAGATCTGTTCTTGGAGAAGACGCGAAGGAATTCCTTCTAAGTGCCGTGGAGTATCTCTGTGCAGGAGGCAGCGCCTGTACCGTTCTTATAGACTCTTCGAAGTACGTTACGGTAGACCCCCTGGACGAGAAGCTTCCAAGCACGGTTAAGAGAGCCATAGAGCTGGAGATGGCTAACAATACGTACGTTCAGTCGGTGGTGCTGGCTAGGATACTGCACCCGTCCACCTGGCTTCCACCCCTGCTGTCAGCCGCATCCGCGATAATCTCCAGCATCTCTTCGGCTCTACCCACGCTCTCCCTAGTGCTGATAGCTTCACCGTTGGCGCTGTGGCTGGCTTTCCGGAGGATCGAACCCAGGTATGAGGCGGACAAGCCGCTAGATGCACTCATCTACGGAAGGATCCCGTGGCCTGGACTGGACAGAGCCCCGCATAGAAGGCTAACACGCGATGACATTATATCTATTTACGAAACAACTTCCGCCATCTTTAGGATGAAGCTCGGGATGGAGCTTAGCGATCCAGGTTTACCTGATAGGCTGGCAGAGCTTGGAGTTAATAGGGAGCTTGCGCAGCGGCTTACCTCGAGGCTAAACAAAGCCTACAGAAGCGCTGTTCGGGGCGCAAAACCGCTCGCATCATCTTGGGACAAGATGGCACGTAGTGTAGCCAAAGACGCTCTTTGGCTGCTGAAAGCTGCGGGGATGATCCCGCATGGCAGCGACCGCTCGCCGTAGGAGTGCCGAAGACCCTGGAGAGGATCTAGGCATACTCAGCGGAGAGGGAGGGATAGAGGCAACTACCAGATTGTACGCGCTCCTAATCGTTGCGTTCTCTCTCATCTCGGCCGGATCCTTCACACTCGATACAACACTAATAGCCGTAGGAGCCCTCTTAGTGGCCTTTGCCGCGTTCATGCGGGGGTACACTGCGCTCGCTTTTGTTGTAGCAAGCAGAGCCAAGGTTATAGTTGACCCCGAGGTTGTCGCGCCAGAGGGTGAACGCGTTACAATAAGGTACACAATAAAGAACGGCTCGTGGATACCTGTGCACTTCCTTGAGATGCTCTTCAGACTACCTCAGAGACTGGGCTATACTCCCCCCACGGCATCTACCACTCTCACTCTTCCACCAAAGTCCGTGTCAGTGGTCAGCGTAACTGTTGAGGCTAGAATCGGGAGGCATGTGGTTAGCCCCCCGCTCGCTACGGTGAGAGACCCGCTCGGGCTCTTTCGCTCCCCCTTCTTCCGGATCGGGCAACAGGTTGAGGTACGGGGGATACCCAGGCTGGAGCAGGCCACTCTGAGAATGCCTCTGTCCGCAGCTATATCGTACGGTGCAGTACGATCCCGCTCACCTGGCTCTGGAACCGAGTTCCTCTCGACAAGGCCCTACAGGCCGGGAGACGAGCTACGACGGATTGTGTGGAAATCCATCGCAGCGGGCAAGCCCCTTTCCGTTAAGGAGTTCGAGGCCCAGCCGGGAGCTGAGGTGATATTCATTGTGGCGCTCACTGAGGAGGCCCTTGAGGGGCCGAAGCTCGCTACCCCCTACGAGCATGCAGCGAGGCTTGTAGCATCTGCTGCAAGGTACCTAGCTAGAAGAGGCTACCAGCTTGGCTTGATCGTTCTCGGAAGGAGGGTTACAATGTCGAGAGGCATGCTGCGAGGGGTAAAAGGCTATATGGAGGTGCTGAGAGTTTTCTCCGAAGCTGAGCTGGAACCGATGTCGGGAGGCACTTTACGGGTTCTCCTCGAGCCTAAGGAGATACACAGCATTGTCAGCTCCCTCTCCCCGAAAAGCACCACGCTGTACTTCTTCCTAACATACTCGGAGAGCCTGCCCCTGGAGGAGCTGACCAAAACGCTTGCAAGCCTGCAGCTGAAGCACAACGTAAGGGTGTTTGTTCCTATGCCGCCTCTCCCTGGCGGCTATGTGGATGAAGCTGAAGTAGTGTACCTAGCTAAGCTCCGTGCTGTCCTGGAAGCTTCGAGGAAAATGGTAGAGCGCTTAAAAAGGCAGGGTGTGCGGGCGGAGATCGTGCTCCCCAAGAGGTTTCCGACACTGCTGCTTGAGGTGCTATGAGGTTCTGGGGTTCTTGCCCCTTTCTGACGTTTCTGCTGCTCGCTTCGTTGAGAGCCTCTCTTCGAGGAAGCCCAGTATTAGCTTGTACCTTTTCCTCCTCTGGCGAGGTTTCCCTGTGATACTGTGGCCGTGATCGCCTTTGAGGAACACCACCAGTCGGCTCTCCTTGCCGCGCAGCCGCAAGGCCACGTGCATTGCGAGAGATTGCTCTATGAAGCAGCGGTAGTCCTCCATGCTGTGGATTATCAGGAGGGGCGTCTTCACCCTATCCACGTAGGTTATAGGACTCTGTCTGTCGTAGTTCTCCCTACCCTCGAAGGGGGTACCGCATATTTGGTCTTGGTCGAACCAATAACCTATGTCACTTGTATAGAAATCGGAGTGCCACATGCTTATCCCATTCTCGCTAACGGCTGCTTTAAATCGGTCGGTTTTGGTTACGATCCAGTTTACCATGAATCCCCCATAGCTTATGCCCATAACGGCCATACGCTCTGGGTCGGCATCGGGAACCCTCCTTAGAAACTCGTCGAGAAACTCCATTATGTCCTGGTAGTCTCTCTCGCCGTAGCGGCACCTTATGTCGGCGAACTCCTCGCTGTACCCATCACTGCCCCGAGGGTTGCAGTAGACAACGTAGTAGCCTTTAGCTGCTAGTAGCTGGTGGAAGAAGTTCAAAGCAGCACCATAGCTTGACTTGGGTCCTCCGTGTATGGTTAGCACCACAGGAGCTTTTCCGCCATTCCTTTTTAGGGGAGGGATGTACCATCCTTCCACGGTCTCTCCGTCGCTCGCTCGAACCTTCAAGCTCACCGGCCTCTGAAGGCGTACCTCCCTCAGAAGCCACTCATTGAACCTAGTGATCTTGTGCAGAGTTCCGCCTTTTTCGTACACGTACACCTCGGGCGGCTCCGTGTACCCGACTATACCCATAGCCAGCAGTCTGCCCGAAGAGTCTGCGGTAAACGCGTAGACTACGTGTTCCTCCGCTGTGGCCTTCTCGATCCTCTCTTGAGCTGGATCATAGACGTGGAGGTTGACCCGCCCCCCGTTGTTGATGAGGAAGTACACACCCTCGCGCGTCCAACGCGGATGGCTTGGGCCACGGCCCCTGATATCGCTTGAAACGCTAGGATGAGTGTTCCTGTCAAGTTTGCATGTGACGCAGCGTGCCTCTCCACTCTTAGGGTCCACCAGCCATACGTGGTCGTGGCTGGCGAGCCCCCGCTTGAGGGTGTTCGCCTGCATGACCACCATACTGCCGTCTGGGCTCCACTCTGCAGCGCTTATGCTGTAACCTCCATCTAGCACCACGCTCCTGGATCCTGTTTCGGCGTCGATTATGACCAGCTGTGATATGAGGGGGTTCCGCCAATCTTTCTGAACTACCGCAAGCAGCCTACGGCCCGAAGGGTCTATCGAAAAGTGTGTTATCCTAAAGCTGCCGTTTGTCAGTTGCTTCACGGTTCCCGAGTCTTTATCCACGATAAATAGGTGCTCCCGGTACTCGTCAACAAACCCCTTCCCGTTAAACCAAATGGGAAGGTCGTGTACCTCGACGTAGTCTTGGTCCTCATCAATCCTTCTGATGGGTACGGGAGCAAGTACTCCGAGCCTGATGCCGTCCGGAAACCACTCCAGATCGGTGATGCCGTGCTTGAATCTGGCTATGAGCCTTGGCTCCCCACCGCCGATCCTGAACTCGTATATGGCTGTGCCGCGCTCCTTCTCCTTTAAGCCCCTTCTGCTTATAAACGCCAGCGCTCTGCCATCGGGGCTCCATCTCGGCATTGAATCCGAGCCGCTACTGAGAACTCCCAACGTTTCGCCGGAGGAGGAGTCTACGATGTGAATTTCGTTAAAGTAGTCGTTCTTCTCTAGCTCAGTCCTAGTTACTGTAAAGGCTACCTTAGCTCCATCGGGGCTTATCTGGGGATCACCTAGGCGCACTATCTTGGAGAAGTCGTCAATGTCTATGGGACGAGGCACGGTGCGCTAACCTCCAGCTCAGCAAGCTGTTCGTAGTAAGGCTGTAGCTCTGCCACAGAAGAAAAATATTTGCTCTGCAACAGCCTCTTCAACATCTTCGCTTTTTGTCGAAGCTAGTATACGACATTAGCCATGATAGTTAAACTTTTAACTGATTAGCTTGGATTCAAGCACTGCGAACCTCACATAGCAGTTCGCCAAGGAGGACGTCCTCTTGAAGCACAATAGTGGTATTGTTGGCTGGGGCGTCTACATACCCGTTTACCGTCTCAAGATGGAGGAGATAGCGCTAGCCTGGGGATGGGATGAAGGCGTTCCAAGAGGCCTAGGTATGGTTGAGAAGGCTGTGGCCGGTTCCGACGAGGACGCTGTGACAATGGGGATAGAGGCATCTGCCAATGCCATCAAGAGGGCTGGGATAGACCCTGCAAGAATAGGCGCAGTGTTCTTTGGAACGGAGTCCAAGCCTTACGCCGTAAAGCCCTCCGCCACAATAGTTGCAGAAGCTCTAGGCATAACACCCTCTACCATGGCATCGGATCTAGAGTTCGCCTGCAGAGCCGCGAGCGAGGGGCTTAGAGCGTCCTTCGGCCTTGTGGAGGCAGGCCACATAGAGTACGCCCTTGTTGTGGGCTCGGACACCGCGCAGGCAAACCCCGGAGATGTGCTCGAGTTCACCGCATCAAGCGGTGCCGCTGCATTTGTCGTGGGTCCGGGACGCGAGTCTGCCGCACTACTGGAGGGCGTCTACACGTATGTTACTGACACACCGGACTTCTGGAGAAGGGCTGAGAGCCCCTACCCGCTGCATGGCGAGGGGTTTACGGGGGAGCCCGCCTACTTCCACCACATAGTGAACGCTGTGAAGGGGCTCATGGAGGAGCTCGGCCTGCGGCCGTCAGACTTCGACTACGCCATCTTCCACCAGCCTAACGGAAAGTTCCCCCTAGCTGTGGCCAGGAGGCTAGGAATAGATAAAGAAAAAGTGATGCCAGGCCTTACAACGCCACTCATTGGAAACACGTACAACGGGAGCGCGCTTATCGGGTTCGCGCGCGTCCTGGAGCAGGCTAAACCCGGGCAGAGGATCCTGCTAGCACCGTTTGGCAGCGGCAGCGGCAGCGATGCCTACAGCTTCGTGGTGACTGACAGAGTTGAGGAACTGAGGGGCAGAGCACCGCTTGTCGACGATTACATCAATTCGAAGAAGTACATCTCCTACGCTGAGTACTCCAAGATGCGCGGCCTTATCCGGAGGATAGCCAGCTAGGGTGGGTTTGCTGTGCGGAGAGTTTACGTGGCTGGGGTTGGCCTCACACGTGTAGGGAGGCACTTCGATAAAGGCCTTCTAGAGCTAGCAGCTGAAGCTGCCTTCAAGGCTATTGACGAAGTACAGCTGAAGCCCGAAGCCGTAATCGTTGCCAACATGCTAAGCAGCACACTGCAGGAGCAGGACAACCTAGGTTCCTACATAGCCGGGGGTCTAGGGCTCTCCGGGACGCAAGCCTTCAAGGTTGAGGCGGGAGATGGAAGCGGTGGAGCTGCTCTGCTCGCTGCGTACTCCCTCATAGCATCAGGGACAGTCTCTAGCGTGCTCGTTGTCGGCGTCGAGAAGATGACAGACTACCCCACCAGCACCGTATATAAGGCCTCGTCACAGGTTCTAGACGCCGAGTACGAGCTCTACTACGGAGCCACAATGGCCTCACTCCATGCCATGATGATGAGACGGTACATGGAGAAGTACGAGGTGCCCAGAGACCTAGTAAGCGAGTGGCCCGTGCTGATGCACGAGAACGGAGCCCAGAACCCGTTTGCGCAGATCAGGCGCAGGATATCCAAGGATGATGTGGCTAGGAGCCAGATCATATCGGACCCCATAACGCTTATGGACAGTAGCCCGCTTGGAGATGGAGCTGCAGCACTTCTCCTCGTATCAGACGACGAAGCCAGCAGGGTACAGTCGAAGCCCCCCGTCGAGCTAGTCGGCGTAGTGTCGGCATCAGACAATGTGGAGTTCACCGCACGCAGCGAGCTGGCCTCCATACCGGCTGCTAGGGAAGCTGCCAAGAAGCTGCAGGAGAGGTTTGGGGTAAAAGCTGGTGAAGTCGACGTTGTAGAGCTGCACGACAGCTACACCATAGCGGGGCTGCTCCTCCTCGAGGAGCTGGGGATAGCCGACAGAGGGACGGCTCCGAGGCTCCTTTCAGAAGGAAGGTTCCGGGCTGGAGACAGGCCGGCGATCAACCTGAGCGGCGGTCTGAAGTCGCGCGGCCACCCTCTAGGCGCCACCGGGGTTTACCAGGCAGCCGAGGTGGTTATGCAGCTTCGTGGCGACTTTCCAGGACTTAGGCAAGAGGGGGCCGAAACGGGTATCGCAGTGTCTATGTCCGGTGTAGGCGCCTTTGTTTCCGTTGCACTCTTCCGGAGAGTGTAGCTAAAGGGGTGTGGAGAGCATGAGCATGTCCCCTGCGAGGCTGTGGAGAAACCGTATACCTAGGTACAGGATAGTCGGAATAAGATGCGAGGATTGCGGGAGGGCCCACTACCCTCCAAGGCCTGCATGCCCCTACTGCGGCTCGCGAAACGTTAAGACGGAGGAGATGCCAAAGCGCGGAAAAGTGCTCTCTTTCAGCATTACGTACAGTGTACCCGAGGGGTTCAGAGCCAGGTCCCCACTTGTAATTGCAACCGTAGAGCTGGAGAACGGGGTGAAGGTTGTAGCACCTCTAACAGACGTTGACCCCTCCCAAGTTTCAACTGGAATGCCCGTGGAAGCCGTCATTAGGAGGATAAGAGAAAGCGGCAGGTACGGCCTTATAGGGTACGGTCTGAGCTTTAGGCCTTTAAGATTCGGCAGCTGAACAGCTTCACCATAGCATGCAGCTACGACAACCTCCTTTTTGCGCCGCTCTGCATCTTTCCACTGGGGCGACTACCCGTGCCAGAGCTTCACGAGGAGCTAGAGAAGGTTGTAAACGGCATAGTCGAAGGAAAGGTAAAGCTGCACGAAGCGGACAAGCTGCTGGGCAACGCAAACGCTGGCGCACTCGCTAGGAGGCTGGCCCTGGAGAGGATGCTAGGATTAAGCTTGTCCTCGATAGGAAGCACTATTCTGGACTTCGAGGAGCTCGTTGGGAGGAACATCGAAAACCCCATTGGGGCAGTCCAGGTGCCCGTAGGCGTAGTAGGCCCCCTCAAAGTCAACGGGGAGTACGCTAAGGGTGAGTTCTACGTCCCCCTGGCAACAACCGAGGGCGCCCTAGTGGCAAGCGTCAACCGTGGAGCCAAAGCCATCACCCTATCGGGCGGGGCCCGCGCCAGGGTCATTTTCGATGGGATGGCTAGAGCTCCGGTCTTCTGGACGCCGAGCGTCATCGACGCCGTAGAGTTCGTCCAGTGGGTTTATAGAAATCTTAACAAGATAAGGCAGGAGGCTGAGAGCACGACCAGGCACGGGAAGCTGAAAGATGTACAGACCTTTGTGGCGGGCAACATGGTGTGGCTAAGATTCGTTTACGAGACTGGGGACGCCATGGGAATGAACATGGCAACCATAGCCACAGACCGTGCCTGCGAGTGGATACTCTCAAACTACCCAGGCACGGTGAAGCTCGTTGCCATAAGCGGTAACATGTGCACCGACAAGAAGCCCGCAGGCATAAACCTGCTACTCGGACGCGGCAAGACGGTTATCGCCGATGCTCTAATACCCAAGCAGATCCTCAGCAAGGTG
>JBEVCG010000050.1:0-58938 GCA_040514325.1 Thermoproteota archaeon | reverse complement strand
GGTGTTTGGAGTGTCGGCAGCCGACATAGAGTTCGTCAACAGGGCAAAGAACCTGCTCGGAAGCGCACGTGCGCTAAGCCTGGGCTTTAACGCTCACGCCGCCAACATAGTCGCTGCAATATTCATTGCGACGGGGCAGGACGTAGCCCAAGTCGTAGAGAGCAGCATAACTTACACGTGGGTGGAGGACCGAGACGGGGACCTTTACATATCGGTCACGATGCCCAGCCTCGAAGTGGGTACGGTCGGAGGCGGCACGAGGCTTCCGACTCAGAGGGAGGCGCTCGAAATGCTGGGCGTAGCTGGGGGCTCAAAGGAGCCGGGCCAGAATGCCAAGAAGTTTGCCGAGATAGTTGCGTCAACCGTCCTTGCTGGCGAGCTAAACCTTCTGGCAGCGCTGGCTAAGAACGAGCTAGCAAGGGCGCACAGGATGCTGGGCCGAGGCGAGGCAAAACGGCAGGAGGGTAGAGCGTGAGGGCGAAAGCTAGGGGGGAGTGTACTTCCACAGGGACATGGGGCTAGGCTCAGCAAGACCCGGCTTGTTCTTCCCCTCCCTAAGCCTGGCGAGAGCCTTCCTTAGAGGCTGTGCGTCAAAGCCTATTGTGGTGAAGTATGCTGCGAGACCACGCCAGCGACCGAACCTGGCTGTTAGGGTCTGCTGAACCTGGCTTCTATCAACGCCGTACGCCTCGGAGGCTAGAGCCTCCAGCCACCTATCTACGGGGAGGGCTTGATAGTCCCTGCAAGCTAGAAGCTTGACGAGATTGTACGTGTAGGGACCTACGCCGCTTACCTCCGCCAACCTTTCAATAGCATCCACACTACACGCATGTATGTCAGCACCTAGCTTCTTGAGCTCAGCCGAAATATAAAGCACCGTCTGCGCTCTGTAGCCGTAGCCAGCCCTGCGCAGCAGCTCGATGCTGACCTCCTCCGGAGAAGGCGTCTGGAGCACCACCTTGGAACCTCTCCTCTGCTTTAAAAGGATCCTGCGCGAGGCTATCTTGTAGAGCCTGTAGACCATGCCCCATCCCTGCCTAAAGCTCGCGTTCTGCTGAGCTACCGCAACAAGCGATGCTGCCCACACACCAAGCCTCCTGAGCCGCAGCCCGGGTGCAGCCTCTACAACGCCACCCACCAGGGGATCGCCTCGCGCAATAGCATGAAACTCCCTGTAGTCCTCGTGAGCACCCACAATATCGGGCACCTCGTCTACGCGGTCCTCCCAGCAGCCGCTTGGCTTCAAGGAATAGATAGAGTATGCGAGACGGCGCCCGCTCTGCCTCACTACAGCGAAGCTTCCCTCACATATCTCGACTACAGCTTCCCCCGGAGAGTACATCCATCCAAAGCTGTACGCAGCCCCCGTCTGCTCGAGGCTGTAGCCCTCCAGGACCGCGCTTTCGCCCTCGTATACTAAGAACGCTCGAACCTCACCCTGCAAGCTGCCATCCGCAAGAACGCAGATGGGGGATACAACTTTAGCTTATCGTTCGCTAGCTGCAGGGTGTCCTGCTTAAAGGGAAAAGCCGCAATTCAGAAACGGGCAGTACAGCGTCTCAGTGTAGCATACGAGGTGCAGACCCAATGGCGGCTGAGCCTCTGCCCAGCGTCGTTGTAGCTGGCGAGGGGGCTAGGGCAGTGCGCGGAGGAGCGTTGATGGTGTACCGCAAGTGGGTTAAGCCCGTAGGGGGAAGGCTCGAGGCGGGCCAGCTGGTCGTGGCCGAGGACGAGGAGGGAAGGATCCTGGGCTGCGGGATGTACGACACCGTGGGCCCCGTCGCTCTGCGGATGCTGCAGCTGGGCCGCTGCAAGTACGCAAGCGCCGAGGAGGCTATACTCTCCCTCATAGAAAGAGCTTACAAGCTTAGGAGGAGGCTAGGCTACGCTACGGATCCGGAGGCGGGCTACAGGCTCGTCAATAGCGACGGCGACTACATGCCGGGTCTCATCGTGGACGTGTACGCTGAACTCGCCGTGGTCCAATCAAGCAGCGTAGTCTGGGATAAACACATGAAGACTGTGGTGGATGCGCTGTCAGACGCAGTTGGCGTTGCAAGCGTTTACGAGAAGAGCACCCAGCGCACGAGGAGAGATATCGGGCTGGAGCCCCGAGAGAAGCTCTGGCTGGGAGAGAAAACCACTGCGGTAATACGCGAGGGGGACGCCGTCTTCTTCGTCGATGCCAGACATGGGCAGAAGACAGGCTTCTTCCTAGATCAGAGAGAGAATAGGCTAGATTTCTCATCCTATTCGCAGGGAGATGTCCTCGACCTCTTCGCATACACTGGAGGGTTCGGGATACAAGCTCTCGTCTCGGGCAACGCAGAGAGAGCTACCTTCGTTGAGGAGGACGATAAGGCGTTGAAGATACTCCAGAAGAACTTGGAGTTGAACAGGGTCACGGAAAAAGCCAGAGTGAAGAAGGGAAATGTTTGGGAGGTTCTCTCCAAGATCGTGTCAAGGCGAGAGAAGTTCGCGTCGGTGGTGGTGGACCCTCCCGCCTTCATCCCGGAGCCTAAGGCCAAGCATAGAGGTATGCAGGCCTACGAGAAGCTATACGCCAATGCCCTGCGGGCCGCTGGCAGGGACTCAATAGTGTTTGTGAGCAGCTGCAGCGCGCACCTAGAACGGAAGGAGTTTGCCTCCATAGTGTCAAGGGCTGCTAGCAGAGTGGGCGTAGAATTCTCGGCTCTAGGTGGCATGAGGGGGGTACCTCCCGACCACGCAACCAGACCTGCAGCCCCACACTTGGACTACCTAAAGGCATTATTCCTACATGTTTTCTAGCTGCTGGGCAGCTCCTTGGAGTGCTGAAGGTGGCAATGTAATAATATTAATATTCGGTACCTAACAAGCCGTGGGGATACATTGCCTCTGGAGCTGCCAAAAATAGCCGACGAGATAGGTGTGGTGATAAGCGGAGCTACTGCATCAATTGCACCAATAGTTCTCAGACGCGATAAGGAAATTGATGTGCACGAGGAGGATATTGTTCTCATAGCCGACAGCAGGATAGACGGATACTACATGCTGGGCACCGTTAGGTGGATAACGCGGTTTGAGCCCTTCCTCAAGAGAAGCGTTCACAACGTGTACGTAGAGCATCCCGATGCTCTGGACTCAGACCTGATAATGCCCTTCTCCAACGCGTACGTGGAGATATACGCTGGTCTGTGCGATGGAGGAGTAGTTTGCAGGGGGTCGCAGAGGTCTGTCAGCAACGTCTATCCCCCCACGCCTGGCAGTAGGGTTTACCTTATCCGCGACGCGAACCCCATCACCAGCTACCTCACCGTTAATGCGCCGATACATGTAGGCACACACAAGTACAGCAAGTGGAGGGTCCCGCTGGATAGCGCCTGGATAAACTATCACGTGGGGGTGTTCGGTGCTACTGGCATGGGCAAGAGCAGACTTGTCCTCAAACTTGTACAGGAACTCTCAGCGAAGGGCTTCGGGCTCATAGTCTTCGATCACAGCGGCGTTGACTACGTTCCGTTCGCAAAGGCGCTGGGAGCCAAGCTGGTGGATGCAGGCAGGATCAGAATTTCACCAGACATTTTCTCTGCAGTTGTGTCTAGGTTTGTCGACGTCTCTGGACAGCAGAGGGACGTTATTGAGGTCGCCGCCATGTGTTTTGCCATAAGCAAGTATGGCGGAATCGAAAGCGGTGTGGGCGGCAGCGGACCTAGTGCAGACGAGTGCAGGGAGTTCTTGAAGACTGGAGGACATCGCACGGTAACGCTTAGAGACTTCGCGAAGCATGACGAGAAGATAAGCGACTTTGGTGAGCTTGTAGAAGCCATAGAAAGCGTTGGCAAAAAGCTCAACCTCAGGGAAGCCACCATAGTTAAGCTTAAGCTCTTGACCAAGCTGAAGGTTCCACCAGAACTCGTAAACAGCCTAAAGGAGAGGAACGTAGAGCCTCAAGATATAGTTGCAGATGCAGTCAGCGGAGGCGTAGTTATCGTTGATATGAGCAGCGAACGCGATGTAGAAGTTAAGCGCGGGATCGTAGCATCCATCGCACAAGCTGCATGGAGCTTCACCACCTCTACAGATAAGCTGAACCTAGGGCTGGTCGTTGACGAGGCCCAGAACTACGCGTGCGAGTACTGTGGCGAATCCGGACGCGCGCTTGAAACGATAGCCCGAGAGGGGAGGAAGTGGGGCTACTTTGTGATAGTTGCTAGCCAGAGGGTGACGAGAGACATCAGGCCAGGTGTCAGAAGCAACCTCGGTACAGTGTTCTTCTCGAAGCTCCAGGCAACAGGCGACCTTCAAGAGCTCTCAGGCTACCTTGACATGGGGAGAGTGACAGAGGCCAGCTTGTCTATGCTATCGAGGAAGGAATTCTACGTTGCCGGGCTAATGAACCCCCTTAGGAGGCCGATATTGTTGACAGTAGATGACGTGTCGAACGTAACCACCACGTAGCGTGTGCTACAGCATCCTTGGGCTGCGAGGCTCGTAGAGGTACCTTTTTTCAGGGTTCGTGTGCCCAAGCAGCACCGATACTGGAGTCCCCAGCTCTCTTGCGAGCAACGCTACCTCTCCCAGAACCTTTCGGCGTAGCAGCTCGAGGGCCCGCGACTCGAGCCGCGTGTACTCGTCTATGAGATCTACAGGGTAGGGGAGGCCGGTCTGCGGGTTCGTCAGTTTGTCCAAAATAGAGATGACGTTGCCTAAACCCATGCCACCATAGTCTAGAACCTCTATCCGCACAGCCTGGTTGTTAGGAGAGCCCCTCGAAGGCTTGTAGAACGCTACAACAACTTCGCCGTACTCCTTAGCCGATTCAACACGCTCTCTTACGACCTTGGAGTACTTCTCCGGATCCACCCCGCGGTAACGTGCCAGAATTGAAGCGTACCGGGGCAGTATGTCGCGAAACCTCCCCAGCTTAAAGTAGGTGCCCCGGCTCAGCATCAGCGATGCTAGAGCCTTGTCGTTGAGAGGAGGCCTTCTCCCCAGTACTGCCGCGAGCATGTGAGAGTAGCTTCTCTTAACCACGCCGACGATTGTTACCCCGAGCTGAGCCGCTCTTTGTAGGACCGTCTTAGTGACTTCGTCCAGCTTGTGTAACAGTCTCCTGCTCTGCACGTGAGATGTGCTATGGAAGAGGAGCGTGTACGGAACTATCTCGCCATCGAATAGGATCAGGTGAGCGTTCATCTTCCCGCTCTCCACGCAGTCCAGGACCCTCCGGGCTACAGCCTTTTCAAGCAGCTTTGAGAGAACCATAACCTTGCTCTTCGCATCCTCGCCGCGGGTGAACCATGCCTTTGCGTGAACCTCTCTCTGCCGGCACGGATCGGAGGCCTTTACTCCTCCGAAGCCTATGTAGCCTGCAACTACCCCTATGAGCTGGCCGCCGACAAGGTCTATGCCGCCCTCGGGAGGGTACGTTGAATCTATCGCCACCCCGGGAACGGAAGCTGCGCTGCTGAGGCTGGGTATAGAATGCACCTCAACATCCAGGGTGGAGGAGGGGAAACCCACACCGAAGCTGCGCGCTTCTGCCACCATCGAAACTATCTTTTCGGCGAGCTCCCGGCTCGTTCTTAGCAGAGCCTGTACTGCCGGGGTGTATTCAAGGCTGAGCTCTAATTCGATATTCTCCAGATCCTCGTGGAACGGAAAGACCTCGCGGTCCTGAAGGCCCAAAGCGCCTCTACCCGCCTGATCCTACGAGGTACTTCCTAGTGTCATACCAAATAATAGCAGCGATAAACCTCAGCTCCCGGTAGGACAGCGCCGTGGCCCGCAGTGGCAAAGAGCAGTCAAAATATTAGCAAGCACTTCAAAAGATTCAGCTCTACGGCTCCAGGATGATGGAGCCCACCGCCAATGCTACAGAGCGTGTACTAAGAGGTGTCGCCAATGAAGGAGAAAAGCCAGACCGCACTCATAGCGGCACTGCAGTTCCTCCACGTTGCCGGATGGGCTGCCTACTTTGCTCTGACACGCCAAGTGTACAATGAGGACACGAGGTTTCTAGTCAGGCTTGCTGCTGCTGAGACCCTTCCCACAGCTCTTGGTCTTCTTGGCGCTTTCGCCGCTGAGCGTTGGGGGTATAGGCGCGTCATATCGCTAGGTGTGGTAGAGGGCACCTTCCTAGCTTTAGCTGGCGCGTTTATCCGAAAACCCAGCGCGCTCCTGGCAACATCCTTCACCGCGAGCCTGCTATGGTCTATCGCAGGACCACAGATCTACGGATACACGCTAACCCTTACATCGAGGAGCGGGAGAATCCTGGGCACTGTCCTTGCAGGCTCCACGCTGGGCTGGAGCGTGGGAAGCCTTGTCGCCCCGATCGCTGCAGAGGTTCTCGGCGATCCCCGCGTTGTGCTTATTGCAGGAGGGGTTGCTGCAGCTGCAGCCTATGCTGTGCTGGCTGCAATAGCCTCTAACACAAAACCCTCCAGAGCAGGAGGGGGCGGTGACGGTAAAGCTGCCGTTCTGGCCGCCCTGATGCTTACCTCAAGCCTAGCCCTAGCGGGAAGCGAGATAATAGGATCTGTCTACATGGCCAAGCTCAGCAGAGAGCTAGGCACTGTCGGCTACAGCATAGCCAACTCCGCCTCTGGCTTCATAGGCGCTGCAGCGAGGCCCCTAGTAGGGCACCTGGTCGATGTAGTGGCCCCCTCAAAGGTTCTGGCTGCTACACTGGCAGCGTACTCCCTGTACGTGGCTGCGCTCCACATATCCCATGGTATAGTTATGGCCGTTCTGTGGGTTATACCCCTCTTCCAGCTTCTCGACACGTCGCTGTACAAGCTCTCATCAGCGCTTGTAGGCGAGGCCCGGGGGGTTGCCGCCGTGAACTCAAGCTACAGCCTAGCCGGCGCCCTGGTGATGTTTCTCTCGGTGCTTAACCTTGGGGAGGGAGGCTACGCTGTGGCAGCTGCCTTGCTCTTCCTAACCTCGTCAGCCTTAACCCTAGCAATCTCTAGGCGGTGGTATGGGATGGGCAGCAAGGCGGAGACAATTTAAGGAGGAAGCTGTAGCAAAGCGGGCAGTGGGTGCGAGGATTGGCCGGGCCCAGGGACCCAGAGGTGCAAGCAATAGTTTACAGAAGGGTTCTCAACAAGCTCGTTTGCAGGAAGTGTGGAGCACTTAATCCTCCCTCAGCCACTAAGTGCAGACGGTGCAAGAGCAGGAACCTGAGGCCCAAGAAGCTGCTTGCAGGTATGAAGAGGGGCTAGCCTAGCTTTAGCTTCCTTTGCGCTTTAGCCGGACAAGGCGTTTTGCCTTCGCTTACCCTTGCCTGCTACCTCCGCCTTCTGTAGATTCTGATTCGCGCTCCTCAACCCTCTCAAGCAGCCTTCTCGCACCCTCAAGCGCACTCGCCATGGCCTCCTTCAGTTCTCTGGCACTCCTAATGCACGAGGAGGGGACGTCAACGACCACTGCTATGAAGCCCTCGTAATCAAGAGCGTACTTGTATCTCGCGCTCACGAAGTTCTCGTGCATCAGTGTCCGTAGCCCGCTTTTGGTCGGCTCGGCGTCTGTTGGAACAGCGATTCTGACTACCGCCTCTTCCTCCAGAACCGAAATGGACATTCCTATCTTACCGTACTCAGCATCGTCGTACTCTACGAGCAGGCCCTCGCCCACCCTCCTGTACTCCACCCCTGCAGCTTTCAGCATGTTTTCCAGCTCGTACAGGCTTGATACCACCGTGCAACACCCCAATACTATACCACTGCTTCTAGATTATACCCTCTGCTTTTGGCCAGGGCTCTGAGAGCGTCAACAATTTTTGCTATGACCTCTTCGGGAGATCCCCGCACTACTGCACCCGCCGCCTGGGCGTGGCCTCCTCCGCTTCTCGCCGACACCATCTCCATGAACTTTCCAAGATCGATCCCAAGCTTGCCCAGAGCTTCGCTGCGCGCACGACCGATAACCCTGCTCTCGGCCCCCTGCTGGGAAACCGCTATAGCCACGTCTGCACCTAGATCCAGCATCGCGCGTGCCGCGCTGCCTTCGAAGGCTCCTACGCGCGTGACCGCTACCAGCGTATTGTCTATTCTGTAGACGTGCATCCTCTTTGCTGCTTTAAGCCTAGCTATCCTCTCCGATATGCTTGGCCCCTCAGACTGGAGCAGCTTAACCACCTCCTGGAGGCTCACACCGCCATCTACTATGTCGGCCGCAACCCTAAGTGTCCTGGGCTTTGCCAAGACAAGGTGCCGCGTATCGTATATTATGCCTGTAAGAAGCAACGTTGCTTCCCACTTCTCTAGGCTTGCGCCAAAACCGCACACCGCCAATAGGTATACGAGCTCCGATGCCGATGGCTCACCTGGATCATAGAGAGCCGACAGCGCACCGCCTACGAGGGAGTTCGTCGAGTGATGGTCCACAAGCAGGTAGCCGCCGTCTGCGATAAGGCCTGCAAACTCCCCAAGCTGCTTGGCAGACGCAGCGTCAACGACGACCACAGCCCACTTGCCCGCCTCGAGCTCGCTTGGAGAAGACGTAATAGCGATGTCCTCGTCCAGAGCTATCTTGGACAGCAGCCTCTTCGACGCCTGGTTAACACCTTCTGGAAAACCCACCGCGACCCTAAACGCCTTCGCATGCTTTTTGGCTATGCTTGCAAGGACCAGCGCAGACGCCACTGCGTCTGGATCGGCGTTCTTGTGGGCTATGGCAAGAAGCCGGCCGCCGCTATCGCTGACCGCTCGTCGAAGAGCGTCACTGAACGCTCTTACCCTCTCTCCGAGCCCGTAGCAGTTCATGGAGCTTCCGCGAGGCTGCGTCAATAGCCTCAGCCAGAAGTTCGTCGTACGACAGGGGGGCTATGTGTCTACCTACCACCCTTACGTCTACCAGCACCCTGAGCCTAGTTCCACCGTCAAGCAGGTCGCCTAGGACGATTATGTCCAGCTCGTCCACCCTGCGGCCAGCAACCTTCCTAATGTGATCTCTGACTGTGCTCTCAACATCCAGCAGCAGCTCTTCCAGCTCATCTTGGCTTAGCGGATTATCGCTTAGGCCAACAACTATGTCACGTGCCGGCATTGTGCCGTCTACCCGCAGAAGGGCCCAAAAACATGCTAAGTATCAGAACACGGCTGGTGTAGCGTCGGCCAAGGCTGTTAGAGCGAGCTACCCGCCAGCCCCGCTCTGAGAGGGCTGCTTGCTGATAGTAAGCCTGCTCTGAATGCTCCGGATCTCTTCGGCCACCTTATCGAGCTGCTTCTTCAGCTCCTCCTCCTGCTTCTTTAGCTTCTGGAGCCTCAGCTCGAGTATCTCGGATCTGTCCTTGAGCTCTTGAACGACCTTCTCCCTATCAACGCGTACAAGTATGTTGGACTCGAGCTTGTACACTGGCGCGTTCTCCTCCCGCAGGTCCTCAAGGAGCTTAAGCACCTTTCGGACTTCAGCGATCTCGGCCTCAACAGCCACTCTCTCCTGTACCACCCTAGTGTACTCGGCCTGGAGGTTCTGGTAGCGAGCGATCTTGTTTTCAAGCTCTGGTGGAAGCCTTTGAGCTGACATCCTGCTTCTCACCACCTGTCAAAATGACCGTGTCAATCGCTGTAGCAGCTAGACCTAGATAAGTGTTAACTATCATGCGCGCTGACGAGAAGTCCCTCGCCGAGAAGCATATCTCCAGCACATCTCCTGCAGATTTGATGGAAACTGACGCCCTATCTGGGTCGGGAGGGTTCAAAGCTTCGACTCTAAGCGAGTCCAGTACGCTTCTCAAGACGCGCTGCGGCAGACCACCTATCTTTATACAGCCTGACACCCTGTACATAGTTCACCACGCTACGCACCCAAAGGGCAGGGCCACAAACCCTTCCGGACCTCGTGCACACGAATTCTATAAATGCTACGCAGTTGGGTCTATCGCACTGCGATACTCTAGCCACTACGGTAGGGAGCTGCTGAGCCCTCCCGAAGGAGGGGACTACTCGGGCCATGAAGGCCTCAGCCAGAGTATCCGCCACGAAGTATAGGGGCTCAGACGCGTTTCCTGAAACCATCACGCCGATGCTCGAGACGCGGAAAATCCTTTGAGAGCCCTGCACCTCTCTCGACAGCCTAACACCGTGTAGGGCCATCCTCACTATCATGGATAGCCTCATCTCCGGAGGATCAAGGGGTTCATATACATCTACCAGGGAGGGGTTGCCCTTGCTTGAGTTCACCACAACGACCCTTCTAGCGCCGAGTCCAGCAGCTTCGTAGTAAAGGTCGCGGAGGGTCATCTTGCCGCGGTTTAGCTTAATCGCTCCGGGAATCACCGATGCCAGATCCTTGACGAAGCTTCGCGTGCGCTGGGCAGGCCTATGCGACGTTGTAACAATCACCCTTACCTTGTCCACAGCTCCACGCACCACAGCATCCGCAGTACCGGCCGCAAAAAGCTTCGAGGACCCTACGTCAGAGAAGGTGGAGCGCGATATGCCAGCTTTAGAGGGCGTCACGGTTGGAGGCATGATTTCCCTAAAACTCCTCTCTAATCACTATTTTCGGGAAGTGCTTGTTCAGTTCAGTTCTCGGCACGTAGGCCCCACCAGCCCATGTGGAGCCGCACTTGGTGCACGTCCACACTCCCGTGCTCAGCCTCTTGACGTGGCCGCGGGTTCCACAGAACGGGCACATGTGGTCAGCGTACCTCCGCTCCATCACATCGCGCCAGCGCCTTCTGAGCGTAAACCCGTAGCGTGGACCGAACCTCCCAGCTATCCCAACGATCTTTGTCCTCCTCGCCATCGAAGCGCACCCATGCTGACCTGATAGGTAGAGGTGGAGTAGGGATATTTATGTAGCGCCTACCCCTGCCCCGCCTCACCAGAGTCCTCTTCCGTTTCCTCCGCCTCTATTGCTGGTTGCCCCTCCACCTCGATATGGCCTCTGGAGGTGGAAATGCTCGGCTGCTGAGGCTGTCGATTCAGCTCCTTTAGAAGCTTGTCGCGATAGGGCTGAACGGCCGACTCCAGAGCTCCTATATACACCCTTCCTTTGTCGAGCGCAAGCTCCACTGCCGATATGACTTCTTCGTAGCTGAAGCTTCCCGGCCCTACTTTCTGCATGCCTACTATGTTTCCATCGTCGCTGACAGCAACTATCAGTGCAGCATCGGCGAGCTGCTCCTCCTCGTACGTCGGATCTACAACAAGCTTCGAACCTATCTTGGCGATCGTGACCGTTACCACCTTGCGGTTTATCCCTAGCAGCCCGCTGTATGACGTCCTATCAACAACATATCCATTCTCAGATTTGACCGCATGAGGCACCCCTGTGGACATCAAAGCCGCCATGCTGGCAAGCATGGATGCATCGTAGAGGTTGCCATCATGGTTGAGAACGTATATGTCTACATACACACGCCACACATGCTTCCCGGGCTCCAGTACGAGCTTGTCCAGAGCCACCGCCTTAACCTCTCTCAAGCTTCTATCGACAACCCTAGCCAGCTCTATCGCATTCTCGTCTGGAGGACCGGGCTCAAACGTGGGAGACGCTAGAGGGACGAACTCGGCGTTTACTACTAGGACTCCCTCGTTTGGCGTGTCGGGGAATGGAGCCACTATATCCATCTTTACACCCGCAAGAACCATGGTCTCTCCAAGCTTGACGAGCGCTGAGCCCTCTGCGCGCTCTACGTAGCCAGGTACTATCTCAATCTTCCTAACGTCTGTGAGACGCCTCTCATCAAGCCTCATGCCCTTAGACAGCAACGACTTCATCGTGTGCCTCTTCAGCTTCGAAATAACGAACTTGTTCGAGGGGGTAACGCTCACTGCTGCTCACCCCCTACCTGCCTTTCCAGGTATTTTTTCTTCACAACCTCCTTCTGCATCGCATAGATCTGCTCTATGCCCTGCCTAGCCATGTTGAGCGCCTCTACAAACTCCTTCCTAGATAGGACTCCGTTAAGCTGGAGCAGCACGACAGAACCTATGCCTGGAGCCATTGCTACCGGCATGTCTGCCTCCCCGTACATGTCCTCGACCTCGTCTAAGTCGAGAACGAGCACACCGTCAACCTTTCCCACAGCAACCCCCGCTACGAGGTCTCTAACGGCCACCCCCGCATCTACCAGGGCAAGACTGGCCGCCGTTATAGCTGCGGTCCTAGTGCCCCCATCCGACTGGAGAACCTCCATGTAGATGTCGATTGCCGTTCTGGGGTAGAGCTCCGTGATTATAATGGACTCGAGAGCCTCCCTAATGACCTTGGACAGCTCTATCTCTCTCCTTGTTGGAGCGGGGCTCTTCCTCTCCGTGGTGGAGAAGGGGGCCATGTGGTAGCGGCACCTTATAACTGCGCGGTCCGGAAGAGCTATGTGCCTTGGATGGGCCTCCCTAGGCCCGTAGACAGCTGCTACCACACGGGTCCTACCGTACTCCACGAGGGCAGATCCATCGGCGTTGCTTAGCACACCAAGCTCCATCTTGATTGGTCTGAGCTCGTTAGGCTTACGCCCATCGTGCCTTACAGCTACCTTCTTGCCGTTTTCCTCGATCCATCTTATCAGCTCCGGTTTCTCGCCGGCGTGGCCACCCATAGCTAACCAACTCCCAGCCTTTCCTTCTCAGACCGGATAAGCTCCCTAATGCGCTCAGTTAGACCTGTCGTGTGGGCTTCGGCCTCTATTTTCTTTATCGCGAGAACGAGCAGATCCTCCATGGCCTTGTTATCGCATATTGCGTGTATCCGACCGTTTGCTCCAACGTTTATCTGGCAGCCTGTCTCGGATGTAAGCATGTTCAGCATAGACCGCTTCTTTCCTATGACGCGGGGCACCCTGCTAGGCTTAACCTCTATTATGACGCCCTCCGTTATCCTTCCCAACCCTTCGCCCTTCACAGTAAGAAGGGGGTCTCTTGACCTGTCAAATGCTAGAACCTTAGCTATGACGTAGTCCCCAACATCAAAGTACTTCCTTAGATTGTCTGCAGCGGGGTTGAAAGGCCTGTTGAGCACCTCCTGCACGGTGAGTATAGCTGTGTACGGCGAATTTATGTCAACCTCCCAGTGTGTAACGCCGATATCCTTCACAAGCCCTATTACGACGTCTCCGGGCTTAGGCAGGTAAACGCCTTCGAGGGGGACTATGCTTACACGGTACTTCTTTTCGTCTTCGCCCTCCTCCTCTATCTGCGCCAGTCCGACCACTGTTGGGAAAAGCTTGTTGCCTACGCGGATTATGTGGGCTGGATTGTACTCGATATCCGAATCGTCCAGCTCTGCTATAGGTTCACCGGGAGTAACAATCGCGCGGTTCTCAACAAGTATCTTCGCCAACGCTCTGCCACCTGCTTCCTTTGGCGCGCTAGGCTCATACCACCGAGACTACCTTAACGTCCACCTCGCCTCGGGTCAGGCTGTTCAGCTTGTCAATAACTTCACTCTGCATGCCTGCAGGTATCTCCAGCTCGACCACGAGACTTCCGTCGCTCCTCCAGTCCATGTTCTTGACCTCGCCCAGCCTCTGTATCTGGCCGGAGACCCTTCCAGCGTGCTGAGGAGGCACGACAACCTTCAGCAAGGCCTTCGCGATCTTTATCGGGATTATCCTGCTAATGGCCCTGACAATCTGGGCAGCCTGCTCTTCCACAGACTTGTAGAGGTCTATTCCCACCCTAGCCTGCTCCATTGCAGCTTCTATCCTTGCCGGCGGTATCGGAAGCTTAGTCGCCGGATCTATCGCGTTCCTCGCAATATAGTTTACTATCTGCCTCCTCTTCGCCTCTATAAGCCTCCTCCTCTGCTCTGCAGTTATCTGCAGCTCGCCACGCTTCACGATCTCTGCTGCAACCTTCACAACATTATCTGTACCGAAAACCTTTCGGAGAAGGTCAGGGGATGCACGCAGCCCACGTCTTAGATCAGTGTAGACGGAGTCGCTCACAACCATTTCTTCGAGGTTTACGCTCTTCCCCTGCTTGTATTCAAAAGCAATGTCGGGATTCACCAAAACCTCGAACCGGTGCTTACCAACCTCAAGCCGCGCAACGACCGGCTCGTGTTCCCCGGCGTGCTTGCCTCGGCGCGACATTTACTGGGCACCAATATTCTCTAGGAGTTTTGCTATCTCTTCTTTTGTGAGTTTCCTAAATGTCCCTGTCTTGACCTCACCGACACCAACTTCCAGTAGATCCGGGGTAGGCTTCGACTCCATCGTTGACGTTACCGCACGCACTCCGAGCATGAGCGCCTCTTCGAGGCTCATGTCCTCCTTGTACTCCTTCTGAAGCATCTCTATGACCTGTGCGCCGCCTTGGCCGAGCCCGTGCGCCATGTAGCTTATGTACTGGCCGCTTGGCTCCGCTATGTACAGCTGGCTACCCCGATCGTCGACACCCGCTATGAGCAGGGTTACGCCGAACGGCCTTACTCCTCCGTGCTGGGTGTATATCTGCATCAGATCGCAGAGCTGCCTTGTGAGGTACTCCACAGGTATGCGCTCACCGTAGACGAACTTGTACTGAACCGCTAGCTGCCTGGCATAGTCTATGAGTATCCTGCCATCACTTCCAAACCCTACGAAGCCTGCACCTATGTGCTTGTCTACCAAGTAAACCTTCTCGAGAGAGCTAAGGTCTATGAGTGGGCTTGTCCTCCTCTTCTCTGCTACTACAACAACGCCTTCAGCTACCTTGATTCCTAGCATCGTCCAGCCGCGCTTGGCTGCCTCCATTGCATACTCTACTTGGAACAGCCTCCCGTCTGGGGAGAACATTGCTGTAGTTCTGTCGTAACCCATCATAGCAGGAGGCGCTGGAAACGACAAGCTCTATCGCCCCAACTGGGCTTACAGAAGTACGGCTAAAAACCTTATCTACGAGGAGGAAGTGTAAGACTACTTCAACGGAGCTAGCCTATGAGGAGGAGTCCGAAAACTGATGCTCGTGAAGACTCTTCTCGCCTCCGAGGCTGTGGGGATTAGGGATTCACGATGCAGCACGACAGCCGGAGCAAGCCAAGGATTCTAAGAGTGCTGGAGAAGGCTGGAAGGTGCATGTCCATATACGAGCTCGCAGGCGCAGCTAGGCTAACACCAAGTGAGGTCCTCGAGGTTGCGAGGAAGTTGGAGAAGCGGGGGCTGCTCGTCATACACGGGGACTTCGTCTGTTGTACAAGCTGTGAGGATGCTCACGGCCTCCCAGCCGAGCTGGATAGAGTCTTAAGGGACCTGTCGGAGGCAAAGCACGTTGTAGCAAAGGTTGAGCTGAGGCCCTCGCTTCGGGGAGCCGATTTTCTCATCTTGCTCAGAAACGGCGTTGCCATACTCGCAAAGTACCTAGGAAGGAGGTCAGCCGGACAAACTGTGCACATGGTGGCGAGGCGCGTTGCTAGAGAGGCTAGGAGAGTTGCTGAGGAAGGATCCAAGCTTGCCGAAAGAGGCTATGAAGGCCTATGCCTCGTGGTACCTCTGGTTGTTGTACCGCACGGAGCCCCCAGAGTTGTAGAAGGCGTTCTGGTGCGTCCCATAGCAAGGATTAAGGAGCTTGTGCTTGACACAGAGCAGGTCATAGCAGATCCCCGAGTAAGGCTCTACATGGTTGAAGGCGGAGGCCGGTGCCGGAGAGGGGCGAGCTACGCTAGGGGGATCTCCATATAGGTGCTGATGGCTTCCGAAACCAAGCTGGACACCTTTTCGTACTCCTTCGCTAGCTGCTCTGGCTTGGAGCGCGTAGCTGCCGGACCCTGCACTATTTGACAATACTCCTTCGTCTGTGAGGATATTTCGTAGAGCCCTATCCTCCTAGACAGCGCCACTATCTCCTCCTTGTCCATACCTATCAAGGGTCGAAGTATAAGCGTCCTACAGCCATGAGCTAGGGTAAGCGACGCTAGGTTGAGCAGAGTCTGGCTTGAAACCTGGCCAAGACTCTCTCCGGTCACAAGAGCATCAAAGCCTAGCCTTTCTGCCAGCGCACTTGCCGCATCGTACATGGCAAGTCTAAGCACCAGCTGCCTTATGGGTCCAGGAACGAGAGCCGTTATAAGCCTGGCAACGGGTATAAAGTCCACTGCGTACAGTATTGGCTCGTATCCATAGAGCCACTCTCTGGCAAGCCTCCGCGCAACTCTCAGCGCGTCCCTCAGCGACAGATGCGAGCCGAGCACGAAGTGGAGCAAGTGTACCTCCAGTCCCCGCTTGGAGGCCATCCATGCCGCAACGGGTGAGTCGAGGCCTCCCGAGAATAGAGCCAAGGCTCTACCTTCAACCCCTATCGGAAGCCCTCCAGCTGCCGGAATCCACTCGCGAAAAACGTACGCTGTGCTTCCCCTCACCTCGACGTAGACCTCAACGTCGGGGTTCTCGAGATCGACGCCGGCAGAGCTACCTAGAAGCGCCGACCCCAGAGCCTTGGCTACATCTAGGCTCGTGAAGGGCTCAACACCGCTTCTCCTTGCACGTACTGCAAACTTTTTCCCTCTAACCCACTCTACCGCTATGGATGCTGCCTGGTCCACGAGATCTTCCAAGCTGCTGTAGCTGAGCGCACACGCGACTGCCACAGCGTGCAACCCAAAAACTCTCCTTAGCACTGCCACTACCCTCTTGCACTCCTCCTCGGTGGAGCAACACTCCACCTCTAGGCGTGCTGCCTTGATTCTGACCTTATCGCAGCTTATCCCGTTACGCTCAAGCGCCTCAGCAACGTTTTGGAGTAACCTTCTCTCAAAGCGAGGCCTAGTGCGAGGAGACTTTAGTACAACCTCTCCCGCTAGGCTGGCTATCACCACCGTCCTGCAGCTCAACTTGGCGTCCCCGCGCGCAGTTTCGTGACAAGCTTAAGCTGCGAGCATCAGATCGTCGTGAGGTCCTCATCCCTGCCCGGTTAGTCTGGGACGGCTTCATCATTTTCTCTTGCAGCTCCTCCAAGTGTTGCGTGTACGTCTGCCTCCTACCCTAAATAACAATACGCACTACGGCACCAACCATATAACGGAGAGGAGTTTTGGCGCATGAAAGGTCTTCAGCAGTGTCGTTGGTACCCGTGGGCTCATATGAGGACCACGGCTTAATGCCTCCGGAAACCGACATCCTAATTGCACGCTGTGTGACGCAGCGTGCAGAGGCCGCAGCCCTTAAGGAGGGGCTGCACGTCGTCGTGCTACCCCCGGTGCCGTACTCCACTTCGCCCGAGCATAGCCACAGAAGGCGGACCGTGTCGGTAAGCACCCTGAGCTATGCAAGCTACGTTTCGGAGATCCTCTCGTCAGCGGCATCGAGGTGGGGGGCTGGGATCCTAGCAGTCTTCCATGGAGGGGCATACTACCCATCCTACACAGTCGTACGCGAGCTTAGGGCGCGCGGAATGCTTGTAGCACTATACAACTTCTGGGGCTCTGCAGCCAAAGTGGTGGAAGAAGTGGCAGGCTGCAGCGGCATCCACCATGCGGATGAGGTTGAGGCCAGCATATTAGCAGCGTGCGGCTACAACACCGGCATCGTTGAAGCCTCACTGCAAGAAGTTGTTGGGCATGTCAGAAGTCGCTGCAAGAGGCTAAAGCCACGCTACGAGCCCTGGATGGGAGGGGATTTTGAGGAGCTGGGGCAGCTGTACCCCAGATCCCCCGTGCCAGCGTCCGCCGAGCTTGGGCTAACTATTGTGAAGGAGGCCTCGAAGAATCTCGTCGACATAGTACGTGCGCTTTCCAGAGGCTACCAGAACAGCGCGAGCTTGTGAGAGCCTCTTGGCTAGACTCACATGTATGTCACTGCTATTCTCGATACCGGGAACTAGTGCGATCAGTATCGAGTCCTCCAGCCCGTACCGTGTAGCTGCTCCACCGGCCATTCTCTTTACCCAGCAGCCCCAAGTTACCGCGTAGAGGAGCGCCCGCCCAAGCTCCTGGGGTCTTTTGACACGGCTCCGGTAGGATATGTACGCGAACTGCAGCTCTTCTCGGATGTCGTATGGTATCCATGCAGCGTTGTCGGTTCCAAGGCCGGCTGGCAGCCCCTCATTGTAAAGCTGCACCAGCGACTCTAAGGGCGGTAGCTTCCCGAGGTGGTATACGTTCGAGCGGGGACAGAAGATCGGCATTATGCCCTCTCTTGCCATCTCGACGACCATCTCGCCATCAAGGAACGTCAGGTGCACAGCCGCGGTCGGCCTAGCGTACATAGCTACCTCGTAATCCCTCTTCTCGTAGAGCTCTGGGGTCTCGGAGACGTGCACGTGGACTTCTCCCGAAGCTCTGCGTGCTTGGTCTGCAAGCCTCTTGAGCTCGTCCGGCTCCAGGTCGAAAACCGTGTCAAGACCCACACCTCCGTACCTCTCGAGCATTCTGAAATAGTCAGCTGCGTTCTTCACCTCAGGCTGAGCGAGGAATACCGTGGTGATGTGGTAGCCTTCTAAGGCTCTTCGGAGCATGGATACGCCTTTATCACCTAGCTCGACGTAGGCGAACATCCTCGCCATGCCTTGCCTCAGCATGTGCTCTACAAGCTCCCTGAGAACTTTAACTATTGTATCGCTATCGAGGGATCTCAGTGCCGAGTACTTGAGTCCTGTAGGAAAAGCTACCAGCTCTTCTATGCCCCTGTCCTCCCCCATTTCAGGCAGCGCCGAATCAAGGACGTGCACGTGTGCGTTGCAGAGAGGTGGTAGTGCAACACTGTTCGGGAGACGTAGCGATCCTGGGCCGCAGCCGCCTGGCTCAACGAGCAGGCCCCTATCGGTGTCAAAGCTCACGCAGGCACGCCTAACTGCATCGAATGATGCTCCACGGAGCCAGTAGGATACCTCCACCTTCAGACGTAGGCTACTCAATCTCCACAGTTGCACCCGCGTATCTTGCTTCCCTTAGACGTCGGAGCCTTCTGGCAAGCTTTACGGCAGCCTCCACCGACCTTCTTGCGTAGTCGTCGATACGCTCGAGTGCCTGCACCCTGTTCATGCCTGGACCCGATACCCCTAGAGTCACGGGCTTCCCATACTTCTCCGCTAGGTCCATGAGCTTCCTTGCCGTCTGATGCGCTATGACCTCGTCATGCTTTGTTGCCCCCGTGATGACGGCTCCCAGCGCGACCACAGCATCAACGTCATCCTTTTTCAGAAGCTCCTCCACCAGTATGGGCATATCGTAGACCCCAGGCGACTTGACGATGTAGGCTACCGAGGCCCCCAGGAACTTGGCGTAGCTCACTGCACGCTGCAGCATCAAGTACGTTACATCGTAGTTAAACTCGGACACAACTATTCCTATTTTGACCTGCTCCTCGGCCAAGGCCGGGCCCTCAACACCTTCTTGATAGCGAAGAACCTTAAGCATAGCGCTGGAGAGCTTTCACCAAAAGCTGATAGAGCACGGCTGTGAACAGCGCACTAGGGGAGTATCGGGCCTACGTCGGGCCAGCCCTGCCTCCTCCCTGTTCCGGCTCGCCTCTCCATCTCATCCGGTCTGTAGAGCACGAGGTACAAGTTCTCTGCATGCTTCTCCGCACGATCCATCGCCACCCTGTACAATGTCTTCTCGTCTTCAGCCTCATCCTCGTGCACGGTAACGTCGATTATGGGCTTGAGAAGGTCGAGTTGGACCATCTGAAGAGCCAGCGAGTACACAGCATAGCTTATCTTGTCCGTAAGGCTGGGGCCTACCCAGCCAAAGACCATACCGGCATCGCACTCCTTCTCGACCATCAGCTTCTTCACGGCCACGGGGATGTCCTTTATCCCAGGAACTGTTCTGCGGAAGATCTGCACCGAAGGCATAAGCGTTTTGAGCTTTTCGATAGCCACGGAAGCCATGTCAACCCTCGCAAAGGTTGTATCTACAATACAGATCCTCGCCAACAGCTTCAACCTCCCTGATTATCTGGCTAGCTTCTATAAGTGGAAAGCCCCTTTCATCGGCTATCCTGGCAGCCTCCTTAATGGATAACGCCTCACCGCGCCCCAGCATCTCGACGATCACCATTGATGGAGACATGCCTGCAAGCATCGCAAGGTGCAGGGAAAGCTCTGTGTGGCCTCTGCGCTCGCTTAGACTCCTGCCTAAGAGTATTGGCACGTGTCCAGGCACCACGAACTCAGAAACAAAGACCCTCCAAGCCTCCTCGCGCCTACCGCTTATGATCATTTCAAGGATATCGTGAAGCCTTCTGATTGTCAGGGCTCTGTCGGAGTCCCTTATACCCGTCTTAGCCTTGATGTGGTTGACCCAGAGCGAAAATGCTGGGCGGTCACCGTACCCTAGGGTTCTGGTTGTTAGAGGCTTAATTTCGCTGAAGTGCGCCAGGTACTCGTATGCAAACCTCAAGCCGAGAGCTTTGCCAGCGGGTAAAGGCATTGCATAGCAGATGAGTCCCCCGGCCATGAGCCTCATCTCGTAGACTCTCTCCGGCGTGACGAATGATGCGTGTATAACATAGTCTACCTCGTTCTCCCTGCCAGAGCCATCATATATCAGCACAGGTGTGCCTCGCCTGAGTGCCTCTATAGCATCGTTTACCGTGTCGTACAGCTGCTGCACAGCCCGGCACCCTTAACTCAGCTTAAGGATCTTCTAGACGCTCTACGCTTGGGCTCACTAAAACCTTTACCGGGTTACGCAGGGCCTTATCCCTATCCTCTCTCAGCTCGTGGAGCGCCTTTGCCGCATACATTAGGGCCTCTCGAGCCGTGTAGCCTACACCCACCCCCGCCTTGTACATCTCGCCAAGCTTCATTGAGGATCTAAGGAGCTGGATCACGTGGTCCAGGTCCTCGTAACCTGAGAAGACGACGAGGTTATCCCCGCCCAGATACCCGACCGGGATACCTCGCGGCAGGAGGACCATGTACAAGTTTGAAAGGGTCCTAAACACCTCAACGGCAGCCCCCATAATACCGAGCCTGCTCCTAGCTTCCGTCAGGTTGTTCATATCGATGTGAATAGCTGCAACGGGTCCCTGGACGAAATCCTCTACGTGGAGACCTGGAGACACGCTCCTCCCTGCTTTCCAGCAGGTTCGAGAGCTGCAGACCCGCATCGACACGAGCGTAGGGGAGATTGCAGCCACATCTCTATAGACAGCCTCTAGGGCCTCTCTCGTCATACCGTTAAGAATCGCTATCATGCTGTCCCCGGTTAGGTCTACAACAAAGCCCCCATACCTCGAAACGCTGTCTACAGCTACCTCGTAGAGCTTAGACTGGGTCTTCTGTATAAGCCACTCGCGGTCTGGACCAAGGCTCTCTGTCCACTCCCTGTAGCCAAGAAGTTCGATGAGGCCGATCAGCAGCGGCAACCGTACCACCTGACGCAATAGCCGGAAAGCTTCCGCCACCCCTCTGCTCTACTGAACCCCGAACGCTGACTTTGCAGCAGCTTAGCTATATGAATTGGTGCTGCAGCTCTTGTTTAATAGGTATCGGCACGGTTTGGCTTCCATGTAATCGTATTGCCAGTACAATCTAACAGACGTGTCTAGGCCTCCTCAAGATCTGAGAGCGACCTTAGCTCTCCGCTCAGGCAAGCCTCGCCGAAACCTTCAACTACAGGATGGCCTGTTACGTCAAGAACCTTGAATGCAGCATGCACACAGTTGCCACAGGGGCAGATTTCTGCGCAGATCAACCTCAGCTTGGGCGATTTCCCTGTGTCCGGGAATCCCACGCCCCTAGGATCCTCGACAAAACTTCTGCCAGCAGCAAATACAAACGGGGTATACGTGACCCTAACCTCGTCAACAAGCCGGCTGGCTAGAAGGCTGTACGTAAGAACGCCTCCACCCTCTACCAGCAACCTCTCTATACCGTGCTCCTCGTATAGGAGCATGAGCGCCCTAGCAAGGTCCACTGAGCCGTTTGCGCCGACAACGTACACTACTACGCCGCGCCTCTCAAACTCCTTGATCCTGTCATCCTTCACTGCCGTAAACAGTATCGTGGGCGGTCCCTCCCCGAAGACTCTAAAGTCCGGCGACAGTGTGAGCCTCCCGTCGACCACCACCCTGTAGAACCGGCTCGACCTCGGGCGCACCCTTCTCTGAAGGCGAGGATTGTCCACCCTTACCGTGTTAGCTCCAACCATGACCGCGTCGCTCATGCCGCGCAGGAGCCTTAGCCTGGCAAGGTCGTAGCTGCAGCTAAGGCTGCTGAAGCCTGTTGACGAAGCTATCCTCCCATCAATTGTTGCTGTCGAGAACACAAGCACATAGGGTCTGTGGAAGCCCGGCTCTACGTCATGATTCACACCACATCACCATTGAGCGGCTGCTGCCGCTCTCCTAGCCCGCTTGATTGTACCATGAGTGCTCAGAGGTATCGCCACGGCCCTTCTGCCTCCCACACTTCTTACCAGCCCAAGCGCAGCCAGCACCACATGCTTTGTATCGTTTGTTGCCCTTATGATCCCCACCTTCCTGCTCTTATCATAGTAGACAAGTTGGATGTTGCCCAGAGCTAAGCTCACGTCTCCGGCAAGCCTCCTCACCTGCATTACGATGGCTTTTTCAACTTCGTCAGGTTCTGGAGGATCCCCTTCAACAACGAGCTGGAAGACAACGTACCTTCTCCGCCTACGCTTCCGCAGCTCCCTTGCCGCCTTTTCAAGATCTGCGCCTGCAAGCACGTTCCTTAGAACACCTTCAAGGAAGGCTACTCTCCTCGCAAGCAGCATCTGCCCTCTTTTCATCCTGGCCAGCGCACGCGCAAATGCCCACATAACCGGCACAAGTCCTGCGAAGAGAGCGAAAATCATCAGCGTAAGCCACTCCATGCCCTACACACCACCCTTAAGTAGCCCTGGAATGTTAACCGGACCGCGCTTTGATTTGATCCACTCGCTGTAGCCCTCTGTGAGTGCACGCGCCTGGTACTCTGAAAGGCCTAGCAGAGTTAGCAGGGACGCCACGGTGCGTGGATGCCACATCTCGTATACTGTTGTCGCTGCGCTGCTGAGCACGAGGGGGGCCTCGTAGGCAACAGCCCTTCTAACGATTATAGCAAATCCCCTCAGCTCTCTCCTGGGATCCTTAGAGTAGAGCAGAGGCCGCAGCTGAGCCTCCAGCAGGGTGCCACCTCTACGTAGAAGCTGGGCCTGGCTCCTATCCATGTACCTTGCTAGCTGCGGCGTAAGCACTACAAGACTTACGCGGCTGTCCCGTGCAGAGTTTCGTATAACTTCTGGGCTCTGAGCCTTCACAGCCACTATGTCAAAGCTGCCCCATACGCGCCTTAACCTCCTTAGAACCTCCGTCCACCTGGAACCATCGATGGTTACCCTGCTGAGCACCTCTATGCCGTAATCTTCGAACGCCTTTGCCGCTTGCTGGAAGCTGCTAGGGTCTGAAGCCTCCAGACCCACGACTCTAATACCCATGATGTGAGCTGCCCGCGCCATGACCTCGGCATCCGATTTACCCCTGGGATTTATGTGGAGGTCTGCGAGCATTACTTTGTAGACCCCATCTCCTTCAGCAGGCTAGCAACTAAGGTAGGGGAGGGCGAGCCACGGAAAGTCACCGTCACCCTAAGAACGTCGTCCCCTTCAAGCAATCTTATCCTCCCTAGATAGGCGTCCTGCTTGCTTAGGCGGAGAAAGAGACGCCCACGCTTCTTATCGTATCTGTTTTTAACTATTAGCTCCATGAGAGTCCTCTCCCCCTCGCTTAGGCTTGAGATTATGAACCTAAGGAGAGAGCTAGCCTCCTCGCCGCTCAGACGGAGCGTGAGCCTGTGTATCGGGTTGCCGTGATGGCCTTCCAGCTTCTGAACGTCGATCCTACTCTTAAGCTTAGCGCGCAAGTCCTCTGGAAGCACGTTGAGCATTGCACGCTTAACTTTCTCCAGATCTTCTGTTGCATGCGCGTGCGCCGCCACCTCGGCACTGACTATTTTGACTTCCTTCTGCATAAGGCACCAGCCATATGTAATGGGCTAAAAGCGTGAAAAATGTGCCCAGCATCTTGGCATAAACACGTCGAACTTACATCAAAGCTGGGCCGGGCGCAGACTGTACGAAAATTACAGCCGAGGCTCGTGGAGGCTTCGACACCGCTCTCCTCCAGTGCTGCTACTGCAGGTCGCCCTTATGGTATTCTTCTCTTACCTCGTCCGGCGCTATGAGGCGTGCACCGCGGCTAGCCTCGTGCCTCTTCCTAAGCTCGCGCTCCTTCTGCTTCTTCTTCCACTTATAGTTGTGCGTGCCACGTAGACCACGCGTTCTGAGGAGTCCACGCATCCTCCTGCCAGCGCTAGTTAGGCCGCGGAAGACCCTCCCGCGGCCCGTCTTGCATATCCAGCCAAGATCCTTGTCCTTACATACGGCTGGATGGCTTCTGTCAACAAGTATGACCTCGTACCACTTGTAAACGCCGTCCTCTGCCACGTAGTAGGAGTTGAGCACCTCCATGTTGGGGTACTTCCTAGCGGCTCTCTCCTCGGCTATTAGCCTAGTCGACTTCGCCGGAGCGTAACCGTAGACGCCCATTCTCTTGGGCCTTCTACCCTTGTTGGGTCTCGGCCTATTCAGGCCACCTTTCCTGACGCGTACTCTAACTACTATTACTCCGGGCTTTGCCTTGTAGCCCAGCCTCCTAGCCCTGTCAAGCCTTGTTGGCTTATCTATCCGGACAACCGACGGTTGTCGCCTCCACTCTAGTAGCCTCCGCCTCCACAGCGCGGCTAGAGCCGGGTCATCATACCTCCGCTTCCAGGCCTCGTTGAGATAGTGATACACGCCTAACGCCATTTCAAACCCCTTCTCGAGCTCCTGCCCTAGAGCTGCTGGGTCTAGGCATCTTTAAAACCTTCCACTAAACTGTTACGTGGAGTCAAACCCGCCTAATACAGTGCAGAGGCCTGGAGAGTGTTACCTGCCACGCCTTGCTGCTGCCACTATCTTGACGACGTCGCCGTGGCGCAGAACATAGTCCTCCCCGATCCTGTTTTTCGTCCTTGCATCAACAGCGTACAAGAAGGTTGATCCAAGCTCCGTGTGAACCATGTAGGCTAGCTCGCGGGCGGTAGTGCCCTTGGGTACCAGGTAAGCATCCGGCAGTACCCTCCCTTGGCTATCTGTGTAGCGGTTTGGATCCTCTACCGGGTATACAACGATCGTTCCCAGCTCCTCAAGGACTGTGGTGTTTATCGCATACTGCACGCCCGTCGAACCCCACTTCTTGAGAACGCGATCTTGTATGTATTCTAGTGCCTTGAGCTGCTTCTCGCTGAGCTTGCCCTCATCGATAACCTCGAAGCTGCTGTCTCCGGGAATGTACCTGATGGCTCCTGCCCTGGCAGCATTCCGAAGCACAAGCTCCGCCAGAGCGCTTGTGGGCACCACTTTGTATGTAAGCTCCCTTTTCAGCCTCTTTACGTTGTCTTCCGCAGCTGGCACGTCGGCCTTGTTAGCCGCTATCACCATGGGCTTGGAGAGCCTAAGCCCGCGAGCAAAGCTCCTAAGATCATCGCGTGTCCAGGATGTTAGATTCTTTGACGTTAACCCCGCGTATTCCAGAGCACGCTCTACGTGTACCCTGGTTATGCTCAAACCGCTGAGCCTCTTGGTAAGCGCGTCGACGCTCTGCTGACCGGATACGGACACCTTCATTGCAAACCGGTCCCAGTCGTGCAGAAGTATGCCGTAGAGCCACTCCTCAAGCTCTCTCTCAAGCCACCGAACCTCCTCGATGGGGTCGTACGTGCCAGGAGGTACCGAGTTTCCCTGCTCGTCCGTCGATCCCGCAGCATCAACAATCAGAATTACGGCGTCTGCTCGCCTTATGGAATCTAGAAACCTGTTTCCAAGACCACGGCCCTTGTGCGCCCCGGGTATAAGACCAGGGGTGTCGACAAGCTTGACGGGTACAAAGCGCCACCCCTCGACACAAAACCCTGCAGAGGGAGTACACGCCTCAAGGCCTAACTCTACGTGGACGCAACGGACCCTAACATAGCCTACCCCAACATTGGGCTCGAGTGTGACGAAGGGGCGATTATCCACCTGGACGGACGCCATGGTGGCAGCGGAGAAGAACGTTGACTTACCGACGTTAGTCTTGCCGACAACACCCACCATTATCTCTGGGGGAGGCACACTACACACCCTATCTGGAACAGGCGCCGAAAGCTTACACCCAAAAGGTGAGGAGGCGCCTAGTAGTCGCCGACAATTTCGTCGTCGGAGAAGAACACCTTGTACTCCCGCTCGAAAGAGTCTCTGCTGTCGCTTGCATGCACGATATTGGCACCAATATCTAGCGCAAAGTCGCCTCGTATCGTTCCTGGAGGAGCTCTCCTCCCGTCCGTTGGGCCTATCATGAGCCTTACAACCTCGATGGCGCTATCACCCTCAAGCACCATGGCTACAACCGGACCGCTCGTCACAAAGTTAACTAGCTCCTCAAAGAACGGCTTCCCCTTGTGCACCTCGTAAAGCTTCTCAGCCTCCTGCCGCGTGAGCCACTTCATCTTTAGGGCCTTTATCTTAAACCCCTTCCTCTCAAACCTGGATATTATCTCGCCGACAAGCCCTCGCTTTACGCCATCCGGCTTTACCATCACGAAGGTGCGCTCTACTGCCACTATCGGTCACCGGTACATAGCACCAATCGAGCTGAGGTTAAAAGCCAAGCGATAAGAAGCAGGCGGGCAGGGACGAGTGACAGACCACTCTACATAGCATCGCTTAAGGCCGAGAAGGGCTGAGATCCCATCTGCTCGAGAGGGTGGACACAAGCGACCGTCCACGGCTATCTGTTGATTCGCGTGTACTTCTTGGTCCACTTGAGCCTTCTCGGATCCGTCTTCCTCCTCCAGAAAGTGAAGCATTTACGGCTGCAGAACCAGAGCACTGAGCCGTTATTTAGCACGTACATTAGACCTGTACCTGGCTCTATCTCGTGGCCGCAGTAGCTACACTCACGCGTAGTAGGCATAGCCGATTACCTCCTACCACCGAGCTTTCTGGCCTCGCGTTCAGTCTCACGGAGTATTACGATGTCCCCAAGCCTCACTGGGCCGAGGACGTTCCTGGTCAGTACGCGGCCTTTATCTCTTCCCTCAAGGACCCTAACTCTTACCTGGATAACTTCGCCGTGGACTCCCGTCCTACCTATGATCTGTATTACCTCGGCCGGGTAGCCTATCTCCTCCACAACGTTGAACTCCCGCGTACCAGTGTCCTTCGCGGACCTGCTCATCCCAGCGACCCTCTGCCTCTGTAGCTGGAGCAGTCTTATTAAAGGCACGCTTCCATTAAGCGCGGAATCTAGCCAAAAAGGCTGAAGTGCTTTTAGATTGTGCGAGGCGCCTACCTGCTTTACGCCGACTTGGTTCTAAGCTCGTTGACAGCCTTAGATATCTCCTCTACAAGATCCTTAGCTTCTCCCGGCTCTATAATGCAGGCACTGGCTGCTGCAACTTCTATCCCGGCAGCCTCGCCAAGCCTCTTCTTGCTCGGCACGTAGACGTAAGGCACCTTCTTCTCCTCGCAGAGGAGGGGAAGATGCGCAACTATCTCCGGAGGATCTACGTCCTCTGCTATTATGACTAGCTTTGCTAAGCCCCTCTCAACGCACTTCGTTGTCTCGTTGGTTCCCTTCTTTATCTTGCCAGTTTTTCTTGCAAGCTCCACAGCCTGGTAGGCCTTTTCAGCCAGCTCCGGGGGTACCTCGAACCTGACATAGAACGGCTTGCTCATAGCTCATCCTCCTCCCAAACTCGGTCGTCGCTCCGCACGTATTGCTGTATGCAGCGGTTTGGGGGTATATAAAACTATGGAGGCTCCGGCGCCACGCTCCCTATTCAACTGCTAAGTAGGGCTCAGCCAGCTGCTCGCAGCCTTTATTGGTGCGCAAATATCATGGTTACTCCAATGACCTCTCCGCCCTCTCCTAGGTCGATGGAGTCCACGCGGGCAAAGCCAACCCTTACGAGCTGAACTATCTCGCCGGGCCGAAGGCCTGCCGCAGCATGTTCAGCGATCCCCTCCCTGTATCGTAGGTACAGGCCTTCGGGAACAGCAAGCTTTACTCTCAGCTTGCTCCAAGCAGGCACCCAGTGTACTATCTTAGCCGAGCGCCTCCTGGCCTCCTCGAGGCTGTCGCTGTGGTAGCGTGCCCTCACTATGCCGGAGATCGGGTCGATGGAGATAATCTCAACATTAAACCCCTCGAGGAGCCTTACAACTGCACCCTTTCCAAGGCTAACAACGTCTTGACGCTCAACCAGCAACTCAACCCTTGGCCCCGCCAACGCTATCTTGCGCGAGCCCATATGGCCGCCGGGATGGAAGGGTAGCTCGAACTCGCGCTCGCCCCACGGTACGTCTTCTACAATCATTTTAATTGGATCGAATACGGCCATGATGCGCTTTGCCTTAGGATCCACAATAGCTCTGTTGATTGATGCGAGGTTTGCGTAGCTTATGCTTGCGTCGGTCTCCTTGATCCCTACGTCGAGAACAACCCTACGTACAGCTTCGGGGTCTATTCCGCGTCTCCTTAAGCCAGCTATTGTTGCAAACCTGGGGTCTGCCACACCTTCCCCCGATCCCGCTTCCAGAAGGGAGCGTAGCGCGCTCTTGCTCATTATCATATCCTCTAGCTTAAGCCTACCGAAGTGCACGACATGTGGATAGGTCCAGTTGAAGTACGAGTATATGAACTTCTGCTTCACAGTGTTCTGTACATGCTCCCTTGCACGGAGTATGTGAGTAACCCCCATCAGGTGGTCGTCAACCGCAGCCGCAAAGTTGTAGGTAGGCCAGGCGACGTATCTGCTTCCCGTTAGCGGGTGCGGATGCTTGTCTGTATCTATGATCCGGAACGCGACCCAGTCCCTTACGCTGGGATCCGGGTGGTTAGGGTCCGTTTTCACTCTAAGAACGGCCTCGCCCTCGCCAAAGTGTCCCTCCACCATCCTATCCCAGAGCTCCAGGTTCTCCTCAACGGACCTTAAGCGCGGTGGATACTCCTCCAACCTCAGCGCGTCACGGTATCTGCGGAAATCTGCCGGGGGTCTATCGTCCACGTAGGCGCCTCCGACCTCTATGAGCTTGCGCGCATAGTCATAATAGATCTCCATCCTCAAGCTCTGTATGTATTCCTCGTCCCACTTGATGCCGAGCCACCTCAGATCCTCTTTTATCATGAGGTACGCCTCGGGCATGGGCTTCTTGGTCCTCGGGTCGGTGTCCTCAAACCTCAGCACCATCCTGCCCTTGTACATACGGGCGTACTCGTAGCTCAGCACCGCCGGTCTAGCGTTGCCTAAATGCAGAACGAAGTCTGGGTTAGGGGCAAAGCGGGTTACGATCCTGCCTTCAGCCGCACCGGGTAGGGGTGGAAGCTCCTTCTCTTGAGGACGCTGCTTCTCCTCAACCTTCCTCAGAAGCCACTCGAAGTTCTCCCTAAGCTCTCTCCGCTGCTCTTCGAGGCTCAGCTTGTTGACCTCCTCGACAATCCTCTTGACCAGAGGAACGAGGCTGCGCAGCTGGGGCCTTACTTCCGGCTTCTCCGCCGCGAGCTTCCCTAAAACAGGGTTTACTGCAGCCTTACCACCGTGCTGAACCGCATTGAGCAGCGCATAAGCCCGGATCAGCCGCTCCAGCTCTGCGTCAGCTTCGATGCCCGCCTTCGACTCTGACAACCTTAACCACCCCCTCCTCGGCTATGAGAAGTATGTGGGTTGAAATCTTCACATCCGGGGGCGAGTATATGTAAACGACGACACCGTCGACATGGCTGCGTATATGCCTTAGCTCCATCTTCCTGGTCAGGGTGTAGGCTAGGGTGTCTCCTTGCCGCACCTTCTGACCCTCGCAAACCTCAATGGATACTCTGGCGCCCTCAACGGGCACGGGTGTTACCCTGGCTCCCTTGGGGACAAGAAGCCCCTCTCCGTAGTCGGGGGGTAGGACGACTACGAAGGACCTGGTAACCTCTCCACCGATCAGATCAACAAACTCCTCGAGGAGAGACCCGTATATCGCCTTGCCGAAGCACCCACCCTCGCAGCTGTCCACGCGCCTTGCTAACGTACCCTCTACAACCAGGTAGCCCTCAGTGCTTCTGAGGGACTCCACGTAGAGCTGGGGTATGTAGTAGGGGTTTTCTCTGCAAAAGCTTGAACTAGTCATAGGCATCTGCTACTTCATCCTCGTGGCAGCGAATGTCGCAACCTCCTCCAGCAGGCGCCTGTACTCGTTGTCCGGAATCACCTTAAGAGCCTCGACGGCCTGCCTAGCAAATTTCTCGGCTTCGCGGTTAGCGTACTCTATGGCGCCAGAGGACTCTATGAGTTTTGCAGCCTTCTCTAGATCCTCTTGCGATGCCTCGCGATTGCCCAGCACTGCCTTTAGAACCTCGAGGTCCTCGCCTTCAAGTGTGGAGAGAGCGTATATTATGGGGAGAGTCTTCTTGCCCGCCCTTAGATCGTTGTACTTCGGCTTTCCGGTAACACTTTCGTCTCCTATGAAGCTCAACACATCGTCCCTTATCTGGAACGCCATGCCTAGGCTCCTCCCATAGAGATTCAAACTGCTGATCACAGTCTCGGAGTCCGTTGCCGCTATGGCACCTAGGACTGCCGAGGCCTCGAAGAGCGCTGCCGTCTTCTTGCTTATAAGCTTCATGTAGTCCTCCACATCAACCTCTTCAAGCTCCTCGAACATCATGTCAAGGGCTTGACCTTCTGCAAGAGTAGATGATGCTCGTGCAAGCACGTGTAGGCCTCGAACAACCCTGTCAGGAGGCAGCCCCATGTTCACGGCATCACTGGCAACCTCGAATGCTTTAGCGAAGAGGAGATCTCCTGCGAGTATCGCAAACGGCTCTCCCCACAGCTTGTGGACCGTCGGAACACCTCTGCGGAATTCGTCCCGATCCATTATGTCGTCGTGTATGAGGCTAAAATTGTGTATAAGCTCAACCGCCGCTGCAAATGGCAAAGCTTTATCCACGCTGGCTCCAAGGGACTGAGCCACCGTCAGCACTATGAAGGGGCGCAGCCTCTTCCCTCCGGCCCTTATCAGGTGGAGAGACGCCTCATAGATCTCTGCTGGCTCGCCCTGCACGCGGGCGAATATGTAGCCATCAACGAGCCTTGCAGCCTTCTCTATGCTGGTTCTAAGCTCTGGGCTCATCTCGCTCAACGTCTTCAGCCTCACGATCTACAGTTCTCGCCAGGTTTAAAGAGCCTCCTCAGGACGTCCAGATAAAGGTCAATATCTGCGCCTAGCCGCCTAAAAGCTGACAGCAGCTCATCTGAGACGAGCATCCTCGCCTCCCTCAGATCGGATAGAGTGCGCCCGCCTGTCAGGAAGACTGCTGCCTTCACCTCAAGCACCATCCTGCCTAGGAGCCTCTCAACCGCAGCACTGCCACCTTCCGCGTAGGCTCGTATAACGGGGAGGGCTACAGCCGCAAGGTCAGCGCCCATTGCCACGCTCTTTGCTGCATCCAAGCCGCTGCGAACACCCCCACTAGATATTATGCAGGAGTCGGGGGCAGCCCATCTAGTTTCAACAAGCGCTCTCACGGTGATGATTCCCCAGGAGGCAAACGTTCTGGCTGCACTTTCCAGTACGTCTAGGCCCCGCTCACGGGCGCGATACATTTCAACAAGAACCCAGCTCGTGCCTCCAGCTCCCGAGACGTCGAAGAACCGCACACCACGCTGCCGCAAGGCAAGCGCTACCTCGTAACCTATCCCGTGCCCGGTCTCCTTCACGATAATTGGCACGTCAAGGTCCTCGACGAGCTCACCTAGCTTATTGAGGACGCCACGGTAGTCCACGTCACCTTCGGGCTGAAATGCCTCCTGCGAAGCGTTAAGGTGTACTGCCACCGCGTCGGCATCTATCATCTCTATAGCCCTGCGAACCTCTCTGACTGTGTACCCTTTCACCAGCTGTGGGGCGCCGATATTGGCTATTAGGGGGGCAGTGGGCGCGCACTTTCGGGCTACCTTGAATGTCCATGCGAGCTTTTCGTCCTCTATGGCAGCACGCTGGCTGCCCACGCCCATGGCAAGCCCCAGCTTCTCGACCGCCGAGGCAATTGCACAGTTTATCTTAGCAGCAACCTCGTGGCCGCCCGTCATCCCGGACACGAGTATCGGCGCAGCCAGCCTTTTGCCCAGAAACTCTACGGACACGTCAACATCCTCCAAGCTCGACTCTGGCACCGCTCTGTGTACAAGCTCCACCAGCTCGAAACCTGGGCCCTTCTGGTGCTCTACATCGCTATCAATAGTAATACGTATGTGATCCAGCTTCCTAAGCCTCGTGCTGGAAGCCAAACAACCACCCACAAAAGCTTAGTTAGGCTTGAAGATCTAGGCTTCGTGATTTCTAGCTTGTGGTTATCAGTGTACCCCTAACGTCATTCCCCACTAGGACGTTGTAAAGCCGCCCTTTGACCATGCCGTTGATTATCCAGATCTTCCGGAGAGTAGGGCAGAAGTTTGCGCGTACAGCCTCAATCTTTCTTCTAAGTCCGCCTGTAACGTCGACACCCTCCACACGTTTTGATACCGCTTCGGTTAGGGACTCAAGCGCCTCTAGCGACACCCTGGGGACAAGCTTACCGTCTACAAGGAGACCGTCGACGTCTACAACGTAGACGATCTGCTCGGAACCCAGCTTGCAGGCGAGCTCTACGGCCAGCTCGTCTCCAGAAATTATGCACCAGCTTCCATTGCAGTGATAAACATCACCGAACGTTAGAGGGACAACACCGGCGCTAAGAGCTGCCTCAAGGTATCTGACATCGCAGTTTGGCTTCAGTCCTTGGGGCTTGCAGAAGGAGTGTGGAGGATAGATCATCGTGTAGACTCCTGCTAAGGCCATGGCGTCAGCTACAGCAGTTGCGAGCTCTATCATGGATAGACTTATCCCGTAGAGTGATGCTCTAAGGTCGTCGTTGAAGCCCATATGCTCCTTAGCTGCAGCATGACCATAGCTGCCACCTCCTAAAACGAGCACTGGAATAAAGCCCACACTCCTGGCTGCTCGGGCTAGCTCCTGCGCAAGCCTCTCAACAAGCTTTATGCGAGGGGTGAATGGCCTCTTCTTATCCGTTATGATGCTACCTCCAAGCTTCACAACACGAACGCTACCGTATCCCCAAGACCCTCTCCTGCGAGGCATACTGCATACACCCTTTGAAGCGAAGGCGTCCACTTGCACCCCTCTTGCGGGGGGTGAACACCGTAAAGGGCGTAGTAAGTGGCGTTATCCGCGCGCGAGGCTAAGTTGAACACTTCGCTGAACCTGGAACCCCGCCGCAGACTGTTGATAGCCTCTATCACTGCCATGCCGGAGAATCTCACGAGGGCCGAGAGGACGCCGCTGGGCATCAACGAGGTTACGTCCGCTCCGAGGTCCTCCTCGCCTACAAGTTCTAGCTCCACGCTGCCACCGACCCCGAGTGGTACTGCGTCTTCTCCGTGTCGGTAAGCCAGGCTCTTGCCGCGGACTGCAGCTGTCCTAAGAGCATCGATGTAGTCCATCCACGTAGCTGCCTCCTCATCTATGCTTCTAGCCGCCTCGATGACCTCCTCGTCTGACAGTTCGTAGCCTCCAGCCTCGGCTACAGCCCTCAGAATGGATATTGTGGCCACCGCGTAGACAGATGAGGGTGGAGGGTAAGATAGCTTCGTGTCGAGGACCAGCTCCACCTCAAGGTTCTGCTCCAGCCTCGAGGATAAAACATCGACGAAGGACTTGAGCGCAAGCTCAAAGCGCCAGCCCAGACTAGGGCCAGTGATCCTAGCACCTGGTGCTCCATCAGCTTCGTCTACAAGCACCCTCAAGCCGAGCAGAGGCTTACTAGATACTAGGACGAGGTAGGGGTTGTGCCTTTCCCCAAACGGGACACCCAGAAGGGCTATAGGCAGTCTGTGGCTGTACGACTCCAACTCGGATCCTCCGTACCCCTTTGCATCGCCGCCGCGGCTGTCAGTACAACCGTATTGCCGCGTAGCCTACAACAGAGCTCTTCTCGCCGGAGGTATCGCCGCTTGTGGCGTACTTTAGGAGCTCGCCTACAGAGCCACCCCGAAGCTTGTTGTACTCAATTGCCGCCATGACGGGGGCCGGTCCGCACATCGTGATGTTGTACTTGGCTATCGCCTTGTAAAGGCCCTCCGAGTCCAGCCTCTTGATGTGTTCTATCGCTATTGAGTCCTTCTCAACAGCCTTCTCGTGAGGCTCGTAGTGCGTGAAGTCACTGCTCGCTATGACTACGGCATCTCTGCCGAGCTTTTCCGCGGCAGCGTTTATGGCGTGGGCTAGGTCGCGTGCAACCTCTAACGTCTGCTCATAGACTACCACAGGAAGTATCCTGACCTTTGAGCCGAAGATGTACTGTAGGAAAGGAACCTGCACCTCGACGCTGTGCTCATATAGGTGCGCCACCTCGTCAGGGGAAGCGTAGGCGCTCTCCTTGACAAGCTGGGTAGCCAGCTCACCGTCAACCTCAACCTCGCCAAGAGGGGTTACCCACCTACCTCGAGGGTACACCGACACGCGGTCTCCAAGCCCGGTGTGGTTTGGCCCGATAATCACGTAGGTGTCTGCTAGGCCCTCCTTAGCTACGTTGTAGTAGACGTGGGCAGCCACCGGGCCGCTGTAGGGATATCCTGCATGAGGCGAGACGTATGCGTTTGTGGCCCTTACGCGCTCTTCTGAAGTTGAAGGGAGAGCTCCAGGCCCTATGGGGTGTCTGAAGGCCCACTCTATCTGTGCTCTAAGGGCCTCCTCCCTAGACTCGTAGAAGATGCCCGCAACTGCTGGAAGCCTTCTGTCGCCTATAACCCTGCCAGCCCTTATCCCCAAAGCTTTCAGCCCTTTACCAGACATGGCACCCTCTGCTGAAAACTATTCGGTCTACCTGCTCACGTCGTAGGCATCTAAGGGATATTGCATGAGGTGGGGGTGCAGTAGCGGGCAGCCACACGCATCTTAGCAGGCACCACAGAGAGGAGGGGCAGAGCATGGGGAAATAGGCTACCCAGGATTCCTTGCTTCTTTGTAAAGAGCTTTACTCTGCTCGGCGTATCCGGAACTGGAATTCCTCGGGGGGTTCTGGAAGATCCTGGTCCGGCCCTAGCTTGCCCTGCTCTCTCAGCACCTCCCGGGCCAGTATCCAGTAGACCAGGGCTAGGCTCCTTCTGCCCTTATTGTTAACCGGTATGGCTAGGTCAACGTTCTCTAGCTTGTTGTCGGTATCCACGAATGCGACCACCGGTATGCCCATCCTGCCGGCTTCCTCTATGGCCTGCGCATCGGCCCTAGGGTCGCTCACCAGAAGCACGTCTGGTTCAACGTACCATTCAAGGCTGGGGTTCGTGAATGTGCCGGGAAGTATCCTTCCGGTTATAGCCTTACAGCCCACGTACAGACAAAACTTCTGGGCAGGCTTCTGGGCGTACTGTCTAGTTGCAACTGCGACTATCTTGGACGGGTCGAAACGTGCAAGAAACCTTGCGGCTACTCTCAGCCTCTCATCGGTCCTCCTTATGTCCAGTATGTAGAGGCCATCGGGCCTAACTCTGTAGACGAACCTGGACATGGCAGCTGTGCATATTTGAGTTCCTATATGAACTCCCGATGAAAGGTAGCGGTCAAGCGACACCAATAGCTCTACCGTTTTACCTCCAATCTCAACTTGCTGCTTGCTGAGTGAGCGCTCGCTCATTACCTACCCCCAACACCCACGTGACTCATGCTTTCCAGGTTTTAATTATTGTGTTAGGAGGTTAGGGCTAGAGGTGGGCTAAAGGACGCGTCGGAAGTTCTTCACCTCGTATATTGCGGGCACATGGGTCAGCAGTATCCTCCTGCAGCAGTACCTCCTTATCCCGAGCTCGTCCAGCACTTTAGCCGGATCCTCCCCTCTAGAGACCCTCTCACGGAACTTTTCCCAGTAGCGCCCCACAGGGAAACCGCAGGTATAGCAGCGTACAGGGACTATCAAAACCCTCACCTGTAGCTTTTCTGCCAGCGCCTCCTAGCGCTTCTCCTCATAGGCTTCTCAGGCTCCGTCTGGCGCGGGTCACCCACCAGCATATGTCTGTCGTATTCCTCGAAAATCCTCCTAAGCTCCTCGCTTCCGGTGTACGCTACCAGGCCCCGCGCTATAGCCATCCTAACAGCATCGGCCTGGCTCATGAAGCCTCCACCCTCCACCTTCACCTTGATATCAACCGAGCTCCAGACATCCTTCCCTGCGAGGAGCAGCGGCTCCATCATCTTCCACTTTGCCATCTCGATGGGCCAGAGCTCTATCGGAACGCCGTTAACCCATACCCTGCCCTTACCAGGCTTCACGACAGCCCTAGCAATGCTCGTCTTCCGCTTACCCGTAGATATAACTATCCTTACAGGCTTCTCCGCCTGCAGGTACGCCCCCAGAACCTTTACACCCTCCTGCGACGCGCTCAACGCTTCTCAACCACCCCCTTCCATCCTAGAAGCCCTGCTAGCTCGCCAACACGGATAAACCTCCCGCTTAAGCGGGAGGCGTCGGCATGGGGGAACTTCACAAAGCTCTTCCCTTCAAGCTCCCTTGGAACACCTATGTACACTCTAAGCCTCCGAGCAGCCTCGCGGCCGCGCTGCTTGCTTCTCGGCAACATCCCCATAACAGCTCTCTTCACGATGGCTATCGGGCTGCGGGGCCTCTTTGGACCCCACTTGTAGGGGTTCACATGGACCTTCAGCTCCCACCATATCCTGTAGCTCCTGAAGACCATAAGGGGGTCTCCGCTTACTACGGCCTTCTCAGCGTTTACAATGTAGACGCGGTAGCCCTCGAGCAGCTTCTTAGCTACTGCAGCCGCTAGTCTTCCGAGTACCTGATCCGAGGCGTCAACGTAAAGGATGCGCTCCGGGGGCTTTGGAGCTGCAACCTTAACCGTGCTCACGGCTTACACCCTAGATCAGTATCTTCACACCGCTGCCCTTCGGGTTCTCCTCCACAAGCTGCAAAATGTGCACTGCCCTTCCCCCAGCCTTCCTTATAGCCTCTAGCGCCCCGGCGCTGAAGCCAAGAGCAGCAACCGTGACAGGGTGATCGAGACGGCCAGCTCCAAGAACCTTTCCGGGAACCACAACCACGTCGTTCGGCTTTGTATGCCTATTTATCTTGCTCAAGTTCACAATTATCCTCCTCCTTCTCGGGACGCTGATTAGCTCCGCCACGTACCTCCAGATTTTCGCGCCGTTTTCCCTAGACGCCTTCCTTAACCTGCGTATAGTCATCCTGATCAGTATGTTCGTTGGGCCTGTCCGTTTGGTAACCTGCATGGCGCGGTCAGCCTCCCAAGCTCTGACCCACTTTGGCGAGCTGCGAAATAATATACTCTGCTTTCCTCGATATCGCCTGCGCTGCTTCCTTAACTACCCTCTCGATTGGCAGGGCGCCTGTACCCTCGAACTTAAGTATAATCCTACTCTCGTCGTAGTGGACCTCAACTGCCCCTTCGCACTTCTTGGTGGCACACCAGTAGATGCCGGAGGTGTTTATGTCGTCGTAGATCTCTAGGACTCCCTTCCTGCCTGAAAGCATTTTCTCGAAGAGCTGCGGCGCAGTATCCATCAAGCAGCGCCTGCACTCCTCCGAGGCCCTCTCAAGGTCGTACTTTACTACCGGCAGGTACCTGTGAGCCGCAACCGTTACAGGCATCCACTTTGCATGCTCCTTCCCGTACCCTAAGCGCGCGTAGGCGTGGAGATGGAGCCTCTGCTCAGATGCTAGCAGTGCTATCGGTATGTCGTCATGTACCGGGCGGACGTCTGGGTCCGAGGCCTCCAGATCCTTGCTGTACACCATCATCTCCTGGCCTTGCTGAGTCTCAACCTCAAGTCTGAGAAGCGTGTAACACGAGGTATCCTGCACAGAAGATTCAGAGCACTCCTCCGGCCTTTTATACTTCTCAAGGGCCCTCTCCGATGTGAGTGGTATCATAGCCAGTCTGTGTGCTATGATCTCGTCGTAGAGCACTGTGTTGTTTTCGAAGACCTCGACGTAGTCGACAGCCATTACGGGGACCTCCGCCATCGCGGCTCGTCGAATAGCGTTCACCAACGATAGGGGAGCATTCTCTATCAAGATCCTTATCGTGTTGTCTTTCTTTTCGAGCACGCAGACCTTCACTACACGTGCACCCCAGCTGAAGCCGAGGTAAAAGATCGGTGCAGGCCTGGCAGAGCAGCTGAGACCTTAGACTCTCCTACCCCTTCTGCCACCAGGCCTCCTAGTGGTGTCGTGGGGTATTGGCGTGACATCCTCTATCCTTCCTATTATAAAGCCAGCCCTGGCAAGCGCCCTAATAGCTGCCTGAGCACCCGGCCCGGGCGTCTTAGGGCCGTGGCCTCCAGGAGCCCTGACCTTGATGTGAAGGGCCACTATGCCCCTCTCCATGGCTTGCTGGGCCGCACGGCTCGCTGCAAGCATCGCAGCGTAAGGGCTTGGCTTCTCTCGGTCAGCCTTGACTACCATGCCTCCGCTCGCCCTGGCCACGGTCTCAGCACCCGTTAGGTCGGTTATGTGAACTATCGTATTGTTGTAACTGGAGTATATGTGGGCAACACCCCACTTGATCTCACGCGAGCTGAACGCCAACTCGAACCACCTCCGGCAACCAGCCGCCTAGAGGCTAGGAGGCTTGCTCCTGCTCAACCTCGAGGGCCTTCTGGTAGTAGGGGCTTCCAGGCGCGTAAGTTACCAGATCCTCCTCGCTACGTCTAACGAGGTAACTTGGGCTCCTTATCCTCCTCCCCGCAACAGCTATGTGGCCGTGCACTATCAGCTGCCTCGCCTCGTAAATGGTGCGGGCAAGCCCCTTCTTGTAGACTATCGTTTGAAGCCTCCTCTCCAGGAAGTGCTCCGCTGTTAGGCCCAGAACATCGTCAAGGGTGCTGTTCTCAGACAGAACTCCCAGTTCATAGAGCTTCGATATCAGAGCCTTCTCCTCCTTCTCCCTTATATGCGGTGGAAGAGCAAGAAGGGCACGCGCTCTATGCCTATAGTACCTAGCCAGGGTCTCCATCTTCCATATCTCACGCTTGTTGCGGAGACCATATTTACCCATCAGCTCTATCTCTCTGATAAGCCTCTCCTTTATCCAGGGATGCTTGGGACTCTCCCAGCTCTTTCTAGGCTTCTTTGGGTCTCCCACTGCCCATCACCCGGCTACCTTCTCCTCCTTACGCCAACAGTCATTCCAAGGCGCCCGGTCGTAGCTGTCCTCTGGCCGCGCACCTTTAAGCCGAGCGCGTGCCTAATGCCTCTCCAGCTCCTTATCCTCTTTTCGCGCTCGATGTCCCTCCTCACGTAGTAGATCAGGTCGGCGCCTATTAGGTGCATGTCCCTGCCAGTCTCGTAGTCCTTCCTCCTATTGAGCATCCACGACGGTATGCCTACTGCTGCCGGATCCTTAAGGGCCGCCTCTATTTTCTCGACCTCGGCATCGGTAAGAAATCCGACCCTCTTACTGGGATCCACACCGACAAGCCTGCATATAGCTAGGGCTAGGTTGTAGCCTACACCCTTTATCAGAGCCAGACCGTGGGCTAGCTTCAGATCACCAGGTATATCCGTACCCGCTATCCTCACTATGTACCTGTACTGCTGCTCAGCCAGCCCAACCACCTCTGACGAAACCCTTGGCTATCTAGAGCCCACCTCCTTTTAATGCTGTCGTCCGCGGCGCGCGGGCAACATGCAGTGCAAGAGTAGGATAGGAAATAAGCCCGGATCGCAACATTAGTGAACAAGGACGTGATGAGAAGAGGGTCTCTTGAGCTCCAGATGAAGAGAGCCGGAAAGGCTGAAGCGCCTCCTGCAAGGTTTAAGAGGGAGGAGGGAGTGAAAGCAACAGCAGGGGTGCCGCCGTAGCTCAGCGGGAGAGCGCCCGGCTGAAGACCGGGCGGTCCGGGGTTCGAATCCCCGCGGCGGCACCAGCCCGGTCCACCAGGGGCCTACCTCCAACTACATTTCTGCTAATTACGCTACGCCTAGCTTGAGGAGCCGTCTACCGGCTTGCCCACGAGCATTTACCGCCAGTTAGAAGGTTTAGCGATCGCGAGTGCTGCCTTAGGGTGTAAAGATCCCTGCGGACAAGCAGCTGGAGCCTAGCAGGTAACCCTTATAACCTCACGAGCTGAGCGAGAGAAGTGGATCATGGAGACCTGGAGCTGCGGCGGTCGTCTAGCCTGGACTAGGACGCCGGCCTTCCAAGCCGGCGATCCCGGGTTCAAATCCCGGCCGCCGCACCACCTTCCACTCATTGTCTTACGTTATTGGGCACTTCCAACCTAATCCGAGAGAGCTGGAGCGCTTTTTGAGCAGAGAAGTAGGATCATGCTCCTGGAGCATGTTTGGAAATGGCAGGGCTCCTGGCGACGCAGCCTCTCGAAAGGCAAAACGGAAGCAGCACCAAATTGCCGCAGAAATGACGCCGCTTGTAGCTACGCTCTCGCGCATCATCCGTGCGAGGCCTGCTATTCCACAACTCATGGTGAGTAACACCACCAGGTCCGCCAGCTCACCTACTGTAACGGATGATGCCTACATCCGGCCTAGAGCTGCTGCTACTGAGCTCAAGAGGCCGAGACGCCGTGCCTGCGGTACAGCGAAATGTGTATTGGCCCGTAAGGCCGTGCAAACGTGTAGGAGGAGGAATCCCTTGTCCGATCCATACAGGAGGTTCGTGGAGCTGGGCTACGATCCTGATCCGGAGCGGGACGTTATTGTCGTCTTTCGAGCAGTGCCTGCTGAGGGTTACTCGGCTCTCGATGTTGCTGGCGCGATAGCTGCTGAGAGCAGTGTTGGTACGTGGACAACGCTGTACACGTGGTACTCTGTGGAGAGAGTGGAGAAGCTGAAAGGACGTGCATACTCGGTGGAGGATACGGGGGAGGGGTCCTATTACGTTAGGGTAGCGTACCCCTACGAGCTCTTCGAAGAGGGGAACCTCGCCGCGTTTCTTGCATCGGTTGCAGGGAACGTTTACGGCATGAAGAGGATTAAGTGGCTACGCGTCGAGGACATCTACCTCCCGCCCCCCTTCGTATCGGGGTTCAAAGGCCCCTCTAAGGGCATCCAGGGCATCCGCAACGCCCTAAAGGTGTATGGAAGGCCTATCGTCGGCACTGTACCCAAGCCTAAGGTGGGCTACTCGCCCGAAGAAGTTGAGAAGCTCGCATACGAGATACTGGCTGGTGGCATGGACTTCATCAAGGACGATGAGAATCTGGCCAGCCCATCTTACTGCAGCTTCGAGAAGCGGGCTGAAGCCGTAATGAAGGCCATAGACAGAGCAGAGAAGGAAACAGGGGAAAGAAAGGCCTGGCTTGCAAACATAACGGGAGATATCCGCGAGATGGAGAGGAGGCTTAAGATTGTAGCCGACTACGGGAACCCCTACGTTATGGTTGACGTGGTACTAGCCGGCTGGAGTGCTATAACCTACATCAGGGACCTTGCAGAAGAGTATGGCCTCGCAATCCACGGGCACCGGGCATTCCACGCAGCATTCACCAAAAACCCCCTCCACGGAATGAGCATGTTTGTATTGGCCAAGCTTTACCGCCTGGCTGGCGTGGACCAGCTCCACGTGGGCGTTCCGGGCGTTGGCAAGATGGATGCCAGAACGCAGGAGGTCCTCGACTCCGCAGAGGTCCTCAGAAGCTCCACCTTCAAGCCTAGAAAGGAGGATAAAGTTCATCTCGAGCAGCACTTTAGGGGCATCAAACCAGCACTTCCCGTGGCCTCCGGCGGCCTTCACCCAGGTGTCCTACCGGAGGTCATCAAACACATGGGCATAGACATCGTGATACAGGTTGGGGGTGGAGTCATAGGACACCCAGATGGACCTATGGCAGGAGCGGCCGCTGTCAGACAAGCCATAGAGGCTGCCCTTAGGGGCGTTTCCCTGGAAGAGTATGCCGCACAGAGGAGGGAGCTTAAGAGGGCGCTGGAGAAATGGGGGACAAGGCCTCACGCGTAGAACTCCCTTAAGCCAGCTCTGCCAGCCTAGCCTAGCTTTTCCTCTACAACCTCCAAGCGCCCCTCGCCGAGCTTCACAATGAACATTGATCGCCGCTCGTACGTTGAGGCATTCACAACCAGCGTGCTGCCGAGCTTAGCTACACCCGCAGCCTCATGCACATGGCCGCAGATGTGTACCGTTGGTCCCATCTCCTCCACGAACCTGCGTATGCCCTCTGAGCCTATACTCTGCCCTGTCCTAGCCCTGTCAAGAACGCCGTAGGGCGGTACGTGCGAGATCGTTACCACCACCTCTGGGTTGCGGCGGAGCGCCTCGAGATAGGCAAGCTTAAGCCTTTCATACAGCTCACTCTCCGACACCGGGTAGAGCGACGGCGACTTTTCCGGCGAAGCACCCGAAACCCCCGCGAATGCCACCCCAGATATCACCGTGGAGTCTTCGAGAAGCACCACAGTCTGGGAGAACGCGCGAAGGCCTTCAAGCAGCTCTGGAGGATCGCTGTTACCTAGCACGACCACAATGTCGCCGCTGAACTTGGAGAGGGCGGCGTACGCATCGACCCCCTTTCTCCAGTCACCCCAAGGGGCTAGGTCTCCTGCAACTACGAGTACGTCGCATCTCTCATTGGCCCTCCCAGCGATCAAGCGAGACAGGCCCACGTCTCCATGGATATCCGCGACGGCGCATATCGATATCCCTGCCACTGCACAGTCACCGTCTTGTGTAGCCCTTATCGCCTTAATCCCTATAGCCCGACATATATGAGGTTTGTCAAGACGTCAAGGTGAGGATGCCTTCTGTAAATTGGATCGTCGATGCCAAGCCTCTCGGAGATCTCAGCTAAGCATTCCAGCACCTTGTGGGACTGAGATACTACGTTATCCCATGGTCTCCCCGAGGCCTCCACCACGTAAACCTCGAACCCGGAACTTCTCAGAACACCTACAACCTCCTCCAACCTTTGCGGACGGGCTACGGCTGATTGGAATAGAACCACTCTCGATAAGGAGAACAGCGGGGCGTGAAGCAGCTGCTCCAACCTCTCGTAGCGGACAGGGCTCCCGAAAACCTCGTAAAGCTTCAGAGCCGAAAATATGGCGGCACTGAACGACTCTGCAGAACCTGTAAAGACAGCCCTCTCTTGCGAAGCTAGCCAGCTGCACTCCCCGCTGAGCTGCTTCACTTCGGCTCTTACACCGCTCACTAGGCGTGCTAGAGCCGAAAGCATAGCTAGGTGCCTTACAGCTCCAACACCGCGGGCCAAACCGCCATAAACAAGGAGGACAACCTCACTCGCTACGCGTGCCAGCGGTGAGGAACTGTCGGCTGTAACGGCAAGCACTCTCCCTCCATGCTCCTTGTAGCTCCTTGCAAGCTCCACGAGGGAGCGGGTCCTACCACCAACGCTTAGCGCCAGTAACGTACACCTTCCAGCAAGGCGGGAAGTCAGGGGAGTAACTAACGCATCTAGGGGATCGACTGCGGTAACACGTCCCGCTTCCACAGCCTCTGCAGCCAACGCTGCAGCGTAGCTATCACCAGCACCGCTTGCAATAATACACTCCTCCCCTGTAAGCAGGGGGTCTGTTTCCTGACTCTGCTTCCGGGTGATTTCTTCTACAAGCTTTAGCTCCCTCCTTAGGGCTTCAGACAGGAGTCCCAAGAGCATGCACGCTCCTAAGCTGCCTGATTAGACATACACCAGGAGTGCCCGGCAACCGCACCTCTTTCCTAAATTATTACGAAAGAGGGGATGAAGGCTAAGAGGATGTAGATATGCTAGTCCTCGACAACCGGACCTATGGCTTCCTCGCCAACCCACTTGTTTATCCTCTCAACGTGCTCGTCAACCATTTTCTGTATCACTGCGATGTCTGCGTCAGTCAGATGTCTGAACCTACCCTGGAGCTCCAGGTACCTCTTTACAGGCTTCCTCCTTGGAACCTTGACGGTAACCCTTGGAGTACCCTCTTCAACCTCCAGCTGCACCCACATGCCTGTCAGCACTGCCATCTTGGCCACAAGTATCGTGTGCTCGTTCCTTATCCTCCAGCCAGGAGTGCAGGGTGAAAACACGTGGACCAGGGATGGGCCTTCCACCTCGTAAGCTTTTCTGAACTTCTCCACCATGTCGACAGGGTAGGCTGGGTTAGCCGTTGCAACGTACTTCACTCTGTGGCCAAGAGCTATGGTTATAATGTCCTTCTTGGGCTGCGGCTTTCCGCGCAGCTTCTTGCCAACAGGCGTCGTGGTCGTCCACGCGCCAAAAGGTGTCGCGCTGCTCCTCTGGATACCAGTGTTCATGTAAGCCTCGTTGTCGTAGACGACGTACATTACGTTGTGGCCTCTCTCTAGCATGCCGCTAAGGCTCTGCAAGCCTATGTCAAACGTTCCTCCGTCGCCCGCTATTGCTACTACCTTGATCTTCTTATCTGAGGGTATGACACCCTTTCGCTGTAGGGCCTTTATTGCAGCCTCCACACCGCTAGCCACCGCACCAGTGTTCTCGAAGGCAAGGTGAATCCACGGGTTCTTCCACGCAGTTCTCGGGAACAGCGTTGTAGTAACCTCAACGCATCCCGTGCCCATGGCCACTATCGCGTTCTTGCCAACAACCTTCATTAAGTGCCTCATTATAATGGCTGCGCCACAGCCTTGACACATGCTGTGGCCCGGCGCAAACTGCTCCTCACGCGGAATATCCCATATGGTTTTGAACTGTCTAACAGCGGACAAGGCCAACACGCATCACCACTCGAGTTTGGGCTCCTCGCCTCTCACACCGAAGAAAATCGTTCTCTTGACGCTCTTACCGGCCTTCTTGACCTCGTAGAGCTTCTTGAACATCTCCACGACTTCGCTCACATAGATGTCCCTGCCTCCAAGCCCGTGGACGAAGCTAACCATGGGCTTCACTATCCCCCTTAGCGTCAAGGTTACGACGAGGTCGTTGAAGGCAGGACCCTCCGTAGGCCCGCCGTAGACGACAGCGCGGTCCAAGACCCCGACGGCATCAACGTTTTCAAGGAGCTTCGCCAGCGTCTCAGCTGGGAACGGCCTGTAAGTCCGTATCTTGATCATGCCAACCTTCATCCCCTCCGAGCGCAGCCTCTTCACGGCAGCCTTCACAAGGCTCGCCGTGGCGCCCATCGACACCATAGCCACCTCTGCATCGTCCATGTAGTATGGCTCAACGAGGCCATACTCCCTACCAAACCTCTTGCCGAACTCGCGACCAGCCTCCTCGACTATCCTTATGCTCTGCCTCACCGCCTCTATCTGCTGCCTCTTGATCTCGTAGTACCAGTTGGGAGCTGCCAGTGTGCCTATGGATATAGGCTTATCCGGATCGAGTACGGGACGGTATCCTCTCGGCCTCTTGACTGCATAGGATAGCGCATCCTCCCTAGAGACTAGTTCGAGAGGCTCAACGGTGTGGCTTAGTATGTACCCGTCAAGGGTTACTACTACAGGAAGCAGCACATCGGGGTGCTCTGCGATGTAGTAAGCTTGGATTATGTTGTCGTAGACTTCCTGGACGTTCTCGCTGAACAGCATTATCCACCCAGTATCTCTCATGCTCATTGCATCGCCGTAGTCGTTCCAGATGTTTATAGGCGCGCTCAGAGCTCTGGTGGCAAGAGCCATCACCACAGGCTGGCGGAGGCTGCTAGCAATGTATAGAATCTCGTGCATCAGCTCCAAACCCTGGCTGCTCGTGGCCGTGAATACCCTGGCCCCTGCGGCTGCTGCCGCCACGACAGCGCTCATAGCGCTGTGCTCGCTTTCGACGGGAATGACCTCGGCATCAAGTTCGCCGTTGGCTACCATCTCCGATATCTTCTCGGCTATCTGGACTTGAGGTGTTATGGGGTATATTGCTGCAACGTCTATATCCACCTCCCTGACGGCGTAGGCTGCCGCGTGGTTACCCGTAGCTGCTATCCTCCGCTTTACCCTAGCTCTGGTTTTTACCTCAGATACGCTCTTCTCAAGTACAGCCTGAGCCACTCTACGCCACCTCCTCCACCATCTCTATGGCCTTAACCGGGCACTCGTAGGCGCATATGCCGCAGCCCTTGCAGTGGTCATAGTCGACCTCGTACGTTACCTTGTATACCCTGCCCGAGGAAGTTCTGTACTCCTTGTCAACCTCCAGGATGGCTGCATCGGGGCAGTAGGTCCAGCACAGCCTGCAGCGTATGCACTTGTCCTGGTTTATAACCGGGCGCAGCGTTCGCCACGCGTGGGTAGTGACCTCAGCCGTGCTGCCGGGCCACGGCACTATGGCCGCTATCGGAGCATCCCTCCATGTTTCCGGCTCCTTCTTGCCGAGGTACCTATCAGCGCTCAAAGACAAGCCACCTCCGTGCTCGAGTAAGCGTCCTCTATGGCACGGATGTTCGCTTCTATGAGCCGGGGCCTATCGGCAAATTTCTCCTCCACCACCTTCTCCAGCGAGTCGAGCTCTACCACTTTAGTCGCCCTGACGAGAGCGCCCAGTATAGCTGTATTTACTATAGGGGCTCCAAGATGCTTGACTGCCACCTCGGTGGCGTTGACCACCGCCACACATCGAGGCCTTTGGAAGCCCTTGGAGTTAATGTAGTTGACGAGTCCTTCGACACTCTTCTGCGTGTTGACTACTATCGCACCATCGGCTCTAAGCCCCCTCATGTATATCGAGGGGTCTAGGCTGGAGTCCAGGACGGCAACAATGTGGGGCTCCAGGATCGGCTCTCTCTCCAAGATCACGTCATCATCTATCCTCGTGTAGGCGAGGACCGGTGCACCACGCCTCTCGGCGCCGTACTCGGGGAACGCCATTGCGAACTTGCCTTCGAGTATTGCCGCAGAAGCTAGGATCTCGGCCGCCGTTACCGCACCCTGGCCACCCCGGCCATGAAAACGAACCTCTACTCTGGGCAAGACCGCATGCCCGTGTGTAGGCTCTGCTACAAAGACTTTAAACTGTTTGTTTGAGCCTAGGCCCTCGGCACCGAGCGTTTGTTAATAGTTGTCGGCGCACCAATGACATATGGGGTGCTGCCGGTGGAGCTTGGCAGCAGGAAAGACAGCAGATGCAGCAGGGAGTCCGTTGTTAGGCTGCTTGTCCGAGAAGCCCCTGACCGCGAGCTAGCGCTACACTCGCTGCTAGTTGCACGGGTATCTGAGAGGCTAGCAGCAGCAGAAGGCAAGGACACCTTGGTAGCTTACCTGGCTGGGCTCCTCCACGATGTAGGCAAAATGGAGGCTAGGAAGCGGGGAGCTAGAGAGGAGGAGGTCTCTGCAGAGATGGCATCAAGAATCTTGACTGAGGCAGGCTGCGCTCCAAGCCTTGTTGAGAGGGTTACATCTGCTCTGAAGGGTGAAGGGGGGGTTGCAGATGTGGTTCTGGATGCTGACACGTTAGTCAAGCTAGGCCCTGCTTCGATCCTTGAGGTCGGGGTCAAGTACGGACTTCGCGGCGAAACTCTGGTCGAAGCCATCCTATCGGGGCTGTCAAGGCAGCTTACCGTGATAGAGAACATCGATCGGGTGCTCTGCACCGATACAGCTAGGAAGGAGGCCAAGAGGCTTGCCGAGGAAACCCGGAAGCTGGTATCATCGGTTCTAGAGGACATGAGGAGGCTCGGTCTAGAGCTTGCTGTGGGCCGCATAGGGGTCGGGGATAGGGTGTACGTTCTGATAAAGGCTTCTCGCTGCCCTGTATGCAGGTCGGCTTTGGAGGAAGAGTGCGGCAGCACGGGCCCCTTCTGCGCTGGTGTGAGGCTGAAGCTTACATGCCGTAAGTGCGGATGGTTCTCCTACGTCTCGTCTTGCATCCCTGAGCGCCACTGTGCTAGGTAGGCAGCTTCGGAAGCACAAGCGTAGCAAGCGTAAAGGGTATGTAGACTCAACATCTCCGGCATCAAAACACGCAAAACCTTAACTTAAATAAATTGATTTGAGTATTGGAACTGTATGTATGTTAAATTGGAGTAGGGTCGGCGGCAAGAGCATCCTCGGAGTCTTTCACAACAGCTTCACTTTGAAGTAGCAGCCAGGATGTGGTTCCTACGGACATCTGAGGCCTTGGGCCAATGAAGTGAGAGGCCGCGAACCGAACCAAAAAGCCTGGCAGTCCACCATTTCAAACGCTGATGACGGGTGTCTTTCCAAACCTGCCTAGCTCCACATCATCACCGGGCTCGGCCTCCGCAACGATCACCCTGATCCCGAGAGGCATGGACTTGACGTATGATGCCGCCCAGACCTCCTTCACTATCGCTTCCGCAAGCTCTCTGGTCCAGAGCTTCGCGGGGACAACAACCATGTCTATGCCCGAGACGCAGGCATACATATAAGATGCGAGCGTGCTGAGTCTCACGCTGCCCTCACGCACCCTCTCCTTAAGGACGTCGTCCTCTGCAACAGCGAGCATAAGCTGGTTGAACCCCGTGCAGCTAACCTCGTCACACAGCTCGCGTATAGCCTCCTCGACCTCGAGTATGTGAGGGGAGACCCCCAGATCGCCAAGCTTCCTCCCCGAGAGCTTCTCAATAACGCGGGTGACGCTTTCCTCCATCCAAGGGGATAGGGCGAGGTCAAATCCCGCGAAGTTGAGCCCATGCCTCAACGCCGCCTTAGATACGACGCTCTCTATTGCGTCGAGGGTCTCCATGAGCTCTGCGAAGCCCTCAGCTATCCCCTTCTCCTCCAGCAGCCTAGGGTAAAGCAGCGCCACGGAAACAGAGGGCACAGAAGACAGCGTCGTGGCTGCCGGGAAGTAGGGTGTCTCGACGGGGCCCGGCACTGTGAGGGCATAGCGGTAGGACCTCTCCAGCCCGAGCTTCGCAAGTTCGTAGAGTAGCTCTGACGCCTTCCACCCCCCATCCGCAGGATGGCCAAAATGGATGCTCACATAAACGTTGGGCCCAATGTCCAGCACCCTCTTGATGAACTTGATATCCGCCCTCTCAACACCGACATGCAGCAGCGAGTAGAACACGTCAGATCTATAGCTCACCTTCTGTAGAGTGGATGTAACATCCTCTAAGCTTGCAGGCGCAGGTGGCAGGGAAATCCTCTTGGTCCAAACATCGACCCCGCTCTCGACCAGGGCTTTAGCAATCTCGTCTAGGGCAGCTTCGTACCTCCGGAGGGTTCTTGAGACATGCTCTGAATCCAGCCAGTTGTCTAGAACCCCGTGAAGGGTCAGTGCGCGAACCCTCACGGATTCCGGCAATGCCACCACCGGCTAGCACGACCTCCAGACAAAAGACAAAATAATTTTATCCTATGCCTATACCTCGTCCTTGTGTGGCTATAGACACCATGGGTGAGTACAAGACGGTGTGCATCGGGGCGAATCATATCCTGTGCGAAAAACGGGAAATCTGGCTTGAGAGGCCCGAGCGCATTGTAGCTGATGTCTTGAGAGGGCTGGAGTCGCGGGGATGCAGAACCTCTATGAGCAAAGCTACGGGAAGCACCATTAGGGGTGTGGCCGACTGCGGCCCATGCAAGGTCGTGTTAGAAGCAAGCCTAGTTGGAGAAATCCCCCCAAGACTAAAGCTAATCTCACACGTGGCTAGCAAGGAGGGGTGGGGAAGAGTATCCTTAACGATCCTAGCCGAAGGGGAATGCAAGGCTATTTGCAAGACCATTGAGCTAATCCTCCTCAGAGGCGGTGGATAGCCCGCATAGCTGACGCCTTCCTCAGAGCCGAGGCCATGTAGCCCAGCAGCCGATCCTCAGCTTCGAGCAAAACGGAGCGGTAGACCACGTTTAGCCCTCTCGCCTCTGCCTCGCGGAGCCTCCTAGAGGGAGATACCGAGAGGAAGGCCAAACATGCGTCCGGCCGACCACTATCGATAGATGGAATAGCCTCAACCTCTGCTCCCGTAAGCTCCGACACTGCCCTGACAAGGTAGTCCACGTCCTTCATTTGAACCTCCCTCAACTTCCTGGCTGGCGTATACACCAGCTCCACTCTGCTACAATCTCGCGCTGCAGCTGCTACCGTGCTAGCGACAAGGCTTAAAGGTATCTTAGCCGTCAACCAGAGACCTTCGCTACCGCACTTCCTTGCGATCTCATAGAAGTGACCACCACGCGTCACAATATATGCCAGAACTAGCGTTCCCTGTTCCACGTTAAAGCCGAGGAAGTCGTCAATGAAGATGAATGTCGTTTGGATGCCTGCTAGCTTGACAAGCTTCTCTACGTGTTTTTGAACCAGTTCGACGCCCTCGCTGGTTCCGGGCCTGTGGAAGACCGCTATGGCCCTCATGCCCAGCATCTCTGTTCAAGCTCTGTGCAGATCTAGCGTTTCCATCGCATAAAAGCGCACCCTTACGTTGATGTATTAACAATATTGTTTAGGTATTGTGGGTAGTTATTTATTAGGGTTAAACGAAATCTTCCACGTGGTGCTGCGTCTAGTGCCCGCCTTTCCCCGCACTAGACCCAGGAGGCTTCGGATGAGCAAAGCCATAAGGGATGCCGTTGCCGAAACCTCGCTGTCTCCCAAGGACTTCATTGTACCGGTTTTCGTTAAGGAGGGCATATCGCGCCCAGAGCCCATCGACGCCATGCCGGGCTACTACAGACTGCCGACGGAGGGCGATGAGCTTGTAAAGTTTGTGCAGGGGTCCATGGAGCTCGGCCTGAAAGCCTTCCTCTTCTTCGGCGTAACGGGCAGGAAGGGTAGACTCGGCGAGACGGCCTACGACCCTACGGGACCTGTCCAGAAGGCTGTGCGGTACCTGCGCAGGGAGCTTGGATGGGAACCGCTGATCTTCGCCGATCTGTGCCTCTGCGGCTACACAGATCACGGGCACTGCGGCATACCCGTTGAGAAGCCGCGCGGCATGGTTATAGACAACGACACGACGATAGAGATCTACGGCAAGATAGCCGTAAGCCTCGCCGAGGCTGGGGTCGACTTTGTAGCGCCCTCCGGAATGATGGATGGACAGGTCAAAGCGATAAGAGAGGCCCTAGACAGCGCCGGCTATGGCGACGTTGGGATAATGAGCTACGCCGTCAAGTATGCAAGCGGGTTCTACGGCCCCTTCAGAGAGGCTGCAGGCTCGGCTCCGCGATTTGGCGACCGCAGAAGCTATCAGATGGATCCCAGAAACAAGCTGGAGGCTATCAAGGAGGCGCTAATGGACGTGGAGGAGGGCGCAGACATACTCATGGTCAAGCCCGCGCTTGCCTACCTAGACGTAATAAGCATCGTCAAGCAGCACGTACCGTACATGCCGCTAGCTGCATACAACGTAAGCGGAGAGTACTCCATGGTTAAGGTTGCAGCCAGAGAAGGCCTTATTGACGAGAGGCTGGTCGTTATGGAGATACTGACAGCCATAAAGAGGGCGGGAGCCGATCTAATTATAACGTACCACGCAAGAGAGGCTGCAAAGTGGATACGGGAGGGCTACGACCCCTTCTAGCACCCGTAACAGACGCTGCACGTAGCATCCAGCGCTCCCCTTTTCCTTCTTCTCTGAAAACTCAAGCGGCTGGAGGGACGAGCGTGAGAGGAAGCGTCGACTTCAATCGTCAGCCAATACTCGTGTTCTGGGAGTCAACCAAAGCCTGCCTGCTGCAGTGCAAGCACTGCAGAGCTGAAGCCATAGAGAAGCCCCTTCCAGGCGAGCTTACAACGGAGGAAGCGATGGATCTAGTGGATCAGGTAGCCAGCTTCGGGAACCCTAAGCCGGTCTTCGTTGTAACAGGCGGAGACCCCCTCATGCGAAAGGACCTCTGGGACATTGTGAGCTATGCTAAGGGCAAAGGGCTCAGGGTGGCGCTTGCACCGAGCGTTACACCACTGCTAAACAGGGAAGCCATAAGAAAGATGGTCGATGCAGGTGTTGACGGGGTCTCAATAAGCCTCGACAGCCCCTATCCGGACGTGCATGATGGTATAAGGGGGTACCGTGGTACGTGGAAGCGCACCGTGGAGGTTCTGAGAGAGCTAGTTGACACTGGGATGCACATCCAGGTTAACACGCTCATCGCGAAACCGACCGTGGAGGGGCTTCCGGACATGGTGAAGCTTCTCAGGAAGCTGGGCGTGGAGGTTTGGGAACCCTTCTACGTGGTTCCAACTGGACGCGCAGCCAGGGAGATGGATCTAGCACCACACGAGTGGGAAGACGTTGGACACTTTCTCTACGAAGCTTCGAAGTACGGCCTAACGGTGAGAACCGTCGAGGGTCCTATGTTCCGGAGGATAGCGCTGGTAAGGATGGCAGTCGAGGAGGAGGGGCTTGACCCAGACGGCGTGCTGAAGCCCGGCCCGCTCTACCGCAGACTATTGTCGAGACTTAGAAGCCTAGCGGAGGAGCCAGGCGAGCCTAGAGCGCAGACCACAGGCACACGAGACGGTAAGGGAGTGGTGTTTGTCTCGCACGACGGGAAGGTCTATCCGAGCGGTTTCCTTCCGCTCGAGGTTGGCGATGTAAGAAGGGAGAGCCTAGTCAAGATATACCGCGAGAGCCCCGTGCTTGCTAGGCTTAGATCTTCCAAGCTTGAAGGCCGCTGCGGACGCTGCGAGTTTAGGGACGTGTGCGGCGGAAGCAGGGCACGCGCATACAGCTACACGGGAGACCCCTTTGCCGAGGATCCTGCATGTCCCTACGAGCCCGGCTCGCTGGACAAGCTAGCCAAGAAGCTGGGGATAAACATGAAGAGGCTATCCTCATCCCTAGCTAAGCTAAGCAGAGGAAGGGTGATGATTCGGTGAAGCTCGACGAAGCAACTATAGACGTGCTTATGGAGCTCCAGTACAACTTCCCCCTAACTCCTACCCCATACGCAGATGTAGCTTCAAGGCTCGGGCTCAGCGAGGACTTCGTGCTGACAGCGCTGCGGAGGCTGAAGGATTCTGGAATCCTCAAGCGTGTGGGCTTTTACCTGAACTATAGAGCCTCCGGCCTTGCCGCAGCCCTAGTGGCCTTCAGCACGCGGGGAAGGTTTAGCAGCCTTGTTGACGAGCTCCGAAGAGACGAGCTAACTACCCACAGCTATCTGAGAAGCCATCCCGTCTACGATGTATGGATCGTGACCAAGGCCGAGAGCCGCGAGAGGCTCCTGGAGAAGGTGAGGCGGCTCGCATTGAGGCACAACATAGAGAGGTACATCGTGCTGTTCTCAGCCAAAACCTACAAGCTCAGCGTGAAGTACGACCTGCGCCGAGGCATATCTAGGGCTGGAAGGTGGTCAATGGTTGCCCAGAACCCTCCCAGCCCCCAGCAGCTAGGCGTGGACCCCGCCATCTTGAGGAGGTTGAGAAGCCTGCCCCTAGAGAGCCGGCCCTACAAGAGCGTGGCCGAAGCTCACGGGCTCACGGAGGAGGAGGTTGTGAGCATGGCACGCGAGATGCTGTCAAAGGGCGTTCTAGGAGACCCTGGTGCGGCACTCGACGGGCACAAGGTAGGGTTCAGGGAGAACGGCATGGTGGTAGTAGGAGGAGACAACATCGAGGTTACATGCTCTAGGATAGCCGAGGCTGTAGAGGAGGCTACCCACGTCGTCCTTAGAGAGCCGCATCCTCCAGGCTCGTGGGATAAGCCATGCTACTTCATGGTACATGCAACCTCAAAAAATCTGCTAGAGGCAGTCGTGTCGGATAGGATGGACGCGCTAGGCGTCGACAGGAAGCAGTACGAGATAATATATAGCCTGGAAGACCTCAAGCCCGGCACCGTAAGGTGATGAGTCCTGATACCGGTAAGTGTCATGGTTACGGGATCTGGCACCGTATCTACTAAAATCAAGGGGCACTACGGGAAGGGGAGACCTTCAACCTTCTCGACGCACTACCGGCCGGTTGTCTTCTGGAACATAACGTATAAGTGCAATCTGAGGTGCGAGCACTGCTACATAGACGCGCTGCCCGAGGGAAAGCCAGGCGAGCTGAACGCGAGCGAGCAGTTACGGATAGCTGACGAGATTGTGGAGGCGGGCATACCTCTTGTTGTGTTCACCGGCGGGGAACCTCTAGCCGCTAAGAGCTTCTGGCTCGTGGCGGAGAGACTCTCTGGCAAAAGGCTGCCAAAGCTCAGCCTCAGCACAAACGGAACCCTCATAGATAGGGACGTGGCTTCAAGGCTAAGGGATCTAGGCTTTACATACGTAGGTGTTTCGCTCGATAGCGTGGATCCGAGCGAACACGACACGTTTCGGGGCGTCAAAGGAGCCTTCGAAGCGGCAGTTAGGGGTATCAGAAACTCCGTAGAGGCAGGCATAAGCACCGGTATCAGAATGACGCTGACGAAGTACAATATATCAAAGGCGCTAGAAGTCGTGAAGCTCGCAAGAAAGCTGGGGGCCGAGAGAGTCAGCCTCTACCTTCTTGACACCATAGGTCGGGCGAGAGACATAGCCGAGGCTCTTCCAACACACGAGCAGCTTAGAAGGCTAGCTGACGAGCTCATAGTCCTGGCGCGCAGGCTCGGCGGCAACCCCGAGGTGCTGGTGGTTAGAGGAAACTTCCTCGGAATATACGTTGCGGACAAACTGTCAAGGACAAGAGAGGACTTCCTCGAGTACATCAGGATGTTGGGTGCCCAGGGAGACTGTGGCAGGAAAACCTTAAGCATATACCCAGACGGAAGTGTCAAACCATGCCAGTTCATAGAGTACTACGAGCTTGGCAACCTGAAGAGGCAGAAGCTGAAGGATGTGCTGAGCCCCACCAACGAAAAGCTGAGGCCGTTCCTAGAGGTGGATAAGAACCTTAGAGGCCCCAAGTGCTCTACCTGCATATTCAAGAGGGTCTGCGGCGGTGGCAGCAGGAACAGAGCCTTGGTTCTCAACAGCGACATGTGGGGAGACGACCCACTTTGCCCAATAAATCCGAAGAAGATCGCAGATAAGTGGGGGCTAACTGAGCAAGACATAGACGACGCGCTAGGCGAATCCGCATCCAGCGGGGCTTAGGGGACAGTTTCAACGTGAGAAAGCGAATGGGAGGGGCGAATCCGATCTGCGGTGAACCAATCTACGGAGACTAAGAACGGCCGTGAGCAGGGAACGGTGTAATAAGTGTCCCCACATCCTCGCCTCTAACAGCTCGGAGAACGTTTTCGGGGTTCAGCCCGTTAACAACCCTAGAGGGTATCCCGCTTCTCTTGAGTATCTCTACAGCATAGGGGTCTAGCAGCTCGTAGCTACCAGGCTCGCGCCCCGAGCTAACGTATGAGAGCAGCTCGTCGTAGCTGAGCCTCTTAATCATCCTTGCGGATGGATCTGCCCGAGGGTCAGCGGTATACACACCATCAACCGTTGTTGCTAGCACAAGCATCTCGGCACCGATAGCCTCAGCCACGAGGGCTGCAACGGTCGACGTGCTCTGGCCAGGCTGGAAGCCGCCCGTAATGACGAGCTTGCCGGTGGAGTATACCTCAAGAAGCTCCCACAAGCTTCTTGGGGGCTCCGGGTAGGCTTCAGGATAAAGCGCATAGGCTAGAAGACGAGCGTTGAGCCTGGAGGCCTCAATCCCTATTAGGTCTTGGAGCCCCTTGTTAGCACCGAGCTGGTTAAGCGCCGATATGTAGCTCCTAGACACCATACCTCCGCCAACGACAACTGCAAGGCTCAAGCCCATCTGCCTAAGACTCTTCAGAACATTGATGTAGCCTCTGACCAGCTCAACGCTCTCGGGGCTTACGATCTTGCCGCTAATCTTCACCACACACTTTCTACACGCCACCGCCTCTGCAGCCACGATCCCCACCAGTCAACGGGATAGTGTTTCGCCGAAGTTTATAACTGGATTTTGTAACCTATGTGTAGTGGTGGGCAGAGAAGCAAGCAGTGGTGTTGCTTTTGCCGGAGCAAGGAAGAAAAAGATCCAAGATTGAAACTATCGTTACCATTCTAACGGTGCTCTCCGAAAGGGGGCTACTATCGGGACACCACCTCATGGAGCTAGCAAGCCTAGACTCCCGGAGAATGAAGGAGTACGTTGACAATCTGCTTGTAGAGGAGCTTGGCCTCGTGGAGTCGCGCAAGATACGCAACATGAAGTTCTACGCGCTAACACCCCGCGGCAGGCTTACAGCCCACCTGCTAGCAGCAGGCTTCTGTGCTGCTACGGGAAACTGCAACCATCACGACTGGAAAGCGCTGAGGAGCTTTATGGCAGCCGTCTCGCAAGGCCTAAAGGAGCTGGGGTTCCTCGTGAGGGATGCTGCAGGCATGGTCAGCCCCTCTCTGCCCTTCCCTGCCGACGTCGTTGCGAGGATAGGGGCCTTCGACACCATGTTCTACTTCTCCAGCAGCCTTCCAGAGTTCTACCTAAAGCTAGGGATGGCCCTATCTGCTAGAGCCATTATGAATGCAAGCGCCGTGGTAGCCCTAGATAGCAGGGCTGGGGCTACACCAGCGTTTGAGCAGCTTAAGAAGTTCGTGGAATCAAACATCGACAGAGTTGTGCTGGTCCTCTTCAACCCCCTCGACCCCAAGGGCTTCGTGGAGACTGTAGAGGGCCTGCTGCCATTGATAGCAGAGGAGCGGGATGAAACCTTCCGCACACCCGTCTTCGCTCAAGCATAAGATGGCTTCGGCCCTACAGCCGTCACGTCCCGCAAAAGCTTCTTCCTACACCTGAACGCTATCAACCGGTGCCATACCCTGGGAGGCCAAAGCCAAACCTCAACAGGATGCGAGTGCGAAGGCCTCAGGAACATAGATCTGGCAGTATGCCTTGCGCCTCCCCCCGGCGACTACGAGGTTGCCTTGAAGCTTAGGGGCGGAGCAGAGCTTGTGGTCAACTCTGACGGCATCTTCGTCAGGAGATTTGTACTTGACGAGACGCTACCGTATATCACAACGCGCGAAGTGAGCGTGAGAAGCAGGGTATCAAGCTACCTGGAGGCAGCAGGGATAAGCCTGGCTAAGCTTCTTTGCATGGTGGTCTCCTCACTTAGGGAGGCCGCCGCAGAGGGGTCCACATACGCTGAGGCGAAGCTTAGGAGGTGCAGAGAGCTCGTGTACGAGATTACCAGGTTCTGCGCAGATCTTGAGGAAGCCTCATGATGATACACTGTACACGGGGTTGCCTCTATCGTCGAGGGTTCTACGTACTAGACCCATCTCGACTAACTTCTGAAGCTTCCTCCAGGCAGTGGACTTGCTTATCCCAAGGACCCTTGCCACCTCGCTTACGCCCATAGGGCCACGCTCGCGGAGCAGCTCGAGAATAGCACGGTCTCTCTCGTCGAGCGCAGAGCTTATGAGCTCGACTGAGTCAGCTACACCGGAGCTGAAGCGAGAGGACGGCCTAGAGCGCAAAAAACGGGTCGCAATGAGGATAGCCACCACAACTACCGCTAACGCTACCGCAAGAGCCGCAACCCAGGCGGGAACGCCCTCCTCGCCGGGCCGAGCTTCACCTGGCGGCGATGTTGTAGGCTGCGTTGCAGGTTGTGCTGGAGAGGTCGTTTCTGTGGGAGACCCGCCTGGCTGAGCTGGTGAGGACGTTGGTGTAGGCTGAGTGGGGGTTGGAGCTGCCGTCTCCGTGGATGTTGCTGTAAGTGTCTCGCTAGGAGACGGTGTGGTTTCGGCGGGAATCAGAGTAAATTCCACAAGGTAGGTGCCAGGCTTGTTGTACAGTATCACTAGCCTCTCTCCCGAGAGGGCGAGCTGGGGCGTGCCGTTGAAGCCCGCGAGGGCTGCGTAGGCTGGCAGGTAGACTGTTGCTCTACCCCTAGGGGAAATAACGATCCTGTACACGTCGCCCTCTGGCGGCGGAAGCATAGTTACGTACTCGACTACAACGTTGGTTGCATTACCGGCCTCCACGAGCAGCGTGCCCGCCTCCACCACGAAAGGCAACGGGTTGCCCGCAGCATCGTATACAGCTATAGTTCCCTCCACAACATCCTGCTCCAGATCCAGTACGAGGGTCCCTACACCGGCAGGATCAGCTGCAGTAATGCTGACAGACACCAGTCCGTCCTCCGAGACGTTGTACACGTAGTTTAGCTCGAGCGCCGCTGCCGGCGCAGCAAACGACAGGATTGCCGCTACTATGATGAGCGCTGGCGCCGCCCTCAAGCTCATGGCCCGTCCTCTCCAATTCTAGCAGACCATAACCGGCTATCATCTTTAAATTGCTAGCGACACTAACCCTACAGCCACAAGCACTGCACCGATCACCAAGGCGAACTGCGCCAGGTTGAGGACAGAGCCAGCCAGCTCCATGAGCCTTATGCCTGCGAGCCCAGCAGCAAACGACGATAGGAGAGAGGCGGCAGCCGCGCCGGCTGGAGTAGGACCCAAGCCGCTAAAAGCTGTATAGATGCCCGCCGCCAAAGTCACAGGGATGGAGGCTAGGAAACTCAACCGGACAGCCTTCTGCGGCGCCACCCGCCGCGTTAGGAGGATGGCTATCGTAACACCGCTCCTCGAGATGCCGGGTAGGGCTGCTACGCCTTGAGCAACACCAAGGAGCAGCAGGTCCAGCGTATTAGGCTCCCTTGCGCCTCTGCGGCTGGAGCTCACGTACAACCATACCGCAACAGAAATGAGGGCTGCACCCACAGCTGCTGATAGCTCGTCTAGAGCCACCTTACCGGCCCTTTCGGTGAAAGCCAAGTACAGGGGGTACCCCACAGCCAAGCTGGCAGGGGTCGCCACAAGCCAGAGCCTCAGGGTAAGATCACCTAAATCGAACCTTGCAAGGCTACTGAGAGCCGAGAACACCTCCCTCCGGTAGTACACGATTGCCGAAACGAGCGTGCCCAGGTGCAGGAACAGAGAGAGGCTGTAGGAAACTTCCGCTCCGACGCCCAGCAGTGCCGAGGCCGTTAGCACCACCTGCCCGCTGCTGCTCACTGGAAGCCACTCCAGGAACCCTTGGAGCGCGCCCACCAGCGCTGCGGTGGCTGCATCCAAGGGCCGCGCACCCACGTAGCTAGCTGCTCTACCGCTGCCTGGCACGCACGGGAGGTTGCGCTGATGTGCTACCGCGTAGTCACACCTAGGCATC
>JBEVCG010000049.1:0-7128 GCA_040514325.1 Thermoproteota archaeon | reverse complement strand
CATCTATGGCCGCTGCGAGGGTCCTCGACGTTATCTACGGCGGGGCGCTCGCCGCGTCCTGGGCGAGGGCGCCGCTGCAGCCCTCGGAGAGCGCTGCGAGGAGCCTGGGCTGGGGCGGCTTCCAGGACTTCTCCGCCCTGCTCAGCGCATCTCAGGTGGTGGTGGAGGCTGTAGCCGGTCTGCCCCAGGGGGGGCAGCAGCTCAGCCGCACGGTGAGGCTGGACGCCAAGGTGGGGTGGAGCTGGCCGTGCCCGGACCCCGAGGCCACCGCCGCCCTTGAGGGCAGCGTGCTGGCGCAGGAGGGCGCGTGGCTCAGGCTGCGGCACTACCGCGTGGTTTCCCGGAGCTGGGTAACCGGCGCGTGCGGCGATCCTGGCAGCGATAGCACCTACGACTACATGCACCACGTACTGGACGGCGAGGCGCCGCTGCTCTCAACACTGTGGGGAGGCTACACCAAGTTCATAACTAGGAAGTGGAGGTACCCGCTGGATGTTGAGAACCCGTTCTGGTACGTGCACCAGGAGGTTTCGGGAGGGGTGGGCGGCTACCTCGCTGTCCCGCTGCTGCTGGTTCGGGGAGGATCCACCGTAGCGATCTCGGTCGGCGTTGTGGACAGGGACTCCTGGGAGGCCTACGAGTACAACTTCACCAGGTACACGTGGCACATCACGCTCGGCAGGCGTGACAGCAGCTTGAGCGGGGAGGGGGCACTCGACACGATACCGACGTACGTCTCGGTGAAGCTGCACGTCTTCGACGCCAACAGCTGGGATCCCGCCAAGCTCATAGTTACGGGATCTGCAAGCGTTCCCGGAGAGCTTCAGGGAAAGGTGCAGAGGCCCCTACTGACGATCGAGCTGGCTAGGGCAGCCCTCAGCTCCGGGAACCAACACCTGCACGTAGACTACAGGCTGGACCCGGACGCGCTGCTGGACAAGCTGGGCAGATCGTACAAGGTGGCTGTGGCCGTCGTAGCCGTGTACTACGCTGAGGCTGGGACCGCAAGGGTGCTGCTTAGGGCGACGGATCCCTGGCATCCAGACTACCCCGTGGGCAGCGAGAACTTCTACGAGGTCCCCGTCGCCGACCTGGGCATCTACATCTACATGGCACCACTCGAGGTAGGGAGGGTGGGGTCTGCCGGCACGCTGCTCCTACCCTCCTCGATGTCGGCTGAGGGTTCCTCGGGCTACATGCGAGTCGACGCGCTCAGCGGGGGCAGCGCGAAGTGGAAGCCAGCGTACTCGGACCGCTACCACGAAGCGTGCACATGGAGAAGCAGGTCTGGAACCTGCCTTGAGAAGGGGGTGTGGCACGCCAGGGTTATGGTGGGAGGCGAGAAGCTGTACAGCACCGCCGGCCTAGTGGCAGCGGAGCACGGCAACTCAACCGTGAGGCTTCTGCCCAACCCCGCACAGGCTGAGGGAGGCGGTGCCGTGCTTAGCCTCTCCGACGTAGCGAGGCCGCTAACCCTTGTAGAGGTGGCCGCTGCAGGGGATACGGAAAAGCTGATAGTGGTGGGCTAGCAGCGCTCCAGGCCGGCTGGGGGCCTTGGACGATGAGCGCTGGAGGCCGATGGCGCTGGACGCCGAGGGGGAGCTGTGCAGCCTAGCAGTACGGCTGCTCCGCGGTGCTGGCTGCGTCCACCTTAGGAGGCTCCCCAGCCTAGCTGAGGTCGAGCAGCTGGCCCTCGGGTGGAAGGGGCTGCTCGCGCTGTCGGGGGAAGCCTTAAGGAGGATCGCAACCGTGAAGCTGGCTGGGCTTCTGGAGAGGATCGGGCTGGCTGCAGCCTTCACGCCGGTGAAGCGCGGGCTATACGCTGAGCGCGGCGATGAGGAGGTGCTGCGGCTCTAGGCTGAGGCAAGCCGCAACACCTAATACCCTTGCAGCTAGATCACTGAGGGGCGGTTGTGCCGCCGAGGTGGCAGCTGTGTCTGAGGGCAGGGTGTTCGCGTTCGTCCTCGCAGTGACGGAGATAGGCAAGGAGCACCAGGTCGCCCAGAAGGTGCTCGAGGCGTCAAAGGAGGTCGGCGTGGAGGCGCGGACGTTCATAGTGTATGGGGAGTACGACCTGGTCATAGAGCTGTCCTCCAAGAGCTTGAAGGACATCGACCGGGCAGTAACGATGATAAGAAGCCTGCCTGGGGTCCTCAGAACGGTAACCCTGATATCGGCCGAGTAGCCGGTGGCCGGGCCGCCTCCCAGGGCCCTGGGGCCTCCGGGGGCCCTCCTCTCTCCCGGCACCCGCCTCCTAGCCGCTCAGCGCTATTTCCACAACCCCTCCCTCGAGGTTCCTGACCGGGGCTCCGTAGCCCTGGGCTACACCGAGGAGCACGTGCCTTGCCAGTTCCTCCCACACGTCCTCCGGCGGGAGCAGAAGGGCCCTACCCTGGTCGAAGACCGCCTTGACGCCGAGACCTGCTGCGAGCACCTCGACAGCCTCCTCCAGCTGGACGTTTAGGCTCCTCAGAAGCTGGCCCAGCCTGGCCCCCTCCTCGAGGGCCTCCTCCGCTGTTCGCTCGTCCGCTGCCACCCTTTCTAGCAGCCTCCTGGGCGCCAAGACGATCGAGGCGCTCAGCAGCCTTGAGAGGGCGACGTACCTCCTTAGAGCAGCCGGGGCGAAGAAGCCTCCTGCCTCGGCCTCTGCCACCGCCCTGAGGAGAACCCTCATGTAGGTTGCCACCGTCATTCCGTGCCTCGAGGCTATCCTCTTGAGCTGCTCAGCATCCTCGGCGTCGAGCATTACAGGTTTCCTCTTGTGTTCGGACAAGCCCGACGTCACCTCCTGGAGTACTCGACCACCACGAGGCTTCCGTTGGCCGTGAGGCTCCTGACCTCTAGCCCCCAGGAGGATACCACGCGGCGGGCCACCTCCGCCACGAGCATGAGCACGTTCTCGTGGGGCTCCTCTGGCAGCACTATGACTATCCGACCCTCACCGTCGCCCAGAGGCACGTCGTCCACCGAGGCCCCCGGAAGGGACATGGAGAGCACGTCGGAGAGCCTCACGTTGGTCTCGCGGGCACGCATCGCCAGGACTATCTTTTCCCAGAACTTGGCCACCTTCGCCGCGACCTCCAAGGCCTCCTCTCGTCCGAGCTTGGCGATCAGCGAGCCGAGCACGTCGAGGGGGACTAGGGCCGCGCCAAGCCTCTGCGCATCCCTAAACACGATGGCCTCGGTCAGCGTGCGGGGTATGTCACTGCGCCCCTGCAGCGTCCTAGCCGCGTAGCTGAGGAGCATCGACACGCCCTCGCTCAGGCTGAGCCCGGACCTGGCGAGTACCCGGGCTAGCTCGTCCACTATGTCCGCGGGCACCGCCACGAGCTTTTTAGCTGGCGGCACAGCCCTCCCCACCACCTGCAGTCGAGCCTAGCCCTCTCCGCCGCCCCTCGCTGAGGCACCGGAGAGTGGGCACCTGTAGATCCTCTTGATGAAAAGCAGGGACTCGAAGCCGACGGTGTAGCTGCTGACTATCACGTCACCGGGCGACAGCTCGCCGCGCGCGCACGCCTCCTCCTCGAGGCGCCGCAGCCCCTCGTCGTAGCTCTTGGCCGGCACCACCCAGGTCTCGATCCCCCAGTACACCGAGAACCTGCGGGCTAGCCTGGCAGAGGGGACTCCAACTATCACGCGGGGTCCCGGCCTCGCCGCAGCCAGCTGGGGCGGCAGGGTTCCCCTCATCGAGTAGGCCAGGATGCAGCATGCGCCGTTCCTCTCGGCAACGTCCACTATGCTCCAAGCATAGCTGGTTGTGGCCTCGGGGACCCGCTGCGGCCTATACATAGACTCGGCCCTCTGGATCACCCTCCTCAGCCACTTGACCGCCTCGACCGGGTACTTGCCCACCGCCGTCTCGCCGGTCAGCATTATAGCGTCAACCCCCTGCCTCACCGCTGTAGCAACATCGTTAACCTCGGCCCTAGTGGGAACCGGGCTCTCCATCATGCTCTCGAGGACCTGGGTAGCCAGCACCACGGGCTTGCCCAGGGACCTAGCGGTAGATACTATCTCCTCTTGGAGGAATGGGACCTCCTCCAGCCTGAAGTTCATGCCCAGATCGCCGCGTGCCACAACCACCACGTCGCTTTCTTGGACTATCTTACGGAGGTCGCGGACAGCCTGCACCGTCTCTATCTTCGAGGCTACCAGGGCATCGGAGCCCTCGAGCTTCAGAAGCTCGTGGAGCGTCCTAACGTCGTCCCTGCTCCTCACATAGCTGAGCGAGACTATGTCGAAGCCGCTGTCCACCGCAAACTTAAGGGCGTCGATATCCCTGGAGGTTATCGCAGGGAGGTTCACATCCTTGCCTCTAACCACCAACGCTTTCCTTGGCGACACGACCGACTCCGTAAGCGCCTCAGCCTCGGCCTCGTAGCCCTTCACCGAGAGGATCCTAAGCCTCAGCCTGCCATCGTCTGCCACCACCTCGTCGCCCTCTTCCAGCGCATCAAAGAACTGGCGCACGGGAACCGGCACAACCCTTGCCTCGGGGTCGTCGACAGCTTCGGCGTAGCGAAGCGTCAGCCTCTCGCCGGGCAATACCTTGAATCCCTTAGGCATGCTACCGACCCGGACGCTGGGGCCCGCCAGGTCCCCCATGAGGCCGACGTGCCTGCCCGTGGAAGCCTCCACGTCACGGACTATGTCTACAAGCTCCCTCCAGAACCCGGGGTCGCCGTGGGCAAAGTTTATGCGGAAGCAGGACACCCCTACGTCTATTAGGGCGCGTATCGCCTCTGGAGTGCGTGTGGCTGGACCCAGCGTTGCAACTATCTTGGTTCTCGGGAACATGGATTATTCACCCTAGAGCGGCCTAGCCATTAGGTAAGCGTCCTCCCCATCGAGGTAGTACATGGGTATGACCTTGATACGGGTGAAGCCCAGCTTCTCGTAGAGCTTTATCGCGGGGGTGTTGGAGACGCGAACTTCGAGGTAGACCTCCTCGCAGCCGTAGACGTCCTTCAGCGCAGCCATGGCACGCTTCATCAGCTCAGTTCCGATCCCCATCCTCCTGTACTGCTTCAGCACCGCTATCGAGACTATGTGGCCCTTCTTAGCGATTAGCTTGCCAGCGAGTGTGTAAGGGTGGCCGTACTCAACCCGAGACATAACATAGCCTACAATGCTGCCGCCGCTCTCGGCTACGAGGAACGCCTCGCCCCACTTCTCGAGATGCTCCCGGAAGAACCACTCCGGGTAGTTCTCGGGGAGCTCCAGCCTGTTTATACTGATGACATGGGGCAGGTCGTCGGCTGTGGCACGCCTGACCGTGAAGCTAGGGCGCTGGCTGGAGCGCTCCAGCGTGAGCATGACAGAACAACCTCGGGGAGACACCTCTCTACTAGGACGGGGATGTTAGCTGCTTATTGCGTTTGCGGGCCCTCAGCGCTACAATGGTGTCCTCACGAGGTCCGGCCGCCCATCGCTCCTCACAGAGCCCAATACTCCTACCGCAGGCACCCCATATATACCCTTTCACCCTCACGGAGCCTGGGAGGCAGAGCTTAAAGGGGCAGTGCAGCTCCAGCTCTACGCGGCCGATGACCTAAAGCAGGGTATGGTGACTACGTGATCGTCACGCCGGCCTCGGAGGCCAGCACGCACAGCTCCTTCCGACTCCGTGCAGTTGAACTTCATATAAGGCTCTGGTATCCTAAGCTGAGCTGTACCGGAGTACAGAGGGTCCATGTTATAAACAGTAGATAGGCGTGGATGCAGGTCAACGTGGCAACCAACGCCAGCAGGGGGTGTGATGCAGCTGTGGCATCCGAGAGCACCGCAGATGTGGAAGCCGAGAGGCTGGCCCAGGAGGCTTGGAGGTACATCGAGGAGGAGAGGGGCAGGAAGCCAAAGCTGGCCGTAGACTCGAGGACGCTAAGGATCCTCGTGGAGGTAATCAAAGCTGCCGAGGAGCTAAAGCCTAGCCAGCACGCCAAGCGCGCCGTACTCGCTAGGCACGGGGTCATAGGGACGGGAGTGGATAGGCTTGTCACCTCGGTGTTCTACGACGTGATGAAGAGGATGGGAATACTCGATCGTGTCGCTGCCGAGGTCGCCGGGGTACCCACCACGCTCATCCTCGACCCGTGGCTAAGGGCAGCGCTTCGCGTAGCTGTCGACGTGATACTCTTCCACCGACCATCGCGGTCCACGCTTCGCCACCTCCGCTGGGGTGTGGCTGACTTCTTATCTGCTGTCACACACCCGTACGTTGGGATGTACTACTGGCAATTGTTCGACAAGCTGCTCGCCTACAGGCCTAAGCCAAGAAGAGCTGAGGAGCTTCTGGAGCTCAAGTACTCGATGCCGGCCTGGCTCATCCGAAGAGCGAGATCGCTGCTGGGCGACAGCGAGGCCGAGGAGCTGCTGAGGGCGTTCAACTCGAGGCCCCCCATAAGTGTGAGGGTGAACACGCTGAAAGCCACCGTCGAGGAGGTGGTCGAGGAGCTGAGGAGAGAGGGGAAGGAGCCCAGGGTAAGCGAGAGGGTACCGACCGTTGTGAAGTTTGAGGGTCCCTATGACTTTGACCGCAGCAGGATCTACCGGGAGGGCAAGATAGTGGTTCAGGAGGAGGCTGCTGCAGCTGCCGCGGTGCTCCTTGCCCCCGAGCCTGGCGAGACTGTCGTTGACCTCTGCGCTGCTCCTGGAGGCAAGACAACACACCTGGCTGAACTCATGCGTAACCGCGGCAGGATATACGCGTTCGACGTAGACCGCAGAAGGCTGAAGAGAATGAGGATGCTGCTGCGCCGCACAGGCACCGAGAACATTGTCAGGATATTCGAGGCCGACGCCAGGAGAGCTCCTAGAATCCTTGGCGAAAACGTGGCAGACAGGGTACTCCTCGACGCCCCGTGCACGAGCACGGGCACGATAGCCAAGAACCCCGAGCTTAGGTGGAGAGTCCGTGAGGAGGGGCTGGCAGAGATAACCAAGCTTCAGAGGCAGCTTCTGGAGGCTGCGGTCCGCCTGGCTAAGCCTGGCGGCCGCATACTCTACACCGTGTGCAGCATACTCCCTGAGGAGGGCGAGGAGGTAGTCAAGTGGGCCTTAGAGGACCTTCCTGTGAAGCTAGTGCCCCTAAACAAACCCTACGACCCCTCTCCCGCACTTCCGGGAACT
>JBEVCG010000048.1:0-7356 GCA_040514325.1 Thermoproteota archaeon | reverse complement strand
GTACGTGATCGTGCCTGCAGCGGTGAGGAGCATTGGCAAGAGGGTGAGGGGGTACCCGTAAGGGTGGTTTGGCTCGGGCATGTTCCAGGGACTCGCGGTAGCGTTGGAGTTCATCCCGTTTGGTGGAGCTTGTTCCTCGGCCATCGGATGCAGCAGCAATGCTTTACTTTCCAGCGTGTTCATGTGATCTTGGGTGCGCAGCCATTGGACTTTGCTGTACTGTCGTCTAAGCTCACAGAGGGTCTTGCCGGGGGCGTTGCGCTGGCGCTGGGCTCGGATCTCCACGTCTGGGACTTCAAGACCTTTCCCGACGGCGAGGCCTACGTGAGGCTAAACGCCAAACTTGGGGGTAAAGTTGCGGTCCTCGTGGCCACGGGGTACCCGCAGCCGAGCGAGAGGGTTCTTGAAGCGATGCTGGCGGTGGAGGCTGCGCGGGGTCTCGGTGCATCAGCTGTCGTGGCCGTGATGGCCTACCTGCCCTACAGCAGGCAGGATCGCAGGTTCCTCAGGGGCGAGCCAATTAGCGTCCGCGCAGTGCTGGAGGGTCTAGCTGCCAGCGGCGCCGACGCCCTAGTAACAGTCGAGGTTCACAAGGAGCACAGCCTCGCCTGGTTCCCCGGGCCAGCTGTCAGCGTGGAGCCCTGGGAGGAGCTGGCAGCCAAACTTCGGGAGGAGGTTGAAGGCTGGGATAAGGTCTACGTGGTAGCCCCCGACGCCGGTGCAGCTAAACGGGCCCAGAGGCTGGCCCAGCGCCTAGGCGCCCCGTTCGACTACCTCGAGAAGCGCAGAGACCGCGTGACGGGCGAGGTCAAGATGGCTCCAAAGGCCGTGGACGTTGACGGCGCCCTCGTGGTTCTGGTGGACGACATCGTGAGCACGGGAGGGACCATGGCCAAGGCGGCGGAGATGCTGAGAGAGCAGGGCGCAGCCAGTATAATAGCGGTATGCGTTCACGGCCTCTTCGTGGGCGGTGCGCTGGAGAAGCTGGCCGCAGCGGGGGTGTCTCGGGTGTACGCGGCCAACACCGTTCCAGCCTCACCTGGCCTCGATGTCGTGGACGTCTCCAAGCCGGTGGCTGAAGGTGTCAAAGCTGTAGCAGAGCAGCTGCTAGGGTACGAGTCCAGTTAACCCTTTCTATCCACGAGAGTGAGGAGCATAGCTGCTTCCCGGGTTTTTGATGGAGCCCATGTCCATAGCCACTTTGCCTTCGTTCTGATGGTCTTCGTAAGCTTGTCATCTGGGGGTGTTGAAGCTAAGTAAAGTTGAAACAGAAGAGCTGCAGCTATCGGCTACACGTACTAGCAGCCAACCCTGTACACGAGCTCATCCCCGTCGAGCTCCACGTGGACGCAGTCCCTACGCTTAACGTGAAGCTTTTCGACCCTGTGCCCTTTGCTCTCCTTCCTTGACACTGCAAACCACCCTATGCTCCTGCTTTGCTCTGCGGGCCTGGACCCTACTCGCAGGAGGCTCCAAGCTTCTCGACGAGGCTTCTACGATCCTCTGTGAGGGGGGCGTTCACGTCAACTACAAGGGTCTCCTCGATGGCGTATGCCTCGTGCTCGGTGCCCGGCTCTATTACGACGTAGGAGCCCGGCCCGAGGATGTGCTCGCTACCCCCCACCCTAAGCCTTAGCTTGCCTCTAACGCAGAAGGTTAACTGGAGCGCCTGGTGGCTGTGGCTGGGGACGGCGGCTCCCTGCTGGAGAAGCGTCTCGGTGACAACTACGCTTCTAGTGCAGCGTACAGCCCTCATCCTAACTCCAGGCATGACCTCCACAAATCCTTCGGACAAGGCTCCTCCCAGACTCGCCCCGCGGTAGGCTGTATTTAAGCTGAGCTGCTAAAACTTAAACTGGTGTAGCGAGGGCACCCTCTGAGAAGCGCGTTAAGGCTCCCAGTCCGGCTGGCAGCGTGGACAGGGTGTACGCTATGTTGAGTTGAGGAGCCCGTTTTGGGCCACTAGGTTCGGGCTGTTCGCTGTACAAGGTTCCCCGGCTGCACCTTAACCGCGTATACGGTAACGGTAACTGTAAATATAATAATATCAGGTATAATTCCGGGTATAATTCGCTAGGCTACGGTAAGGTGCCCGCCGTGGAAGGTAGTCTGGAGAAACAGGTTGTGAGCGCGAAGCTGAGCTCTCGGATAGTCCTGCTGCGCGCCGTAGACACCGGGACCAAGTTCTTTGAAGGTGTGTGGAGCATACCGGAGGGGGTTACCTACAACTCCTACCTCGTCTTCGGAGACGAGAAGGTGGTTCTGCTGGACACAGTGAAGCGCGAGTTCGCAGAGGACTTCATGGAGGAGCTGAGGTCGCACTTGGATGTAGGCGATATAGATGCTGTCGTGGTTCACCATGCGGAGCAGGATCACAGCGGGACCCTGGCCGAGGTGCTTAGAGCGGCATCCAAGGCTAAGGTCTACGCGTCCCCCCTAGCGAGGCAGATGCTGGAGTCCTTCTACGGGCTCGACCTATCCGGGCGCTTCGAGCCGGTGCAGAGCGGCTACAGGCTAACCCTGGGCGGAGCCTCCCTCGTCTTTGAGCAGACGCCATGGCTCCACTGGCCCGAGACGGTGATGAGCCTGCTAGAGGAAGAGGGGACACTGTTCAGCGGCGATGCCTTTGGGAGCTACGGTAGGCCCGCAGCGATCAGTGACGGCGAGCTCGGAGGGCTTGACGAGGGCTACGTTAAGCTCATGAGAAAGTACTTCGCCACGGTGATGGGTCGCTACAAGAGGAACGTTGCATCGGCACTCGAGAGGCTAGAGTCTCGGGGCCTGCTCCAGAAGGTGAGGAGGATAGCCCCTCTCCACGGGTTGGTGGTGGAGAAGGATATCGGCAGGGTGCTCTCCCTCTACCGGAGGTGGGCCCAGGGCGCTCTCAACCCTAAGAGGGCGGTCGTGCTCTCCTTCACAAGCTACGGTACATCCGACCATGCAGTTAGCGAGGCTGTAGCCTACCTGGAGTCGAGCGGCCTTGACGTGGAAGTGTACAGGTTCGACAGCGTGTCTCACAGCAGCATAGGCGATGTGCTCGGTGCAATGTACGACGCCAGCCTCGTGGTAGTCTCGGCATCTACGTACGAGGCGGGTGCGCCTCCCTCGCTAAGGTGCCTGGTAGACGTGGCATGCGCTAAGGCATCGAACGCGCAGCGTGTTGTGGTCCTCTCGTCGTATGGCTGGGGAGGTGGAGGTGGCAGGAGAATAGCAGAGAGGATGAAGTCCTGCGGCTTCGAGGTTGTAGGCGTCGTAGAGTATCCGGGCTCGAGGCTGCCAGTGGAGGAGCTGAGCAGAGCCCTTGACAGGGCGTTGGACCAGCTCGGCAGATAGGTTCCGCCGCGCCGTGCACCTCAACGCCCAGCGGGATTTGGGCCGGAGGTTCAGCACTGCGGCTGGGAGAGGGTTTTGCATACACCGGGCGCGTCTTACGTGTAGCTAGTCGACAAGCTCGTATGCGGCAGCCCGCCTCGGATAGCCCCTTCGTGCTCGCCTGCTACCCGGGCTTCTTCACGCTGCAGCCCTCACGCTGCAGCTCCTCGGCGAGCTGCCTCGCAGATAGCCTCAGCACCCTGCTCCTCCTGTAGTTGGACCTTGAGAACGCGAGCGCAGCCTCCCTCCCCGCAACCCTCTGGAGGAGCTCCGAGGGTGGCTGCCTATCAATGCTTGCTGACGGCGTGGATGCAGGGCACGGAGGCTCTACCAGGTAGCCTTGGCCGATGACGGCTACCGGGGCGTCGCCCTCCCTCGCGTAGTGGGGCGACTCCCTCAGCTTCGGGTACACCGAGAGGAGGGTGCTCCAGCCGGTAGCGGAGATGTCGACGACGGCTTCAACCTCTATGAAGCCTACAACGTACACGGCGGCTCTGCCCTCGGCGACAGCGCCTCTGAACGCCCGCCGCACTTCAGCTAGGCTTCTCCTTCGCTCCCAGAAGCCCTCGGGGTACACGGCGAGCCCGGCCACGAAGCCCAGCACGTCGCCCTTCCCCAGCTTGACGCCCAGCCTGCGCGGTAGCCGCCCTCGCGGCGCAAAGTAGTCCGTGTAGAAGCCCAGGTCCAGCCTCGGATCGTTGTGGAGCATCCACCTCCTATCGTAGGGCATGAACCTCTCCAGAGGCGAGCCCGTGCAGGGATCCACCCACCTGGAGGGGTCCATGCCCTCAGCGGCGTTGGGCGCCTCCTCCTCGGGTACTGGGATAAGCGTTGCGCACCCCAGCTCTGGGTGCAGCGGCGAGTAGTAGCCGCCGCCGGGCAGGCTGCCGGTATCGAGGAACGCTCTCAGCAGGAGCCCCTTGCCAGCCAAGCCAGCACCGCTACCTGGTCTAGCCCTTCCGGCACAATCCTTGAAAAGGTTTTGCGCAGACCTTCTCGTGGAACCGAGGAGCGCGCGAAGCGGGCCCCTTTTATCGGGTCCCCGTGTCATTAGAGCGCGGCGTTAGGGGTGCAGGGGGCACTGATCTCCAGGGAGGAGGCTCTAGAGCTGCTCAAGAGGCACCTGAAGTCGGATAGGATGGTCAAGCACTGCATAGCTGTTGAAGCCATAATGAGGGCTCTTGCCAGGAGGCTGGGTGAGGACGAGGAGCTCTGGGGGCTCGTAGGGCTTCTCCACGATATCGACTACGAGCTTGTGGGCAGGGACCCCTCAAGGCATGGGCTCGAGGCTGTCAGGATACTCGAGGACCTGCTCCCAAGGCACGCCCTCGAGGCGATAGCATCCCACAACGAGCACAACGGCTACAAACCCTCCACGGCCGAGGCAGAGAAGATGGCGAAGGCGCTGCGAGCCAGCGACCACCTATCAGGATTGATAGTGGCCACAGCCCTGGTTATGCCGAACAAGAAGCTCTCCGAGGTCAAGCTGCAAACTTTGAAGAAGAAGTTCAAGTCGAAGGACTTCGCCCGCGGAGTCGACAGGAACAGGGTAAGAGAGATCGAGGAGCTCGGCGTAGACCTCGACGAGTTCCTAGAGCTGGGGCTCCTCGCCCTCCAGAGCGTAGCCAGCCAGCTGAGCCTCTAACGCTGTTCAGTGCTCGCCAAAGGAGAGGCCTAGGGGGTGTAGCTTCGGGGGTGCTAGCGGGCTCCCCACTATGTCCATTGGCTTGTAGGGCGCTATGTAGCCTGCAGCCAAGGCCACCACCGCCACAGCGGCGATGATGGGTAGCGTTTCTAGGTGGGAGAAGCTCTCCTACCTGTGCAACGAAACATTCATTTCAGCCTAGACAAGCCCCTACAGGTGAAGCGTCTAGGGAGTGCTTGCTATGAAAGCGGGCATTGTAGCTCTACTGATGGTTGCTGCCGCCGTGCTGGTTGGCGTTACAGCGGGCCTTGCTATCGGCCACATCCTGTTTTCGAAAATCGACCTTGGAACTGAGCGTGTTAACGAGTACGTGCAGGTTGCCGCTTACAGCAGGGTGCTAGAGCCCGTAGAGGTTCAGACCACCGTGGGCAGGATGGTTGTACCGGTTCCGGGCAAGGTTAACGTTGTTGTTCCGCAGTACGTCCTCTGCCCCAATGTGTGCCACTGGGAGACCAACATAATGCTGTACGCGTTCAACGAAGTCCTCAAGCGCGGTCTAGAGGACGAGGTTGTCTTTGTAACGTTGAGCGTCGACCCCTGGTTTGAGACCCTCGAGGATGCTAGGAGGTACCAGCTGGAGAAAGCCGGCGACTACCTGGAGAAGGGCATCAGGTGGGTGTGGGTCCATGACAGCGAGGAGGTTATGAGGAGGCTCTGGAGCATGTACGGCATATACGTTGAACCGCACCCTGAGCAGCAGCTTGTAGACCATAGTGCAGGGTTTATTATAGTGGATCGGAGCGGCGCCATGAGGTACTACGTCAGCCCTACGAGCGAGGGGTGGATACGTGGTCAGCGCGTTGTTGCAGAAGAGCTCGTTAAGAGGATAATGGAGGTTGTCGGCGGTGGCTAGGAGGCGCTCCAGGAGAATGAGGCTTGAGACTCCGCGTGTTAGCACCTCTAGACTGCTTGCGAAGGCGCTCGCCATCCTAGCCCTCTACATCGCGGCAGCCCTGGCGGTCGAGCTTGCTGGCGCCGGTCACAACGCCTCGTCCTCTGGCGTTGTTGAGGTCAGCGACCCCTCTCTATTCCACGATTACGTGTCGAGCGGCACGGTCCTAGCCTTCTTCAAGTCTGAGGGGTGTCCTGGCTGCAAGCTTGTTGAACCGGCAGTGTTGAGGCTTGCAAGAGAGGGTGCAGGTGTGCGCGTTGTAGTGGCTCACGTGGATAAGATGATGAGGGCTGATGCAGGCGCTGCTTTGGAGCTATTTAGCGAGCTGGAAGTCTACGGTACACCTACCCTCATAGTTTTCCGCGACGGTATTGAAGTGGCACGCCACATCGGCACCTCTGGGGCGGGAGACCAGTACCTCAGGCTGAAGGAGTTTGTCGAGGCAGCGCTTGAGGGGCGGCTGTCCTCTACAACAGCTGCTGTCTCGTCTACGGCTGCTGGTGGTAGTAGGCTTCTCCGCGCGGCTCTGCAAGCTGTCGGCGCCTTCACCCTGGGCCTGCTAGGCGCTTTATCTCCCTGCAGCTTGCCGGTGGTCCTCGCCTATTCGTCTATGCAGAGGGGGCGGGAGGGGAGGCTGCTGCAGGCCTTCATCTACAATACTGCGGGTGTTGCTGCAGCAGCCGCTATCGTTGGCATGCTGCTTGCAGCCCTCTATATCGTCGGCAGCGGGCTTGCCGTCAACCTCTACGTGCTTGCTGTGGCCTTTGGAGCCAGCCTCGTGGCTGCATGGGGCATCGAGTTCCTCCGCGGCCATAAACCCTTGATCGGTGCTGGCGGCAGACTGGGGCGCCTCCTACCGCTGCTTGGGCTTCAGTGCAGCCTTCCCTTCCTAATAGCCATGATCGCCTTGGTGGAGTCTGCACCCCACATAGTCGCTGCTGCCTCGATAATGTTCGCCCTAGGCTACAGTGTACCCTACGCTCTCGCAGCCTCCTTGGGCTCCAGCCTAGCCTTGAGATTGGAGGCTTTCATGAGAAGCTCGGCCGTGTTGAGGCTCCAGGGAGCCCTCCTGGTTGCTGTCGGGGTCTACATCCTATCCGAAAACCTGGATGCACTGCTAACCCTGAGCTAAAGGAGGCTGCAAGGTGATGGTTCGGCGCAAGGTCCTGCTTGCCCTCGCGGCCTTGATTGCATTTTCTGCAGCTCTGCTCCCTCTAGCTGTTGGTGGTGTTAGCGTTGTAGACTCTAGCCTGGTCTACACCGGTAGGAGCATCGGCATCTATGCTACCCTACGTAACAGTGGCTTGTCCGAGAAATGCATCGTGGGTGCTGAGCTCGCTGAGCCCGTAGAGCAGGTTAAGGTTGAGCTTCACAGCGTTGTAGAGGA
>JBEVCG010000047.1:0-25682 GCA_040514325.1 Thermoproteota archaeon | reverse complement strand
GGATTTAAGGGGCAAGGGCCGTAGTACCTGGGAGGCCTACAGTGGACATCGTGGTTGTGGGCTGCGGTGCCGTTGGTTTGATGCTGTCGGCCGTGTTTGCGTCCCAAGGCCACATACCCACGGTGGCATGCCTTTCTGAGTCTAGCCTTCAACTTCTCAGACATGGAAGGGTTGTTGTCCACAGTAACGGGACGACCCAAGAAGTTCGGGTGGAGGCTAAGAGGCTTGCACCCCCTGCTCTGAGGGACGCAGACGCTATCGTGCTTGCCGTGCCTTTAAACATACTGGAGCAGGTTGCTGCCAATGTTGCCCAAGTCTCGAAAGCAAAAAGCGTTGTTCTCGTCCAGCCCTCACCCTACGCGCTAGATGTCGCCGAGTCTCTGGGGCTTGGAGGGAGGGTATCTTACGCTATGCTTTACACGTGCGCAGTGAGGGAGGGGCATAGAGTTCACAGCGTCAGAGAGGGGTCATTGCTAGCCGTCAGTGGTCCGGCCAGCAGCCTCTTCGAGGCCGCTCCGCCAGCCCTCTTCGAGAGGGTAAAGCTCCTCCCGGAGAGCAAGCTTCTGGGAGAGCTCTGGGCATACAGCTCCTCTCACGCCCTGGTCGGCTCGGTGGCAGCTATCCTGGGCGTTCCAGCTTCACGTATAGGTCCGAGCCAAAGCGCCACACTGCTGCTAGAGTCCCTCGTGAGTGAAGCTGAGCTTGTTGCAAGCCAGCTGGGGGTGGATTCTGATATACGCGGGGCAGTGGCACGCATGCTATCCATGCGAGGCTGTGTACCAAAGCTTGCTAGAGACCTGGAGGCTGGACGGCAAACCGAAGCGGAATATATGCTGGGCTACATTATAAGGAAAGGGGTCGAAAAGGGGGTCTACACACCACGGCTAGAGACCGTTTACCTTGCCATTAGGGCTCTCACGGAGACAATGAGGAAGGTAGCGAGTGGTTAGCTATGGGGAGGCTGTCTCGGCCAGCCGTCAAGGCGCTGATGGAAGTCCTCGAGTACTCTGAGAAGGTGAAGCCGTTCCAGGCTGTTAAGCGGAAGGTGCTAGCCAAGTACGGGCTGCTTGGCACGGGCTTCGATAGGCTTCTGACTGCGCTCATGTATAAGATGGGGCGGGTTCAGGGCATCCTTGACAAGATAGCCGGAGAGGAGCTCGGCGTCGACGTTAGAAGGCTGCCGGCAGCTTTACGTCAGTCGCTGAGGCTCGCTGTGTACCTTGCGCAGTTCGACGAGGTTAGGGACGCCGAGCTGTCCGACGAAATTATGGTCAAGCTCACGGGAATGCTCCGGCTCCGCTTCGGCAGGCGCGGCGAGCAACCGCTCAAGCTTTACAGAAAGCTCGTGAGGGATCCCTGGAAGCCGAAGGATAAGTGGGACGAGCTGGAGCTGAAGCTCAAGCTGCCGAGGATCCTCATAGAGAGGCTGGCGGACTTCATCGGGTGGAGCGAGCTGGCGAAGTTCGCTGAAGCTGTGAACGTGTCACGCCCCGTGCTAGGCTTTCGCGTGAACCGCTTGAAGTCCACTGTTGAGGAGGTTCTAGAGGAGCTTGAGAGGGTAGGCGTTGAGGCATGGCCAAGCCGGGTTGTAGAGTACCACGTAAGGTACCGCGGAACTGTAGACTACAGCAGGCTCTCCATAGTGGAGGAGGGGAAGGCTGTGCCCCAGGACGAGGCCAGCACGGTGGCAGGCTACCTCCTCGGAGCCGGAGAGGGTGAGGTGATAGTCGACATGTGCGCAGCTCCAGGCGGCAAAACAACGCACCTGGCCGAGCTATCGGCCAACAGGTCGCTGATAATAGCCATGGATCTCTACCCAGACAGGCTAGAGAGGCTCGTTGAGCTGGCTAGACGCACTGGAACCTACCTCTCAATAAACATAGCCGCCGCCGACGCCACGCGGGCCTCAACAGCCTTTGGCAGCAGCATAGCGCACAGGGTCCTCGTAGACCCACCCTGCTCTAGCACCGGCGCGCTCGCGAAGGAGCCCGAGGCCAGGTGGCGCCTCTCCACGAGCTCTCTCCGCAGGCTGACAGCTCTGCAGCTCTTACTCCTTGAGGAGGCTGCGAAGGTTGTAAGGCCCGGCGGCAGGATCCTGTACAGCGTCTGCAGCGTGCTCCCCGAGGAGGGTGAGAATGTCGTTCAAGCTTTCCTCAGCCGCCACAGAAACTTCGAGCTAGAGCCTCTAGATGGACCGTATGACCCCTCACCCATACTTAAGGGCACAATGCGCTCGTGGCCCCACAGGCACGAAACGACAGGGTTCTTCTACGCGCTGATTACCAGAATTAGGTAGGGGCAGACTCCGAGGTGGGCAGTGTGGACGTATGCAAGGTGGCCGTGGGGTCTTCAAATGCCGTCAAGGTGAACGCTGTCAAGAAGGCGTTCAGCCTCATATGCAGGCCCGACGTGAAGGGCGTTGAGGTGGAAATCGGAGTACCAAGACAGCCCCTAGGATTTTCTGAGATCCTCGCCGGCGCGACAAACAGAGCGTTGAAGGCCCTTGAAGTGCTGAATGCCGACTACGGTGTCGGCGTAGAGGCTGGAGCTGTTATGGAGTGGACGGGCTATCCCCTCGAGTTGCAGGTAGCCGTTGTCATCAACAGGCAGGGGAATGCGAGCGTCGGGGTAAGCCCGGCATTCCCTCTTCCCCCTAGGTGGAGGTCTGAGCTGCTCGCTGGGCTCGAGCTTGGCGAGATAGCGTCCAGGGAGCTGAAGAGGCAGAACATAGGGCGGAGGCTCGGCCTGATAGGCTACCTTACGGGCGGTCTGGTGACGAGGACAGACCTAACATACTTCGCCGTGGTCATGGCACTTACCCCGTGGATTCATCCCGACCTCTACGGTGAGCTTGTGACAGTGGACGCGTTAGCTAGGACCGCTCAAGATGTTGAGAGGGAGGGGTAGCACTTATATGCCGCCTCCAGCGCCACCGTAGAGCCATATGGGCGGAAAGATTGGGCGTGTACCAAGGGAACGACCTGAGGAAGCCTACCGGCGGAAAGAAGAGGCCGCACCAGAAGGTTAAGCGTAAGTACTGGATGGGACGCTACCCCACAATGACTAGGCTTGACAGCACCGAGGAGCGTAAGCTGATAAGGATTAGGGGAGGTAACTACAAGGTTAGACTCAAGCGCGCAGCTTATGCGAACGTCGTAGACCCTTCAACGAACACTGCAAAGAAGGTGAGGATACTAAGGGTTGTCGAGACGCCGGCCAACCCGCACTACGCGAGAGCCAATGTCATAGTGAGGGGGACTATAATCGAGACAGAGATGGGCAGAGCTGTGGTAACTTCAAGGCCAGGCCAGGACGGCGTCGTTAACGCAGTCCTCATCGAGAGGAGGTAGAACAGCAAGCGCTAGCGCCAAGCGTAAAGGTGCATTTTTGACTAGCTTTTCAAGAGGCTGGCAAGCCTGTGTAGACGCTCAAGAGCCCTTCTCTTATGTTTGTCGTCTATGCGCGCCTCAGCTAGGACGTTCTCCAGGAACTCAATCACCTTCTCCGCGTAATCCCTCCTGAAGGGGAACGGCACACCGTCCTTGCCTCCCACAACGTAGGCATAGCGGAACGGGTCTAGAGGCCACTTTGCCGGGTCATCGTGGTTTACAGGGGCCTCGTAGATGAGCTCTGCCACCAAGGCGAGGCTTCTGACGACAGCTGGTCCTACGCCCTCGACGAGCACAAGCTCCTCTAGGGTCTTCGGGGCAGCATCATAGATCGTTCTGAGGACCCTCTCAATGTGCCGCGGAGGCCTTTCCTGCGGCCTGTAGTACCTTAGAAGCTCCTGGCGAAAACGCTCGGAACTTGTGCTTGAGGCTTGGTTCGGGCGCAGCCACAGCTCGATCGTAGTGTCTCCGCGCAGGGCCCTGTACGCCTCCATTACGAGGCGCACTGCCTTCTTCGGAGGCTCCTTGGCCAGGTCTACGATGAGCTTTCGCGCGTCTAGGCTGACTCTGCTCGTTAGATCCACAACGAACCTTTCGCGCGAATTTGAAGAGATTGCCGCGTGGGGTTCAAGCGTCGGATGGCTTCTGTCGAGCGGAGCAAGCCAGTGGTAGCGCCGCGCGAACCTCGTTGAAACGTTCATCCCCTGCTGAACTATGGCCCACGCCCCCTCGCCTGACACGAAGACTGCGTGGTGATAGAGGGTGTACCCGTCCTGGAGGAGGACCGAGTCGGTCTTTGCTGCGAGCCTTGAAGCATATACAGCCTCTCTCTTGAGGGACTCACTTATTCCGTACCTATCTGCATTAGATTCGATCTCTCTGGCAGCTTCGCGCGCCCTCGAACCCTTACCACCGGCAACGAGCAGCCCCATATCGGGGTCTTCACTCAGAACCTGCTTAACTATGCCAGTGGTCACCGTTGTAGAGCCGCTGCTGTCCCAGTCCATTCCTATGGCGTTGTTGAACGCCTGAAACCATACCGGGTCTGCGAACATTTCGACAACCTTGTTGGGGCCGTGTAGCTCGACCATTACCGACAGCATGGCTCTAGCCAGCTTCTTCATGTACTCAACTAGCCATCTGGGCACATGGCCGTTGTGCAGTGGAAGCTCTGCCACACCTACGCGCAACAGGTTCTACCCCTGCTAACCACCACCCCATAAAGGAGCTGTGCAGCGAATTACGTTAATTTTACTTTATCGCTGTAGTACATGAGGCTTCATTGTTAAAGAAACAGAAAACGCGTCCTAGGGCTGTAGCGGTAGTGTGCACCAGGTCACACCCATAGGTCTTCCGGCAAAGCTGTCAGGACTTGGGCCTTGCGCTTGGCGACCAGAACCACGTTTTCTATGCGTACACCGAACTTGCCGCGTAGGTACACGCCAGGTTCCACCGTGATGACCATTCCCTCTACGAGCTGCTCCTTGCTGCTGTGAGACACCCTAGGCCTCTCGTGGACATCGAGACCAACCCCGTGACCGAGGCTGTGTATGAAGTAGCTAGATAGCCCGTAGCGCTCAAGGACCCTCCTGGCTGCGGCGTCGACCTCCCCAGCCTCAACTCCCGACGAAACCTTGTCCACAGCCTCCAGCAGCGCCTCTCTAACGGCCTCTGCAACACTCCGGAACTCCTGATCTGGCGACCCAAAATAGATGGTCCTCGTCATATCGCTGGCGTAGCCCTCGTACCTCGCACCTAGATCTATTAGAACCGGTGTGGGGCGCGTAAGTCGCCTCGCCTGTGAGGGGCTTGCGTGAGGATATACGGTGTTTGCGCCAAACGCTACTATGGTGGGGAACGCCACCCCTTCCGAGCCCTGGAGTCTAAACGAGTACTCTATAATGCCTGCAAGCTCCGCTTCCGAGACGCCGTAATCGAGCTGGCTGACCGCCTCCATGAAGGCGTTCTCGGTTATCCTAAGCGCCTTCTTTATGTGCTCAACCTCCCAGGGCTCCTTCACAGAGCGCCACTTCTCTACCTCGCTTCTCAGGTTGGTGTCAAGCTTCGCGCCCGGTGCAGCTGTAGACAGCGCCTCGGCTGTGTCGGTGTAGTATACTGCGGCTGCTACGCTGCTGCAGTCTCCAAGCAGCTTGGCTACAGCCTCCAAGGGCTTGTGGTCAACGACCCTGAACCCCTCCATCTCGGGCGCCATTCCTCTAGGCAGGGGGTATGGCTTTGCCACCACCACCTCAACCACATCCTCGAGCTCCACCGACGCTAGCGCATCGTAGGCGTTGAGGTACTCGAGCATGGGGACGACGAGCTTCGCCCCTTCTCCAGCTACGTGAACAAGGTAGCCCGCCCCACGGTAGCCCGTAAAGTATGCTACGTTGGACTGCCCTTCGACAATAGCCGCACAGTGACCTCGCTCTTCGATGTAGGCCTCTATCTTGGAGAGCCTCGACTTATAGACATGCCCCATCAAGAGCCAGCACCGCGAGGCTGTTCACATGGTAAACATGGCTGGAGGTAAAAATCGGTAGCTGTTCACCCACCGCAAAGTGCTTCTGCTAGGGTCTCACCACTTTCATAGTACTCCACACGCGCCGCAAACCTCTCGTCTACAACGCCGTCAGAGTAGCAGTCAGCAAACTTGTCAGAAGGTGCCCCAAAGCCCCTAAGCATGAGGATTCTCTTTCCGTAGCTGACAGCTAGAAAGACCTCAAAGAGCGTTCCAAGTCCTCCTCCCAAGGCTACAACCACGTCACCGCTGCGTACAAGCACAGCGCTTCTCTCGCGAGGGCCGAGCCCCGTTCTAACCACAACCGAGCCTGCGGGGTAGCTGTCAGCTTCATAGTCGACGGGAATAACAAACACCACCTGTAGCCCTGCTTTAAGCGCCTCATCAGCGACCACCCTCATTAAGCCCCGATACCCTCCAAGGAACATTACAGTATCGCGTCCGCAGAGCTCTGCAACCCTCTCGACAAACCTCTGCGCCTCCCTTCGGTACGGCTGCCCCAAATCACCGCTGTAGGCTGCAACGGCAACCTGCAAAGCCCTGCACCAAGATAGTTTGCTGCAAGAGAGGCATAAACTTGAACGGCAAGCTACCGTAAAAGCTCTGCATAACCTATAATTGAAGCATACTTGGTAGAGCATCACTCATGGGAGCCAAGGTTGGGCGTGCTCTCCGAGATGCTGCTGTCGCCTGCTGACATAGTTGTAGACACTAGGGAGGCCAGCAAGAACAAGGATATTGTTGAGGAGCTGAAGAGAAGAGGGCTGAAGGTGGCTGTTACGGCACTGAACGTCGGCGACTACTACCTCGTGGGCACAGAGCGCGTCCGGGGCATCCTCGTGGAGAGGAAAACCGTAACGGATCTCCTCAACAGCGTCCGGGACAATAGGATCTGGGAGCAGGCAAAGCTCCTAGTCAAAGCGGCTGAGGAGGACGGGCTAATACCTATGATAGTGCTAGAGGGGTGGCTCGGGGCGATAGAGAAGTACACGAAGTGGAATATGGGGGCCGCCCTAAGGATACTAGACGAGATTATCCTGGATTGGGGCATACCTGTCCTCAATACACCAAACAGGAGAGCTACTGCTGCGTGGCTTGCAGCCAAAGCCAAGAGCCTGGGGAGCCTTCAGGAGAAGCGCGTCGCCAGGATGCGCGTAGAGAAGAAGCCTATGACCTTGAATGAGCGCATACTCTACGTCGCAGAGGGCATTGTAGGACCTACGCTGGCCAGACGGCTTTTGAGGAAGTTTAGGACGCTGAGGAGGATCGCCAACGCATCAATGACGGAGCTCATGAGTGTAGAGGGCATAGGCGAGAAGAGGGCTAAGGAGATCTACGCCATATTCAACACTGAGTGGCAGGAACCCTAGGAAGATGGAAGCAGCTCCACACTTCCATGAAAAATTTGGGATAAACTCTGAAGACTCCCAATAAAATTGCTGCAGGACAGTCAGCTTTTCTCCTCAAAGTGTATTATGGCTACAGGGCAGGACTCTGCAGCTGAGGAGACGCAGTCTTTGAGGCTTTCGTCAACGAGGCCCTCGCCGACATTGTTGGGGTCAACGCGCCACTTTGCCACAATCTGGCTCTTGCCGTCCTCCTCGCTCATCTCAAACACGTCGGGGCAGAGACTTACACATATCATGTCGGCAATGCACTGATCTCTATCTATCCAAACACGGATCTTGGCCAACACAACTTCACCAACCTTCTCTGGCGATCTTGCCGAAATTTAAACTTCACCCCGAACTTAACACGTCTAGGAAGATTCCGTTACAGAGTCCAGGGCGATAAGTGCCTCCAGCCTGCTGCAGCTTTCTGGTGCAGCGAGGTAGATGGTACCGTCAATCCCTGCTAGCTTCAGTGAGCACGCCTCAACTACGCACAAAGCTACCAACGCAGATAGCACCGCGTCCACAATGTGCTTAGACGGCTCCTCTACAGCTGCCGACGCCACTCGCCGGGCAAGCTCCCGCAGGGGGCAGTCTGCTAGTTTCGCGGCGCTGTAGGGGTGGGTCTCCACAACTATGATACCGCCACTGAGAAGCCTTGCTGCCAGATCCCTGGCACGCAGGCAGAGAGCCTTCATGGAAGGCCACGTGAGGGGGAGAACCCTCCCACCTACCTTCATGAGCTGACGCTCAACCTGGCGGAAGCTGACGCCTTCGGGGCACAGTAGGGGTGCGTCAACGGCTACGAGAGTGGGTCTCTCGGCTAGCAGCAATTCGGCGAGCTCTTCTACGCTCATGGGACCCTCTGCGACCAGGTTTAGGGTCCACGCACCTCCCCGCTTCTCGAATAGGGCAACAGCGCTGGGTCTCTTCGGGGATGCTGCTAGGTCTACTCCTCCAACCTTGGGCACGACCCCAACTTCGTTATCGCCTCCTTCACCTTCCTAGCTGCATATCGAGCCCGAATCTTTGGCCAGAACATGGAGGCTATTCGGAAGAGGAGGGGCATGTTGAGGGGGGCTCCAGCCGCGCGGGGATGCCCTCCACCCCCCAAGGTGTACGCTATCTTCCTAACATTTACCGTCCTCGAGCGCAGGCTCAAGCCGTTGCCCGAAGTCTTCACCACCACTGCGACGTCGGCACCAAATCTGTTGATTAGCATACCTCCCAGGATGCTGGCGCTGGGCGGTCCTCTGGGTTTGAGCACCACAGCTATCCTGCAGGACCTTACAGCATCCACAATAACTGTGCGCAGAGACCTAGAAGCGTTCTCAAGCTCCAGCTTCAGGTATTCGTGGAGTGCCTCGTCGAGTTCCCCCCACCAGAGCTCGCCCTGCGAGAACTTCTCGAGGAGGTGTCTTCGCCACATGTCGCCCTGCGGACCTCTGTAGCGGTCAACAACGCGGTAGAGGCGGGGCGCCAGCGGATCATCCCATACCCAGAGGTCGGCTGCGCAGGTGGCTCTGACGAGCCTCTCTATGTGCTCGTCGGGCTTCACTCCGAGAACCTCGGCAGCCCGCCTGGCGACGACGCCGGCTGCGCACGTGTCGCCTTCGATATATACCCTGACACCTACCGACCTGGCCGAGCTCAGCCAGCTGTCCTCCCACTTGTGGTGATCGTACCACTCCAAAGACTCTGCCGTGGAACGCAGCCTCGAGAGCTCCCTTAGAATGTTGTTTACGGTGTCGGCGTTAGGGCCCAGATCCATTATAGCTAGACGTCTAACCTGCCCTAGCGTGCTAAGAACCTTGTGAAGGTTGTAAGGCTCGGCAAAAGTCACGTCTGCCTCGCCATGAGCGCTGGATTTTGAGAGAAGCCGCAGATAGACTGCCGCCGATGCTATGCCATCTAGATCTGTATGCGTCACAATGTGCACATCCTTGGCCAAACGCAACCACCGCTGTAGCCGGCCTCGGTGACGCCGACCCCTATCACCGAACCTCTGACGTCAACGGGGTTTTTGTCCTCATCGGCTTCACTACGTGCTAGTGTTGGCTCCGGAGCACCTAAAATTTGCCGCACGGCACGCTACAGCACCTAGGAGCTGCTCCTTGATCCTGTGCAAAACCAGCTATGAGAGGATATGGTCGGTGGCAAGAGTGCTGTCGATGGTTCCTCCCGAAGCTGTGGAGGTGCTCGTGGAGAGGGATCCGCAGTACGACGCCGTCAAGGTTATGGTGAAATGCACCGGTGCTCTCTCGGTAGCCCTTGCCGTGGCAAACGCCATAGTAAGCTATCGACTAAGCGTACGGGGAGAGGAGTACTGGCAGGAGTATGCTCGCTTCATCCAGAGAGCTGCAGCCGCACAAATCACGAGCGATGCTAACCCGGCAGACATTGTCTCGGAGTTCCTTCTCGAGTCTCGCGGCAATAGGGTGCAGCGAGAGCAGAAGGCAAAAAGGCTTGAGAAGGCGAGAAGCCTGCTGAAGAGGTTAGCGGCAAACCCATCAGAGTACACCGACCTTAAGCGCTTAAGGGACGAGCTGGCGCTCAGTCTAGGATCAGACAAGGCGAGCAAGACTGTGGTTTTTGCCGTCAAGATGGCCTTCTACGCCTTTAGGGCTCTAGGCATGGATGTAAGGAACCTCGGCGAGATAGACGTGCCGATAGATAGGAGGATGTCCATACTGACAAGAAGTTCTGGGATGTTGAGGGTGAGCCCGGAGCTAATAATGTCCAGGTGCAGGGACGCCGCTGTACAGGCGTGGAGGAGGGTCTCCGCTGCCTCTGGCATACCCCCGCTCAAGCTAGACACCTTGCTGTGGCTTCCAATGGCGGGGGTAAGGGCTATCTCGACGCGAGCCGAGCTCGAGGAGGCCAGGAAACTTTTTGCAGAGAGGCTAGTGAACCTCTCAGAAGGCCTAGTTACGCGTAAGGCAGCAGAGGCTGTAGCCCGGGAGATCCTTTGGGAGGAGGTGGGCTCCTAGGATGAGGCTGTTTTATGGAACTCGGAGAGCAGCTCCTCCACCGTGCGTGATAGAGACTCGGAGAGCAGCTTGAGGGTGTAACCGTAGGTCGACTTCACGTTCTCCGTCACAAGCTTAAGCACAGCCTCAAGAGGGCGGCAGCCTCCCTGTGCGGCCTTGTGCAGGATCTCGGCAAGCTCGCAGGACAGACGGCATACGGGACAGAGCATCTTGAGCCGGCTAGCAGCGCTTAGAGCCGCCTGCTTGCAGTAGCTGCCATCGGCATCTGCGAGCGAAGATGCCTCCAGAGCTTTGAGCATCTCCCGCCTAACCGCATTGGCGCACCAGGCGCCGGGGAGGACCAGCACGGCATGCCAGTCTTCGCAGCCACCCGTGCAGCTTACCTTCACGAAGCCCAGCGAGAGCTGTAAAGCCTTTCTATATACTAGGCGCAGCACAGAAGCTTCATCAGCTCTCCCTCGCGCTGTAGCTGCGAGCCTCGATAGGCGATAGGCTGCTGATCTGAGCTGTAGAGAACCGTACCTCTCAGCCTCGCGGATAAGGCCGCTCAGCAGGTGCTCCAAGTCCGCTCGAATGGCGTTAGCCCCGCCCTCCAGGGCTTTGAGGGACAGCATCTTCACGAAACTTAGAGCTAGCGCCAAGTTCTCCCGGTTTAGCCTCTGGGGGGTGTCTAGGGTGCTGTGCCTAGCATACATGTCTGTAGGGAAGCTCGAAACCATGACTGCTGGAAACCCCTTCTCGACAAAGTTCTTCAACGGGGCTGGAGCAAGCGTAGAAAATACCACCTGCTCCTTGCCGCCTAAGCTGTTGGAAGAAAGACGGCTTAGTGCCGGAGCGTACACCCTTAAGCCTTTGCCTGCTACAGAGTCCATGTAAATCACGAGGTCCCTCCAAGCACCAACTTTAGAGAGGTACTCAGCATAGAGCCTCGAACCGTAGCTCGAGAACTGGGGATACTCCCAGAAGCCCCCTATCTCCTCCGCAGTTAGGCTGACAAGTGTTACCGATCCTCTGCCCACCCTAAGAAGCTCCCTTGCTAACTGCGCCATAGCTGCCACAGAGGCTAGGTTGTCGTTGGCGCCGCCAAGCCAGTGGTCATGGTGGGCCGCCAGTAAGAGGCTGCCTCCGGGCTGACCTAGATCCACGTGCGCCTCGACGATGTAGCCCGTAGCGTCGACAATGGCTCCCCCGTGGCGAACCTCCACCTCCCTACCACAGCGGCTCAGAAGCTCGGCCGCCTTCCCGTCAATGTACAGTGCTGGTATAGGAGCGTTCTCGGTGAAAGTTCTCCATCCAGCTCCTACCACGAAACGTCTTAGCACCCCCTTCCTCCTGCTGTGGAAAATAACTGCAGCTGCACCGCTCTCCACGGCCTTAGCGTAGAGCGAGGCTGCAACATCAAGCTCGCCTGGATCCTCGAGCACAGCGATCTTGTCTTCGAGGCTTCCCTTCAAGTACTCAGAGTCTGCAAAGGCTACAGGGCCGCCCGCAGAGGATCCCGGGTGCGGTGGAAGGGCTAGCGCGCGAACCTCCTCTCCGCAGACGCTGATGCTGCTTCCCCGGTCGATCCATGTCTTTAGCGGCACAGGAAGTATCTCGGCAGAGACGGAGGGCAAGCCCTCAAAGACGCTCTTAACCTTGCCTGCAAGCTTACGCTCGGCAGTCGAACCTGCTGCAGCCTCGCCCAGTTCTGCTAGGTTCGATACCATTGAGAGTATTTCCTGAAGGCGTAAGTTGTTGAAGTGCATTGGGCCTCCCGGGAGCAGCACCTCCTCCAACTGTTACAGTGTCCCAGCACCGAACGTTACCGCATAGGTCGGGTTCTGCTTGCGCTTTATCTTGATGATCTCCTTCAAAACCACCATTTCGTCGTCGCTGAGCTCACTCTTAAACTCGGTCAACCACTTTACTGCGTGCTCTTCTGGGATGTCGGTGTAGAGCACATCACCTTCATCTACATGCCTTCCGACCATAACGTGGCCGCGAATAGATATCGCTACGGCCATGCCAACCTTGGCCTCGGGCACCGTAGAGCCTCTATCCTGTATCTGGTGGATAAACCCAACCCTCTTTCCATCGTCGCGCATGAGCGGATACCCAGGCCTTATCCTGCCACCGAGAACCTCTACGCCTACTATGGCTGGATCACTCCTACGGAACACGTAGCCGGGCAATATCCTTATCTTTCCTGGCCTCACCAAGGACTCGAGGGCCCGTTTGCGCTCCTCTTCGATCTGCCTCTTGTACCACTCATCGAACTCCTCGATTAAACGGTAGATCACGTTGTGTCTGAATATCACTATGCCCCTTCTCCGGGCCTCCTCCTCTGCTTCGGGAAGCACTCTGACGTTGAACGCGAGGATAACGCCGTAGAACTTGTTCATCTCGCGGCTAACATCAGCCTCCACGACGTCTCTGCGCGCGACGGGGCCCACATCACCGTACCTTATTGGGATGTTGCGCGATCGAAGCGCCTGGACTAGCGCCTCAAGGCTGCCCAAGGTGTCCGCCTTTACCACGACCCCCTCCTTGTCACTCTTCACCAGCACTTCCTCGATCTCACGGCGTACAGCCTCCGCCAACTTCCTCGCCTCCTCCTCGCTAGTAGCAACGTACAGCGGTGCACCAGCCACAGCGTTTTCCAGCTGAGGAGCGACGACCCTGACACCGGCTGCCGCATACACCTCGTCGACAAGCATGAGATCCCTCTTAGCCACACGGATTTCCTGAAGCGGTCTAGGCATGAGCAGAGCACGAACTCTGGTTATTATCGGTCCCTGAAGGCCGCCGGTCACTATTATGTCGTCCTTCTTGAGCACACCGTCATAGACTATGACGTCGGCCGCCGTGCCTAGGCCAGGCTGCTCCCTCAGCTCTAGGATGACTGCCTTTGCCGGCCCCTCCGCAAACCTCAGCCTCTTCTGAAGGTACCTCTGGGCGAGGCCCGCCAAAACAGCCAGAAGCTCGGGCACACCCTCTCCGGTCTTAGCCGATACAGGTATCACTGCAACCGTCGTGGTGAAGTCCCGTATTCTATCGAACCTATCTGCCTGGAAGCCCAAACTGTAGAGGTGGGAGATCACGTTGTCCCACAAGAGCCTTTCTAGCTCCTGCCGGACGCGTTCGTCCTGATTCCTGTACGAAAGTATGAATGGGGAGTTCGGCTTAGGCCTCCAACCGTGTATCTTGTCTATCTTGTTAGCCGCTACAACGAACGGCACTTTGCGTTGCTTCAAGATCTCTATGGCTTCGTACGTCTGGGGCTGGAAGCCCTCGGTGATGTCTACCACGAGTATGGCAAAGTCGGCAACGCTTCCACCACGCTTACGCAGGTTGGAGAAGAGCTCGTGCCCTGGAGTATCTATGAAGAGGAGGCCTGGGATCTCGAGCCTGAACGGTATCAGCTTTTTGAGGGGCTCTGCAAGCTTCTCTATCACGCTCGATGGAACCACGCTCGCCCCCACGTGCTGAGTTATGAGGCCCGGCTCGCTGGCAGCAACGGTTGTTCCGCGTATCTTGTCAAGTAGAGTTGTCTTGCCATGGTCAACGTGGCCTAGCACCACTACTATAGGCTGCCTTAGGACGCGCTTCTGCTGACCTCCGCCGTCCGCACCCTTCACCTCACTCAATACCTACACCCTGCAGTCTAGGCTGCAGCAAAGAGCTAATATCTTGTTGATACCCGGTACGGCTCCTATGTTGGCATAGTATCTGCGCAGGGCGCTGCTGCCAGGATTTTTATTAGGGTCCGCGGAAGAGACGGCTAGCGGCCCTATTCCGGGGGATGCTGGGCCTAAGCCCGGGGATGAACCGGGGAAGGTGAGTGGATATGGCCGAGTTCAAGGTAGTGATTTCGGATCCCGAGGCAGGGAAGAAGTCTAGAGAGGTAAATGTTAAGGTAAAGGGAGACGAGTCGATAGAATACGGAGAGGAGGAGAAGAGCCAGAGAAAGCTGCCAACCTGCAAAGCGAACCCGGCCTTGCTCAGGGAGCTCAACGCTGTACATGGTGTAATCACCATACGAATAAGGAAGGAGGAAGGCAAGGTTAAGCACACGTGTCGCGCCATAGCCGATGAAAGTGTCCCCGAGAACGAGGTTAGGGTAAGCCTGGAGTGGCTAGGCGATGCGCTAGGGGTAGAGGAAGCGGAAGGCGTCGCGTTTAGAGCAAAAGCGTGGCAGGTAACCCTAACCGGTCCTCCTGCAGAACAGCTGATTGGGCTTAAGATCGGCGATACATTTGATGGAGGGCTTGTAGGTCTTCCAGGCTACAAGCTCGAGATACGGGGTGGAAGCGACAACAGCGGCTTTCCAATGATACCATCGATACCAGGTCCTGTGAAGAAGAGGGTGCTGCTCTCGGGGCCTCCAGGGTTTCATCCCAGGGAGGATGGAGAAAGGAGAAGGAAGACCGTACGAGGCAACACTATAAGCAGCGACATAGTCCAGGTAAACGCCGTGATAGTCTACCCTAAGCAGGCTTAGCCGCCAAGGCCTTTTCCAAAGCATGCGCTGACTGAGAGGGACTAAGGCAAGATCGTTTTGTAGCTCTTAGGAGAATGCTACTAGGCCCGGAGGAGGTTTGCATGCCACCGAAGATCGATATGGATGAGATCCAAGCTCAAAGGAGGAGACAGCCCGAAGTCAACGTAGGTACAGCTGGCCACGTCGACCACGGGAAGACCACGCTGGTTCAAGCACTTACCGGGGTTTGGACTGCAAAGCACAGCGAAGAGCTCAAGCGTGGCATGACTATAAAGCTCGGCTACGCTGAAGGAGAGGTGTGGTACTGCGAGGGTGCAGAGCCTCCAGAAGCGTACCAGCCCTTCCCGGAGAGCTGTCCCGACGGCACGGTGCCTAGGCTCCTGCGCCGCCTATCATATGTGGATGCTCCCGGACATGAAATACTCATGGCAACGATGCTGTCTGGAGCAGCCGTGATGGATGGCGCGCTGATGGTGATAGCGGCCAATGAGAGGTGTCCGCAGCCGCAGACATACGAGCACATGGCTGCGCTAAGCATAGTAGGTGTCCGAAACATCGTCGTCGTGCAGAACAAGGTTGACGTTGTCTCTAAAGAAAGAGCTCTGGAGAACTACAGGGAGATAGTCGAGTTCGTTAAGGGGACGCCGGCCGAAGGCTCACCTATAATCCCCGTGAGCGCTCTGCACAAGGTCAATGTTGATGCTGTTCTAATGGCCATAGAGCACTTCATACCAACCCCTAAGCGGGATCCCGCGAAGCCGCCGCTTATGTATGTTGTGAGGAGCTTCGACGTCAACAAGCCTGGAACACCCATTGATAAGCTGAGGGGCGGCGTTATAGGCGGTGCACTCATACAGGGAGTGCTTAGAGTGGGGGACGAGATAGAGATCTCGCCGGGCGTGAGGGTCGAGCAGAAGGGCAAGATCAGGTATGAGCCCATCGTAACGAGGGTAACTAGCCTGAGGTTCGGCGAACTCGAAGTCGATGAGGCGAAGCCCGGCGGCCTTGTAGCTGTTGGGACAGAGCTCGACCCATCCCTAACGAAAGCCGACGGCCTCGTCGGCAACGTTGTTGGTAGGCCTGGAAGCATGCCGCCGGCCGTGAATGAGGTCACGATAACCTACAATCAGCTTGAGAGAGTTGTGGGCGGCAGGGACTTCGTAAAGATAGCTCCGCCTAGGCGCGGAGAGCTTGTAATGCTAACAGCTGGGACAGCGATAACCCTAGGACTGATTCGGGAGATGAAGGGCAACACGCTGACGATCTCCCTCCGGAGGCCCATAGTGACGTGGAAAGGTGCACTTGTAGCTGTCTCCAGGCAGGTTATGGGCAGGTGGAGGCTCGTCGGCTGGGGGCAGGTAGAGGAGTGAGCAGAGAGCTGCCTCGCGAAAGAATAGCCAAGGCCATATACGATGCGAGCATCCTCATGCTGATCTATGACGGTGTAGACGTCTTCGGCGATGTGAGCGAGCTTTTGGGCTCTGAGCCCGAGTGCATAGTCCCGAAGAGCGTCCTCGCTGAGCTGGAGAGAATAGCTGCAGGTGAAGGCTGGAAAAAGACACGAGCGGCCAGGCTAGCTCTGGAGGTAGTAGCGAGGAGGAGATGCAAGGTTATCGACACGGGGGACAGTAGAGGCGACGAAGCTATTATCACCCTTGCCCTCACGCTAAGAGACGCTATACCAGTTACGGCAGACAACGAGCTTAGAAGACGCCTCCGGGAGAAAGGTATACCGAATATATATTATAGGAGGTCCAGGCATAAGCTGATGCTCGAGTACTAGCGTCTATCTACCAATGCAGCCTTTAACTGTATTTGACGATCATCCTTGCTTGCGTGGACGAAGTTGAAACGTTTCCTCGCAAGCGACACTCTCATGATATATGGCGCTCGACGCAGGGTTGGGCCTCGGAGCATGGTCGCTCGCCCCGCAGTAAAGGCTGTTAACCACATACACGCTGGCCCAGACGGTTTCGATACGCTTTTATTTGCTTATGCCTTGGATTCCATAGGCAAGCAAGTCTGCTATCTGGCCGGAGGCTTACCGTCTAGGGGACTGTGATATGTACAAGATTCTGAAGATCAAGGGCAGCGTCAGGATACCTCCACACCTTTTCGACGCAGACCTAGAGGAGGCAGCAAGACGGGTACTAGAGGAGGATCTCGTCGGAAGCTACCACCCAGGAATAGGCATGATCGTGGCGATAATCAACGTGAAGGTTTCCCCCGAGGGGCGACTGCTCCCTGGAGATGGAGGCACCTACCACGATGCTGTGTTCGACGTTTTAGCCTACAGACCCGTGGTAAGAGAGGTAGCGGAGGGGGAGGTAGTCGCTGCCCGCAACTCCCTAGCATGGGTTAACCTCGGGCCTCTGGACGGCGTCGTTCACATAAGCCAGCTAATGGATGAGCGTGTGCACTTTGATCCTCAACGCAGAGCATTCATAGGAGAGGAGACCAAGAAAATTGTCGAGGTAGGCGATAGGGTTCGCGTCAGGGTTATATCGGTGTCGGAGCCAGCAGCATACGGCGAAAGGCCCAGGATCCAGCTAACCATGAGGCAGCCGTACCTAGGCAAACCGGAGTGGTGGAGGAGGAAAGAACGGGCCAAGAGCGGGAAGGAGAGCCCGTAAAACACTGTTTGAGTCCGCTCCCAGCCAAGAAGTGTTGCGTGGTGCTTAAAAGTGTCCTCCCGTGCGCGTGGAAGGCCTTTCAAGGCATGCCGTAGGTGCAAGAGCCTAGTTCCAAAAGAGGCTACTAGGTGTCCTGTCTGCGGCTCCACAGACCTCAGCAATGACTGGGAGGGCGTGATAGTGGTAATAGACCCGGAGAAGTCCGAGCTTGCAAAAAAGCTGGGTATAACGCAACCTGGACGTTACGCACTCAGGGTTAGGTAGAAGCTCACTACAGCCTCCACATCCAGGAAACAGCAGTTAGCAGGGACAATCTATGCTGCAGCACGATCTATGCCTGCCAGACGAGCTACGGCTACTTCTCGGAGCAAGGCTTCCCAGGACATCCCTATACAGTCTTGCACGAGGAACAGCTTTCCTGAAGAAACATAGGTACAGCAGGATCGTGGCCGTGGGCGACTTCACTTTCAAGGTTCTGACCAGAGCCGGGTTAAGACCTCATGCGGCCGTGGTAGACTGCAAGGAGAGAAGGCTAGACAGAGAATGCCCTTCACTTGAAGGATATACCGTCCTGAGGGTTGCTAACCCGCCATCACACATTTCTCGGGAGGCTTTTGCAGCTGTGTGTACTGCTGCAGGTTCCGAAGGTGTTGCAGTGCTAGTTGACGGAGAAGAGGACCTTTTGGCTCTCCCTGCGATCTACTGCTCCCCTACCGGAACACTTGTCGTTTACGGCATTCCCGGGTTCTCTTCAGCAGTGGTTAAAGTTGACGCAGATAGCAAGACAAGAGCACTGCAAATCATGCACATGCTTCGGCCCTGCAGAGGCGAGAGCAGCAGATAAAAATATCTCCAAGCAGCATCAGCAGGCTTCTGGGAAGCGCTATGAGCGCAGTGCCGTCCATGAAGGACTTTGCCGAGATGCTGGCACCAAAGGAAGGGAGGAAGGTGAACCTAGAGCTGGGAGAGGGCTACGAGGCATACATAGTGAGGGATTTCTACAATAAGCTCGTAAAGCGCAGGGAACTGGACATAGTTCTGCTCCACATAGGAAAGCCTACACCAAGTAGGATGAAGCTTAGGATTGCTGTATCCAAGTGGGCTGGCGTGGATCCCAAGAGAGTGTACATCAGGAAGGTGCTCTCGGAATACGGCGTAGGCAGAACCAGAGTTGAAGCGCACATCTACGATACCGTTGAGCGCGCGCTGCAGTTCGAACCGAAGTACATTTTGGAACGGAATAAACTCCCCGAAGAGGAGGAAGAAGGCTAGGCCCACCCCACAGTTGAGAGACGCAGGAGGTGATCCTGCATGGCCAAGGAAGGGTTAAAGCTCTACGTTCACAAGCTGTACGAATACGACTACGAGAAGGGAACCATTAAGCGGAAGAATAAGGTATGTCCAAGGTGCGGAAGCTTCATGGCATACCACAAGCATCCAGTGCCGAGGTGGCACTGTGGTAAGTGTGGACACACCGAGTTCCTACGGACAACCTAAGGGTGATCCACACAAGCTTTACCCCCGGCTCGACTGGGACAGGGATCTCTACGTTCTTGGAATAGAGTCAACCGCGCACACTTTTGGGGTCGGGATAGCTTCCACGCATAAACCCTACATACTAGCCAGCGCACGAAGCACGTACGTGCCGAGCTCCGGGGGTATACACCCACGTGAAGCAGCTGCGCACCACCTAAAGGTAGCACCAGAGGTAATTAAGACCGCCCTTCAGGCAGCCGGCATTTCGATAAGAGAAGTTGACGCCTTCGCAGTTGCTCTGGGACCAGGCCTAGGACCCGCGCTTAGGGTAGGAGCTACCGTGGCCCGCGGCCTAGCAGCTTACTACGGGAAACCCTTGGTTCCAGTGAACCATGCTGTAGCCCATGTGGAGATTGGAAGGTTCTTCGAAGGCTTTCAAGATCCACTAGTGCTTTTCGTTTCCGGAGGCAACACAATGGTCGTTGCGTTTGCCAAGAAAAGGTACAGAGTCTTTGGAGAAACCCTCGACGTGGCTTTAGGCAACCTTCTGGATACGTTCGCAAGGGAGGTGGGGCTAGCCCCTCCGTTCGTGGTTAAGGGAAAGCACGTGGTTGAGCTGTGCGCTGAGAATGCTGCAAAACCCCTTCTGCTACCATACACCGTTAAGGGCATGGACGTATCCTTCTCTGGGCTGCTTACGGCCGCTTTAAGGGCGTGGAAAAAGCTACCAAGGAGCGAGAGACCTAGTGTCTGCCTGGGCCTTAGGGAGGTGGCCTACTCCGCTGTCGTAGAGGTTGCCGAGCGCGCCCTGGCACACACTCGAAAGAGAGAGGCGATCCTCACTGGAGGGGTTGCTTCGAGCGCTGACTTAAGGAGGAGGTTCACTTACATGGCCAGCTACCACAGCGCGATGGCCGGGTTCCCGCCTAGGCAGCTCAGTGGCGATAACGGTGCAATGATAGCGTGGGTTGGCCTTCTAAACCTGCTATCGGGCATAACCGTTAGCATCGAAGGCTCGGTAGTGAGGCAAAGGTGGAGGCTTGACGAGGTAGAGGTTCCTTGGAGAAACTAGGTGGGAGCTGGAACATTCCTCTCGAGGAGCTAATGAAGCTCCTCGGCGAGCCTTTTCACCGTGGCGCTGAGGCTTTCCTCTACAAGTTCGAGTGGCTAGGCAGGGAAGCTGTACTCAAATTGAGGATCCCAAAGGCTTACCGTGCCCAGGAGCTTGACACGTACTTGAGAAAAGAGCGGACGGCAACCGAGGCAAAGGCTATGGCTGTAGCCCTGGAGGTTGGGGTCAAGGTCCCTACCCTCTACTACGTTGACGTGGATCTCGGCTTAATCATAATGCAGTACTTAAGGGGATCCTCTACCGTCGCAGAGCTCGTAGATAGGGACCCCGCATCCTCAAGGCCCGTGGCCAGGATGATGGGGAGGTACGCTGCGTTGCTACACGAAGCCTCCGTATCACACGGAGATCTGACGACCAGCAACGCACTTATAGTTGGGGGCAGGAACCTCTTCCTCATAGACTTCGGCCTTTCAAGCCTCAATGCAAAGCTGAGGGACTTCGCCATAGACTTCCACTTGTTCCTACGAAGCCTCGAATCGACGCACCCAGAGCACGCAGATGTACTGTACGGCGAGTTTACGGAAGGCTATGCAGAGGTTCGAGGAAGGAATGCAGTTAAGGAGATAGAGGATGTGGTACGCGAGATAAGGCTGATGGGAAGGTACGTTGAAGAGAGAAGATCTGTATGGAGGCTCGCCAGGTAGTGCAGGCATGGGGCCGTCAAAGAGCATCACAATCCTCTTCATAACATCCAACACACACAAGTACATTGAGGTCGCCAAGGTTCTCGAGAATTGCAACCCCAGAATACGTATAGTTCAGAGCAATGCATCCAAGGTGGAGGTCCAGAGCGATAGCCTCTTGGACATAGCCAGCTACGCTGCGATGACGGCGTACTTGAACCTGGGAAGGCCTCTTATAGTAGAAGATGCTGGGCTCTTCATTGGGGCGCTAAACGGATTCCCGGGGCCCTACTCATCCTACGTATTTAGGACCATAGGGATAGAGGGCATCCTAAAGCTAATGAAGGGGGTAAAGAGGCGCGAGGCGTACTTCGAATCCGTTATCGCCCTAGCCCACTCAGAAGGAGTAGAGGTTTTCCGAGGTAGGGTCTACGGGCGCATAGCTAGTGAGCCTAGAGGCAGCAAGGGGTTTGGCTTCGACCCCATATTTATTCCAAGGGGGTCCTCGAAGACCTTCGGAGAAATGGACGTTGAGGAGAAGAACCGGGTATCTCACAGAGCAAAAGCGGCCATAAAGCTCTGCAGAAGACTGTCCCGCGGAAGGATCGTGTAGGAGATGCAGTGTGCCTGGACAGTCATGCATAAAAATCCCTAAACAAGACTTCCATCCGCCGGCAATGGGGGTAGGGGCTCCGGCTCCTACCCGCCGGGAGGTGATGGTACTTGGCAGGAAAGGGCAGAAAGAAAGGTAAGTCACACTCTACTAGACCAGCCACGCCAACCATACCAAGATGGGTTCAGTACGACCCAGAAGAGATAGAAGAGATAATAGTCGACCTGGCACAGAAGGGCTACCCGCCCAGCATGATAGGTATTGTGCTGAGGGACCAGTTCGGAATACCGCTCGTAAAGCCCATCTTAGGCAAAAGCATAACAGAGGTCCTTGAAGAAAGAGGGATAAAGCTCGTAGTGCCCGAGGATCTCTTCAGGCTCATAGAGAAAGCCGTCAACCTCAGAAGGCATCTAGAGGAGCACCCAAAGGATACCCATGCCAAGAAGGGGCTGCTCGACCTTGAGTCGAAGATAAGGAGGATTGTGAAGTACTACAAGCGCATAGGTAAGCTGCCTCCCGACTGGGAGTACAGGCCGGATCAAGCAAAGCTCCTGGTGGCCGGTGGCTTGTACCGCGTGGAGGCTGGCCAGCAGGGCTAGCCGTCAGCGTGTGGTGCTCGAAAAGCGCTGATAGTCTGCTAAGCGGCGTGCCGAGCAAGAGAGCATTATTTTATTCGGCTGGCAGCACTCTAGCTGGGTTCTCCCTTGGACAACAGCGAGGCTTTTCAAAAGTTCGTTAGCGAGCAGGAAGCCTCCTTATACCGCTCCGTAGCTGCTCAGATCGCGGCAGCTGCAAAGGAGCACGGCTACATCTCGCTTATAGCGTACCCAGCACTAGACTCCGCTATAGGAGCTGCAATAGTAGCAAGCTTTCTTAGGAGGAACAGAGTGGACTTCGAAGCTGCATTCTCGCTGACGCCGCCGCCCAAGCTTGACGCTCCCTCAGTGCTTATAGGATACCCCACAGAGGCAATAGGTAGCATACAGTCGGCATCGAAGCCCTCGGCGCTTATTGGCTACGGGAAGATACCCCGCGGCATTACGCCGCTCAGCATCGTAGCCTTTGAGGAGACAAGCGCAGCTGCGCTAGCAGTAGCCGTGCTCTCGGAGCTTGCGATCGTGGGGGATATCTCCACATACTCTGTAGTTTCAAGCTTGTGGCTCAGGCTGGACCGAGGAAAGCGAGGCGAGCTAGAGGGAGTGCCGAGAGCTGTCGTCGAGATGCTGAAAATTGAAAACAAGGTCGAGGAGGTCTTCTCGATAAGGCTCTTTCGCTGGAACACTCTTCCAACCGAAGAGGCGCTCTCGATAACTTTAGACCCATACCTGCCAGGTATAACGGGAAGCAGCGAGGCCGCGCTGAAGTTCCTCCGGGAGGACCCCCGACTAGCCGTCCTCGAAGGGAAAGTGCTATCCGAGGCACAGGAACAGGCCATGGCCGTGCTCGGCGAAAAGCTGTACAACCTCATAAAGAAGGCCAGCAGGCTTCCACGCAAGCCAACAGAGGTTGTGGGGATGGCCTACTACAGCACGAGGCCTGTTGAAGCCGACCTTAGGGAAACCTCCTATATGTTCTCGGCATACGCTCACGTTGCCGGTATCGATAGACTGCTTGGCCTATCCCTTGACGAGAGAGGCGTGTATGCCGCTGCACACTACATGTACAGGATGAGCTTCGAGACTATAATAGACGACGTGGAGAAGCTCCTTGATGCCTGCAGAACAGGCCGCCTGAAAAGGACCACACTAGCCGGTGTCCGCAGCCTTGAGATAGATGCAGGGTTTCCGCCTATCGCAGCAAGAGTGCTTAGCCAGCTGGGCTGCATGGAAAGCGGGGATCTGCCGCTTTTCGTAGACGAGGAGGGCGGCACGGTAGCCATAGCCGAGAGTGTTCAAAAGATCTTCGACTACAAAGAGCTTTCCAAGCTACAAGAGCAGGGCTGCCTCGAGTATATAGACGGCAGCATGTACGTGAAGATTAGGAGGGATAGGTGTGGCTGAACCCGAGGTAGTCGTCGAGATAAGTATCGAGGGGCTAGGGCAGGAAGAGGCTGAAGCTCTAGCCAGAGCCCTTAGGCCAGACAACGCAACGGCGCCAGAGGGCCTATCCGTTACTGAGCACGTAAGCGGCGGCAAGGTTGTCTTCGTGATAAGGGCTGAGCGAGGGGTCACCTTTGGCACTCTGAGGAACACCGTTGAGGAGATTCTAAGCTACAGCTACACCCTCCTAAAGTCGCTGGAAGCCGCCGCTAAGACTTTAAAAGATCCCCGAGACGCACCTGGAGAGGGGTTAGATAAGGTTGAGCAGAAGGCCGGTTAGCACAAGGGATAGGTGGAGGCTCAAGAAGTGGTACGAGGTCGTGGCACCGCCAGTCTTCGGAAACACCGTCTTGGGGACAACTCCGGCAGACGATCCCAGAAAGCTTATCGGCCGTGTAATGGAGACTACGCTGTACGACATAACCGGCGACTTCTCGCTGGTACACGTTCACCTCTACTTCCAGATAGTTGAAGTAGACGAGGAGAACCAGAGGGCCTTCACGCGATTTAAGGGTCATGAGCTCGCGAGGGACTACATGAAGAGCCTGATACGGAGGAAGAGCAGCAAGGTGCAGGGCATTTACAACGTAACCACGAAGGATGGCTACGGGCTTCGAATAACCGGGGTTGCTCTCACCACATACAGGTGCAAAACGAGCCAGAAGAGGGCCATAAGGAAGATCATGGGCGAGGTCATAACAACAAGAGCATCTGAGATGAGCCTCGACGACCTCATTAAAGCAATGCTCTTTGGGCAGCTGGCCAACGAGATCTTCGAAAAAGCCAAGAAGATATACCCTCTACGCAAGGTGGAGATTTACAAGTCGAAGCTCCTAACAGTGCCAGGGCCGGATGGAAAGCCGCAGCCAGCTGTGGTCGTGTCGCCCCTCATGTACGAGATTAGGTGAGGCGTGAGGCTCCGGCACGCCCTTTTAGCTAGCGCAGCGCCTCCTAGTCGGGTCCTAGCGCCTGTATCCTTGCCAACCGGCATTGAAACATTCTTGTGCCAGCATCTGTCCACTACTACAACTGAATTCTAGGCGCCTCACCGCACAAAGGTTACAAGAGAAGCTCATTCGCGGTATCGCTGCGGGGGATCAAGTTTGGACGTAAGGGATGACTGCAATGTGCTGCTTCTAAAGACCCCACTCGGCATGGAGCGCGTTGCAGCAAGCTACGTGGAGGAGCTTGATCCTGGGTCGAAGGTCATCCCAGAACCTAGAGGTTTCAAGGGGCTAGTTCTAGTCGAGGCTGCCAAGGACAAGCGCAAGCTTGCCGAGGCCATAAAACAGAGCGTGCCAGAGGTGGAGCGCGTTGTAATAGCCGAGGCCTGCACTAGAGCCGAGATAGGCGAGATGTCAAGAGTAGCCGCGGAGGTCGCCGCAAGGTTCATTTCTCCTAACGAGACGTTCGCTGTTAGGACAGTTAGGCGTGGAAAGCACCAGTTTACGAGCATCGACGTGAACGTGGCCGTCGGAGACGCGGTACGCAGAGTCACCGGCGCTTCCGTCAATTTGAAGCACCCGGACAAGGTCGTCGCCGTCGAGATCCTGCAGGATCTAGCGATTATCGCAGTGTACCCTGGCACAGAGGAGTACCACAAGATGGGGCCGAGCAAGTACCCTCTCTTCAAAGTCTTCTCAAAGATAGCTGTAGTCCAGATGCCGTACCTGGGGCCTCTCGACGCCTGCAGGAACATGGGTGTAAGGATAGGTAGAGAAGTCCAGAACTTCGAGGTTAGAGAGCTTGTGATTGCGCCAATAGGGTTGGTGGAGGCTATACAGCTTGCAACGTTCATTGAAGGCGTCATAGAGGGCATAGAATCGAGGTTTTCCGTACAGGCAAGAAGCTATGGGCGTAAGCCGAGGAAAGTCCCAATCTACCTCCAGGACCTCTATCAGCTGGTTCGGGAGAGGAGGAATGAGCCCATAATAGTATTCGAGCCAGAGGGTGACCCCATATCTCGGAGGGCCGGCGAGGTCTTCGAGCTTTTAAAGCGAGGCAAAAGAGTCAACATACTTGTGGGAGCTAGGGAGGGCATACCTCAAGGGGTCTTCAGATTCGCTGATCTGGTTCTCGACATCGCACCCTCAATAACCCTGTCTACAGACTATGCGGCAGCAGCTGCGCTGACAGCGCTCGGTGTAGTTGTACACGACAAACTTGCAGGAGAGCGCAGCGGGGAAGACGAGGCTCTCTAGCTAGAGCTCTCGGACCCCCTAACCCTGCTCAAAACTACGTTGTGTACCTCCCTGGCTAGAATGGGGTCTATCCTCCCAATCTCGCGGAGGAGCCTCCTAAGCTCGAGAACGGGGTTCTTCGGCCTTCGCGCACGCCTTCTCCACACGTACTGCTGCCTAAGTGATGAAAGATACTCCTCGAAATCCTTGAT
>JBEVCG010000046.1:0-7515 GCA_040514325.1 Thermoproteota archaeon | reverse complement strand
GCCCTCCACAGTGCTAGTCAGCTGCTCAAGCTTGCTAGACAGATCGCCCACAGTAGACTTCACCTCGTTCACGTCTGTCTGCAACTGGCCTACCGTGCTGCCTACCTGCTGCACGGTGTTACCCAGCTGCTGCAAGACGTTAGCGACGGGCTCCAATGCTTCGGCCACCTGGCCTCCTACTTGCTGCTGCAGCTGCTCCAGGGCCGTTTGTAGCTGTGACACGCTCTGCTCAAGACTGCTGATGGCGCCTGTTACAGCAGCGGTCGTCTGCAGGATCACAGTCCTCTCGGCTGGCAGCGCCACCTGCTCACTATACGCTATCACGCTGAGCTCATAGGCTGCGTACTCCTCGAGCTGCGACGTGATGTCGGATCCAAGCTCTATCGCGTAGCCTGTCGGGGTCTGGCTAGCCTCACCGGTAGCTATCACCTGGCCTGTAGCTGGATCCCTGAGTATGTAGACTACATGTATTGGCGGCAGACCGCTCACGGTCACAACTATCGTTGATGGCCTGCCGGGCTCGATGAGAGGCGCCGCAATGCCTGTTATGGTGGTCGGTGTGGGCTCGCCGAACACCCAGTCAGTGGGTCCGAACGGATAGCTTGGATCTCTGAAAGCCTCCAGCTCGAGCTCCTGGGCGTCCTTGTCGAACCTCACCAGCTTGAATGGTCCATCGCTTATCCAGGCGATGCCGTACTGGTCGACCCAGCTCTGGACTGCCTGGATCCTCTCGGCAAACTCGCTCTCGGTCAGCAGCTGGGTGCCGTCTGGCAGTGTTACGTAGCCTGCGTAGTCGCTTAGGCTTATCTGTTGCAGCGACGCTGCCACGTCGCTAGCATGCTCGGGAAGCACCAAGTTGAGCTGCGGTATGTTCTCCTTCTCCGCCCGGGTCTCGTCAAGTGCGTAAGTCTTAGCGGTGAACGCTAGGTAGTCCTGGGCGAATATAAGCTCTGCCGGGTTGTAGATGCTGACGACGGCGAAGTCAGCTATGTAGCTGGGGTCGAAGTGCCAGTAGTTAACGTAAACCTCGAGCTTATTCTCGTCGAGCAGCGGCCTTATGGCCACGAACTTGTCAAAGGTCTCCTTGCTCGGAGCAGCTATGGCAGCCTCTATCTGGCTCTTCACAGGATCGTATGTTATGTCAAGGAGCTCGGCCCAGTAAGCCAGCACGTCGGCCCAGGTTATCTCAACGCCGTGGTGCCACTTGGTGCCGATTACCTTGGATAGGTCGAACACTACCTTGCTCGTTGCCTCACTCCTGCCCAGCTCGGATACGTAGACCCACCGATCGTTCTCGGCATCCCACCAGATGGCGTCGCTGGGCACGTTCAGCTTGCCCTCGGGGCCTGCAGTCTCAACCTCGAACGTTACCCTGAAGGGTATCGGGGCACCGCTGAACGGGTGCCTCCATATGAACGGATCCCACGTAGCCCTCATTGGGTCGACGCTGTACACGTCGTCAAAGCCGCCAAACACGTTGTACACTGTTCTAGCCGTGAACACCCATCTGTGGCCAACCTTCACGGTGTCGCTGCCTGGCATGTACATGCCTCTGTACATGAACGGGTTCCTAAGGCCAGCGCCAAGGTCGAGCGTTACGCCGCGCAGCTCCTCGCGCGCTGGCGTGGTGCTTAGCGTCGCGGCTATCCACAGCCTAATGCTCTCCTGCAGACCTAGCTCGGTGCCCTTCCTCATGTACTCGATCCACTGCTCCTTGCTGGTGACTTCACCTAGCGCAGTGGCTTTGCTGTAGAAGTCTATGGTCTCGTTCTTGTAGTTCCAGCAGCTGGGGTCTCCCCAGCCTGGGCTCCAGCCGTACCAGGGAGCGGCGAACTGTGCTAGGTTCCATGGATCCCACTTGTCCAACGCGCCCTTGCCCCAGCCCTCGGTGTAGAAGAACCACTGGAACTCCTCGGGGCAGGTTGCGTAAACCCTGGTGATGGCTTCTCCGAAGGTCATCTGGAGCCTCTGCACTCTGAAGCCTATGGTCTTCTCCAGCTCGTCGGCAAACAGGTTACCGATGTCCAGCCTCTCGTCCTCAACTCTGATGATGCCTATCACGGTGATAGGCTTCCCGTTGTAGTACCACGTGCCGCCGCGCTGCTCTGCGCCTACGCGGGTCAGCACGTCGCCAATGATCTGCTTAGCGAGCTGCGGGTTGTATGTGAACTTGTACTTGGCCACAATGTCGATGAGCACTGTGTAGGTTGGGTCATCGGGGCCGTAGAATGTGTACTTGGGTATGGCGAACCCTCTATAGATGTTCTTAACAATGTAGTCCCTGTCTATCACGTAGTTGAGTGCAAACCTTATCTCGCGGAAGCAGAACGGGTTGATGTCGTACTCATCGCTCTGGTAGACGACCTCTACACCGCTGGGCAGGCCGCCTAGAGGCTTGGCGCACAGCTCAACGGTTGTGGTGCCGTTGGCTGCCTTGATGTAGCCTATCGCCACAGGGTCGATGCCGAGCCTGGCGGCAGCTTCCTCCTTAGATAGCTCGCCTTGGAGCTTTACTATAAGCACTGGAGCTGGGTTGAGGCCTATATCCACGAGTCCCGAGGGTGCCTGGTATAGCTTTATCCCAGGTGTGCCGGCGAGCTCTTGGGCGGCTGAGGGCCTTAGACCATAGACGTAGACGTCAATTTCTCCGGCCTCGAGCGCAGCTTTGACCTGCTCAAGCGTTATGGCACGCCATATTACTCTATCTGTAGCGGGCCCCTTCTCAGCTTGCGCTGCTGCCGGGACGGCTGCAGCGAGCATGGAAAGTGCAAGAACGGCGAGCGTCGCTGCAGCAAGGAATCCCCTAACGAGGCTGCTCACAAATCCTCACCTCTCACTTACGGAATTTACCCTCGTCGTTTTTAGGGTGTACTCTATAGTAAGCGCGGGAAAATAAAGGTTCCGCGAGCCTTTGTGCGGGTTTGGCTCGCAGTTTTCCTATCGTGCCCGCATCCTCTTCGAGACAAAATGAATTGTAGCGGTTAGCCCGAAGCTTACCGCAAGCAGTACACCCAGGATGCGTCCAGCGTCGATGCTCTGCATCAGCGTTCCCTCCGTGCAGCCCAGCTCCTGCGCCCTTAAGACGACGTCTGCGAAAAGGCCTTCGGCTATCTTCACGGTCGGGGGGTTAATGCTTAGAGCCTCCGGGCTAACTACCTTGAGGCACCAGTCTCCGTGAGGCTCGCCTCCCACGGTGCTGCAGGCCTGCAGGGGTAGGAGGAGGGTGACTCTGTATGTGTCTATGGATATCCTCGCGCTCACCTTGGCTGTGGGGTAGCTCCACGTAGCCTTTACAACCCCTCTCTCTGTGGCGCTCATCTCTGAGGGCGGCATCGTGTAGCCGTCCACGCGCAGCAGGGGCAGGTGGACTATCGAGGGTCCCAGATCCGCCTCTCCGCCTGGCAACTCGAACGTTACCGACGAGTATCCGCTCTCGTTGTTGCAGCCCAGCTCGCTGCACTTGATGTAGAGAAGCTCTATGGAGGCCTCTCCGTCCACGCTGATGTTCCAGCCGGCAGCGGAGATACGAACGTAGTTGTGGGGCACGATGCACACAGCAGCGCTGACGATCTTCCTCTCGACGTGCCACGAGGGTCTCCCGGCGACCAGCAGCAGCCCTGCTGCGACTAGCGCTGCTAGCAAAATGGTCTTAGTGTAGTCTCTAGTCCTTCTTGACATCTGCAGCCCCAGTGTGTGCTGATGTGGTGTACAAGTACAAATTACATGCTGCTAGTTGGTGTTGGAGGTGTTGAAAGGCGGCAGCAGACTCTTCCATGGCAGCGGAGTACCGCGCGCTTTAAGACTTATATTCTCGAAGAGGCGGCAAGCTACCTTGGCGCTGCTGGACTCCGAGGCGGCCCTCAGAGAACGGTGAGGGGTCCAGCAGCTGCTGGCGGGTCCCGAGGTCTATTACCTGGACGGGTGCCCTCGGAGCGAACCTAGTCTACGAGGCGTAGCGGTGAGGCCTTGAGAACCTACATGAGGCTGGTGCTTGCTGGAGTAGGCCTGCTCGTCGGAGCGCTGATGACCGCTCTAGCCTCGCAGCATGCGGCAGTATCGGTAGTTCGTGGTAGCACGACCGTTGAAGCTAATACAACGTATGTGCTCCTCAACGTCCACGACATAGTCAGCACGCCAGCTAGCAATGCAGTTGCAGAGGAGTCCACGCTGAGTATAGTCAACCTCTGTAGGACCACGATGCGGGTTTCAATAATTCCCGTAACCAACTCTTCGCTAGAGCTCAATCCGAGCGAGGAAGGGATAGCGGAGCTGAGGGCCCTTACCGACACAATCCTCCTCAGCTGCTCCTCCCCCGTCCGCGCGAATGTCAGCCTCCAAGTGGTGTTCAGGATCCACCGGTTTCTCTGGCTGTCGCCGCTATCCCTCGCGCTCTTCTTGGCCGGAACAATTGCGACATCGATGGGTGTCCTTCTGGCGCTGATGGGCCTCGAAGACTGAGGCCCTCTAGAGGCTGCGACGATGCTGCTGAGCGATGCTTACGCACACCCGCTCATAGCGCCATCGACAACTATGGACGTTCCGTTGATGTATTCGGAGTCGCTGGATATTAGGTATGCTACCAGCTTGGCTATCTCCTCAGGCCTGCCCACTCTCCGTAGCGGGGTTGCCTCTAGCACAAACCTTCTCCAGGCATCGTCAAAGCTCATGCCCCTCCTTTCCGCTATCGCGGCGATGTTTCTGCGCGCACCCGGCGTGTCGAAGCTGCCCATGAGCACCACGTTGGCCCGTACCCCGCGGGATCCGTAGTGCCTAGCTACAGCCTTTGCCAGCTGGACTAGCCCCGAGCGTGCGGCGTCGGCTAGGGCGAAGTGCGGCATAGGCTCCTTCACGGTCACGGAGGAGAGGTACACTATGTTTCCTCCCCCTCTCTCCAGGAAGTGGCGAAGCGCCAGGGTAGTGAGGTACCCAGGAGCCACCAGGTGGAGCACAGCAGCCTCAAGCCAGTCGCTATAGTCTGCTTCGTGAGGGTAGCACGGCTCACATGAAATATTCCCCGTATTGAACACTACAGCGTCAAGGCCTCCATAGAGCCTGGTGACAATCTCGAAAAGCCTGTCTATGTCACCGCGCCTCGTGAGGTCAGCCCTGACCCCCACCACCTTGCCGCCAGCAGCACGGATCTCGGCTACGGCTCTCGTGAGCCCTTCCTCGCTCCGGCCAGTTACAGCCACGCTGGCCCCCATTTCCGCAAGACCGTGGGCCACGTAGTACCCTATGCCCCGCGTGGAGGCTGTAACCAGGACCCTCACGCCAGACAGGTCGATAGAAGCTCTGCCAGCCAAGGATGCTGCCCAAGCTGGCTGTGTCTTCTAGGAGGTTTTTTGTCTCTCCTCAACGATGCCTTCGACCGATATGCAGTCCGGCGGTACATAGGGCGCTAGGAGCACCTTGGGGCTCCCGACGTACACGGGTACCCCCTTCGAAGAGAGGCACCTGCTGTCGATTCTCAGCACGGCTATGCGGTCGCCCTTCCTGGCACCAACCTCTACTGCATCCTCAAAGCTCGTTGACAGGTGAACGTAAAGCCTCCTCATAGGCTTTAATCCCTCGCGCAGTATGCTCGGGAGGTTTGCAGCAGGGGTTCCGTGGTACAGTATCCTTGGGGCTCTCGGGGGTTCGAGCCTCTCATAGCCTATGTTCACCTTGATGCTGTGCCCGTACGTTGCACGTATCCTTCGGCCTTCATTGTCCAGCTGAAACCTGCCCTTGGGGTCAAGCCTCGCTATAGCCACAACGTGCTCGACGCTCACCCACCGGTAGGCCTCCCGGGCAGCCCACCTCTCCCTTATTGCCCGGACGAGCTCCTCAACCTCCACCCAGCCGCTCGGGTCTAATTTCAAGCCAGCCTTCTCCGGTATGTGGCGCAGCAGAGCGCTCATCAGCTTGCTGAGCCTCAACCTGCGCTGGGGATCGAGGAGCATTGCCGCTGGTTGGCCACAGTGCATCTCCTCTTCCGTGTAGCTGCCGCAGACCCGGCAGCGGTACACCGGCTTCACGCGCCTGCACCTCGGACGCGTAAAGCTCTGTGACCGGCCCCTGCGGTGTATCCTTGCTCCGCGGCTTACACGCTGCCGCAGGCGCAGCCTATAGGCTCGTCAAGCTCTAGCCCGCGTTCGGCCATGACTATTTTCGTTGCCTCGCTCGATAGCTGCAGGGCGCGCTTGTAGGCTTCCTCGACCACGCTGCCTATGACCCTAACCGAGTCGTCGGGGTCGATCTCCGGCGCCTCTGGAAGTGGGTTGGTCCATAGGCTTTTGAACATCGCATCAACCCTATCCTTTGACACGGTCTCCAACTCTTCCCTTTCTGCTAGCTTTGTCAGCTCCCTTTTGGCTTCGATAAGCTTCTTCGCAACCACAGGGTGGTGGCGCCACAGATGCTGGCTACGGAACTCCTCCCATTCTATACCCATGCCGGCGTAGTACCTCTCGTAGCTCCTTCTGATAGCGGATTCCACCAGCCCAGGATCTTCTAGGAGGTCCAGCTGCTTCTCCGAGAACTCGTGGAGGGCCTTGTAGGGGCACACCATGCAGGCGACTCTTGGCAGGCCCTCGTAGTAGTCTGGGTGCACGAGTCCTAACTTGCGTACGTTTGCGGCTATGTCGAGGAGGGTCCACACGTATATCGGCCTTATCCTCCCCCCTCCGTCGTAGAGCTTCGGCTTCTGGGGTGACATCTGATAGAGCCTTGCAAACCTCTTCAGAGCCTCGGTCAGCCTGTCGCCGTCGGCGGTAACGTCCTGGCGGCGTAGCTTCTTGGCGTCCTTTATCGGCCTAAGCTTCATGTATGTGCACCACCTCTTGCCCCGGTACGGCATGCCATCCTCCAGCAGCCTCTTCCTCATCAGCTCCCTGTTGGCCTCGACAATATCGACCTCGACGCCCAGAGCCTTCGAGGCACGCTCAACGAAGTCTACATTGCGCGGAGGCTCGAGGTACGGAACGTAGCTGTATATCGCCCTAAGCTCAAAGTCCACCCGCTCCCTAAGGGCAGCCATCACGGCCATAACCGAGGTGCTGTCTTTGCCGCCGCTGTAGTTGACCACGACGCTCTTGCCCTTCAGCATGGCCCCGTACCTCTCGGCGACCCAGTCGACGTAGCGCTTGAAGCTTCTGGCAACGTAGACTAGCGGCCACGGTATGTCCTCGACGAGCCTTGCATACTCTATTGCAACCCCTCCCAGCCTTAGGACCCCTCTGTCAACGAACGGCGTCACCTCAATAGCCCTCTCGGTGTCGATCCACATAAAGGAGCGGCCCCTTCCCTGCGTGTCGAAAATCACGCTGAACTCCACTGAAGATATTACGTAGCTCTCCACTCTGCCGTCAGCTGTAAGCACAGGGTACCTCTCCATGTCAGCTCCCACTGCGTAGCGGATGCGCGGCAAGCCCTATATGTTGCTCTCGGCGGCTACCCTGCAGCGGGAGTGCAAACCTAAACTTTTTGGGAAGAGGTGCTGAGCAAACAACTTGTCATCTTTTTTCCTCACTTCCA
>JBEVCG010000045.1:3269-7766 GCA_040514325.1 Thermoproteota archaeon | reverse complement strand
TGAGCTGCGACGCGAGAGCCGAAAGAGCAAGCCAGCTGTCCTCCGCAGGTACATAGACGTGCTTGCATATAGCTAGCCTCATTCCTTCAATCTCAACTGCATACAAGTGTTCCAGAGAGCACGCGTAGCTCAGCTTCATGCGTCCCATAAGAGATCTACCCGCTGCTCGACGCAAGCTCTAGGAAGGTCTCTGGAGGAATCTCGTAGACCCTGCGTTCACCGAAAATCTCTGCAACATCATCCAGTGAGATCTTTTTGAGGCACTTAGGAGCAACCTTGATAGCTTTCCTCCTCCTCTGTGAAAAGAAGCATCTTGTTAGCTCCTCCAATCTCTCAAGAACGTCTGGGCTCACACTGCGTCTAGGTGCAAGCTCCACGAACTGCGAGAAGACCTTGGGACGCGGATAAAAGGCTGAGGGCGGCACTACCCTACCTAGGCGGACGTCGTAAACCGCTCTGACAATCACAGTGATGCGGCCATACCCTTCACTTCCAGGTTGAGATGCAAGCCTTCTTGCCACCTCTCGCTGAAGCAGGAGAAGGGCCGGTTTCTGAAAGTGCTTTGCCAACAGGGATAGCAGAGGCCCCGTGATGCTATACGGTATGCTGCCATAGGCTGAGTCAAAGCCATTCATTCTCAGAGGAGGCCTTGTAGCGTCTGAGTGGATAACCACCACCTTCATATTAAAGAATGAGACTGAGCTGAGCTCAGGTATGAGGCTCCCATCGACCTCGAGGGCTGCCAGTACCTCCACACTGTGGCAGTCTCCCGCACGCGACGTAATAGCTCCTGTGCCTGCACCTATCTCCACAACCTTCCTGAACCTACAAGCCCACTTCGCAAACTCGCCTATAGCCCACTGCGCCTTAAGGAAGTTCTGGCCTAGTCTCCTTCGCGGCTTAGGCCTGCTTCGCAGGCCCTTCATGCTCCAACGAGCTCCTTCCCAGCCTCTGGTATATTAGCGTGAGATAGTCGAAGAAGACCGGCTTTATCGGCTGCTCCATTTCGCCTCGCGGCGGCTTCACAAAAAGGTAGTACTTCTGCCCACCCTTAAGCTCCTCGACTATCCTTGCAACAATGACCTTGACCGGATCTATGTGGACTGACTTTTTTATCTCCTCGAAGCTCTCAAACCTCTTGCGCTCACGTAGCTCTAATATCCTCATAACCGTCTTCCTCCCCACACCGGGTAGCAGCTCCAGTGTGTGGTACCTTATGTTGATTGGTGCCGCTATGTTGAAGAATTCAACAAACACGCGCTCACGCCTCTTGACAATACTCTCCACCACCTGCTCAAGGGTGCTCCGTGCAAGGGATGTTAACTCGTCAAATCCTATATTGGCCTCCACCCTCACTATCTTATCCCGAAGCTCCACAACCGGCCCAACGTAAACCCTTTCTCCGACTTCAAGGACAACACCAGGCCTAGGAACACCCTCCATCAGAGTGAAGTAGTCCTCTCCAACGAGCTGGGCAACAGGCCCACTACGGTGCCTGGGGTGCCTATCTGAGGGGTTCCCGGCAGGCATGAAGTCCAGGACATAAGCATACTCTTCGTAGTGCTTGGGTCGCGGTCTCTGCCTTGGAGGCTTCAATTTAATTACCCCGTGTAGGTTAGGTAGCAGCCCTGCAGTTAAAAGAGGCTATGTGAAGTTCTAACAAAGGGACCCTGCACTATCGTTCCTGCCCGGCAGTCCCGGCACCGCATAGCGAGGATAGAGTCTCAAGGCCCTTTTGAATAACCTCGTCATCGTAATCCTCGCCCATGCCTCCTAACAGGGCCTTGGCTTCGTCGAGCTGCTCCGGCATCAGGTTGACTAGAGTTGATGCAGCAAGCTCCGAGAAGCCCAGCTTTACAAGCTCATCTACAGCTCTTTCTGCAGCATCTGGATCACACCTAGACATCTTAGATGCATACTCATAGACCCTTGCAATGATAGGGTGGACTGTAGGATCTGATGCAAGCTTTTCCAGGATCTTTTTCACTACGGGGATAGGCACGACCTTCTCCTCGAGAACTTCGTCCACGTAGCTCATCTTACCTCACCACCACTGCCTGTAACGAAGATCGAGGTCTGCCCGGCAAGGCAGAGAACAGCGTAAAACGACACTGCTCTTCACAGCCTCACAGCCAGCGGCCAAGTCAAGGCCTAGCTCTGCTGTGATGCGCCTTCGGCCTTAATCTTCTCAGCGTTTTCAGCTGGCCTTAGGTGCTCCGGCCTCACAAAGAGGGTCTTAACCTTGCTACCCACCTTTAGCTGGACAATGTATGCCTTTCCGCGCCTGCCCACAACAGTTCCGACTTTCCCGTGGTATCTTCTGTGCGGCATGCCCTTCATCACCGAAGGGTTTATCACTATGTACACTTTATCCCCTGGCTTGTAGTCTATCATGAGGAGGCTTAGCGGTGGTACTGCCCCGCGCTCTCTTATGTGCTTCCTAAGGAGCTTCCGTGTTCTGTGCCTAAACCCTCTTGGAGCCTTTACCATATAGACACCCTAGGAGCCTACTTGGAGACCTCAACAATTTTAACTTTCCACTCCTACTGCGAGGACGTCAAGCTCCACGCAGTACGCATTCGAGCCCAGAATCTCTGAGAAGCTGGGTGTCGTGTCTCCTCCATCCCCGCTAACAAGCTCCTTTATGTAGAGGCCTCCCTCAGCTGTTATTAGCGCCTCGAACACGCTATCTTCAAGTCTTCTGGTCTTAACCTCCACAACTATTCTCTCACGGACTATGTCAGGCCTTCTGTGCCTCACCCTCCGCGGCGTTCTCTGTCTAACACTCCTCCCAGCAAACTCTTCCTCGAGCCTTTGCAGATCATTGTCGGTCACTGCGCCCTCAACGTAGACCAAAGCCTTGTACGTCTTGTACTTCCTTGCCTCTCTTGTCTTGAGCTGCCTTACCTCCTGGCGTCCCACGAAGTTGCTGAGTTTTACGTTTACGAGGCCTCTGGCATAGGAGTTTACAGCCTCCTCTAAGTTTCTTAACTCGGGATAGCGTACCCTAGCCTCTTTGACCTCGACCACCATTGGGCGTCCCGTCCCCAGCATTCTTACGTCGATGTCCTCGCGTCCCGAGGCGTGAAGAACTACCTTAGCCCCCTTTAGTAGCATCCCAAGCGGTTGAAGAGCCTCCTCAACGCTGAAGTAGGGTCCTTCGCCTCTCTCTCTATGCAGCCACAGCGCTTGGGAGATCCTCCGGGCAAGCTTCTTGTAAGCGCCCTCTATTAGCATGTGCGTGAAGCGCAGGCTAGCTTTTCCAGCTGGGACAGAAACCTCAACCACAACATCCGGCTTTCGGAACTCAGGGTGAAGTCCCAGCTCCTTCTGCACCCTTTTGCTAACTTCGCGCCGAACTTCAGCTCCTATAGATTCAGCGTAAGAAAGGCCAAAGGTCCTCTTGATGGTGTCCTCACGCTCCCTTACATCCTCTGAAACCAGCGCAGAAACCAAGAAGGTGCGCGCGTCCGTGGACGAGCGGATCAGCTTAATGGCCGTGCAGGCTGCCGTTTCCACAATTTGCTCGAGGTCAGACCCGCATATGAAGCACGGTCTGGCTACAAGCTCTTTTCCCGTTGTCTCCCGGTAGAGGTGAGATGCCACGCTGCCCAGGTTCGGCGCTATTTCGAGAAACACCTGCAGCGCTTCTTGAGAGCCTTCCCTCATCTGCCTGTGTAGCCCCATGACAAGCGCCATCTTGATGGCGCGTCCCCGTTCCCTGTTTGTGTAACCCCTCCCGAGAAGGCCAAACATTCTGCCCAGGCAGCTATCGCATAGAGGGTACGCTCTGATCAGCTCGTAGGCCTTTGACACAACCTCTCTCCACGTCTCCTCGAGCTCGCGGCGGACATCAGGAGCACTCATGAGGGGAGCACCTCAAATCATAGTTTATGATTGCTGCCGCAGCGAGCCACCACGGCCTTAGCCCTGCCCTCTTTGCGTCGCTGTCCCTGATCAATATAGCGTTAGGGCACTCCACCCTTACAGCAGCTCCGGCTAGAAACTCTACTGCCGACAGACAACTGCCCCCACAGAGGGAAGCTGCGTCACCTAGATCGATGTCTACTTCCTCAAGCCGAATTCCATGCCACGAACCTCGCCGGAGAAGATTCTTCACAATCCCCTCAACCATGGTCTGCATCGCTGCAAGCCCCCTAACCCTGCTCCCCTCGACCCTAAGCCTAAACATGCGGGAAGGGCTGCACGCTTTGAGGTAAGCCTCCATGCAGACCGAGCTCCTTATCCCGTGGGAAAGCAGGAGGCTTGCACCTGCTACTAGAAGCGTGTCGGTTAAACCTTGCTGCAGCTGGACGCAGCCCTCATCCTTCACGTAGACCATCAGAAGCCTACATTCCTCCCAACTTCGAGAACCGTTCAAGGAGGTCTTTCCTCTTGCGAAGCTGCCTAATCATCCTCTTAAGGTTCTTGTAGTGGCTGTAGAGCTCCCTCACGTCGCTCAGCTCCACGCCAGCACCCCGCGCAATCCTTCTAACC
>JBEVCG010000045.1:0-3259 GCA_040514325.1 Thermoproteota archaeon | reverse complement strand
TTCTAACCCTGCTCCTCTCCTCGAGAAGATCTGGGTTGTCGAGCTCCTCATACGTCATCGAATTTATGATACTCATCCACTTGGCCACCTTCTCTTCTCCGAGCCGTGCTGCCTCGTCTACGGAGGGTAGCAGTGTCGAGAGGCCAGGTATCATCTGGAGAACCTTCTTTAGGGGGCCTAGCTTCCTCATCTGTTCCAGCTGCTTGTATATGGTACGGAAGGTCATTTTGCCCGAAAGAATCTCCGCTGCCGCCTTTTCAAGCTCATCGATGCCGGAAAGCCTCTGTATCCTGTCAAGTAGAGACTCTATATCGCCCATCCCCAGAAGCCTTGCAACAAACCTGCGCGGGCTGAATACCTCCAGCTCCTCAACGTCCTCCCCGGTACCGATGAACTTTATTCGTGCACCGGTAGCTGCAACCGCCGAAAGAGCGCCTCCCCCCTTAGCTGTACCGTCGAACTTCGTCACAACTATTGAGCCGACAGGTGTCGCTTCGTGGAACCTCTTTGCAAGGTCGTACGCTTTCTGGCCTATCGCCGCGTCCACGACCAGCATTACCTCGTCAGGAGCAATTGCATCTGCTATCTCCTTCATTTCCAGCAGCAGCGCCTCCTCCTCGCCGTAGCCATGCCTCCCGGCCGTGTCAACTATTATCACGTCAGCTCCACGTCTCTTCAGCTCATTGACCCCGTTCCTGGCTACCTCAACCGGGTCCTTCGACTCGGGCTCGCCGTAGAACATCGCCCCGACTCTGTCGGCCAGCTGCTTTAGCTGATCGTAGGCTCCAGGCCTGTAAGTATCAGCGCAGACCAGCCCAACCCTGTATCCCATTTCCCTGTAGAACTTCGCGATCTTGCCAGCTGTCGTCGTCTTGCCGCTACCCTGCACACCTACCAGCATTATGACGTACGGGGTGTAGGGAGGCTTCGGATCCACCTTGCTATCGCCGCCGAAGAGCTCCACGAGAGCATCATAGGTTACTTTGATCAGCCACTCACGTCTGCTGACACCGGGTGGAGGCTTCTCCTTAAGCGCCCGCTCGCGTACGCGTTTGGTCAGCTCGAAGACAACCCTAACGTTGACGTCAGCCGACAGGAGTATCTTCTGTAAATCTCTCACGTACTCTGAGACTATAGACTCGTAGTCTCCACTACGCCTTAGAAGCTTTGCTACGAGCCCTCTGAGATCCTCGAGGCCAGGCATAAGGTGCTTTTACCTCGCAGGGGCCGAAGCCTTGAGGAAGCGGGAAAAACGCGACAGCAGCTAGCTTCTTCGGCCGCCGCGCACGTTCATTATTATGTAGCGGCCCATGACGTTCCAGTACTCGACCTCGACTCCGGGGGCAAGCTTCGAGGCCAACTCCTCGTCCCCCGGCTTCTCGATCTCTATTGTCTCGTAGGTCTCCATGTCCATTATCTGTACCATATCACCCATGTCAGCTATGACCTGGCCTATGCGCTTGTCCACTATGGGGACTTCCACGCGCGCGTCCACGGGAGCTGTCAACGTCCTCTTGTTGCCGGAGAACAGGCAGACTGCCACCACGTGGGCCTTGGCGCTGCCGTGCTTGCCCGTCTTAGCCTTGCTGATCTCGACAATCCTGCAGGGCTCGCCATCTATGAGTATGAAGCTACCCTTTCTTAGCTCGCCTAGAGACGCATAGCTTACACTCATCGTTCACAACCCAATACCATCACAGTAGCCCCCAAGGTCTTTAAGTATAGTGTCTCCGCTTCTGACGCAGCCGAGAGATTAACAATTTTAACCCCGGGGCCGGGAATAGGTTACTCCATATGGTGCCGCGGTAGTATAGCCTGGCCTAGTATGCGGGCCTGTCAAGCCCGTGACCCGGGTTCAAATCCCGGCCGCGGCGCCACATACCCCATTATCCTGGACACGCCAGCCTCTCCGCAGCCCACCACACAAACCAAAAACACTTACGCTCGGCAAGCCCACACCGTAAGGGCAGCTGCTCGCTTTGCACTGACTTTACATCTGAGAGGGGGTACCTGCTTGTTCCCTCTCCTGGCGAGCGCGTCACCGCTACGCCGCGTTCCCGGCTTTACCGCCTCCCCTTGAACCCGGCTTCACCTTGCTGGGCCTCTGCGTCCTTGCCGGCAAATGCAGACTGTGAGGGATGCGCCTCTAGAAGCTGACGCCGCGATACGCTCTTCTACAGTTAGCGGCTTACGCTGCTATGGTCACTGGACCCACGTAGAGCGTGCCGCGGCGCGTTGCCTTAATGTACACCCTCTCTCCGCAGACCAGCCCCGCGCTTGCCTCGCTGCCGCCCAGATCTGGACAGAGCTTGAGGTCCAGCCCTAGCTCGTCGATCCGCAGAACTAGGCATCCACCCTGGGCCTCACAGCCGACTTTTAGCCCGCGCAACGAGCCCAGCTCCACGAGCGGCTTCAGCTGCCCGCACCCCACCCGAAAAGATACGTCTATGTGAGTTGTCTTCGCTTTCATGCAGCCGCGCGGGTGCAGCCAGGCCTCCAGGCTGCAGCTGCCGTCGGGACCAACTATCCTCAGGCGAAGCCTGCGCTTGCAGCCCAATTCCGGCCCCAGCTAAAGCGCTCGCACCAGTATGGTCGCGCCGACGAAGATGTAGTAGCCTGCAGCTATGATGCGTAGCAGCCACTCCGGCAGGGATATGAGAATCCTCGCAGAGGTCCTAGCACCCACGAAGGTGCCCACCAGCAGCAAGAGCCCTAGAAGCCACTCCACCCGCCCGAAGTAGGCGTGCTCGATAACCCCCGTGGCCGCCGTAATGCCCACCATAAGCTTGCTTGTAGATACCGCAACGTGCATGGGGAGCCCCAGTATGAGGACCATGACGGGGACCTTGATTACACCCCCGCCTATGCCGAGCATGGCAGAAGCTGCTCCAGCGGCAAAGCTCGCCGCCAGAGCAGCCGCTAGCCTGGACGGGCCGGCTCTCAGCCCCACAGGGCGGCCCTCCGCCCGGCCCGATCCAAGCCTCGCGCGGACCGCTATGAGGAACGAGGAGAGGATCAGGGCCGCCCCCAGGACCGCCTCCAGGATCCTCTCCCCTATGAAGCCGAAGACGTAGGCTCCCACAGCCGCTCCGGCCACCGAGGCCGCCTCGAGGACAGCTGCAAGCCTTACGCGCACAAAGCCCTCCCGGTAGAGGCGGCGTAGACCCCCCAGGCTGGTCCCCATAATAGCTACTAGGCTTGCAGGCGCCGCAACCTTAACGCTAACACCCAAGAGGACGAGCACTGGAACCATGATGGT
>JBEVCG010000044.1:0-27367 GCA_040514325.1 Thermoproteota archaeon | reverse complement strand
ATATACGCCGACAACCTGCTCCTTGAAAAGATGAAGAGCGACCTCACGCTCGTGCAGGCAGCAAACGTTGCATGCCTTGGGGGTATACAGAAATATAGCATCGTGATGCCAGACGGTCACCAAGGCTATGGATTCCCCATCGGCGGCGTGGCTGCAATGGATATAGAGGAGGAGGGCGTCGTAAGCCCAGGCGGGGTTGGCTACGACATTAACTGCGGGGTACGAGTTATAAGAACCGATCTAGACTACAATGACGTTAAGCCGAAGCTGAAAGAACTCATCGACGAGCTCTTTAGGAACATTCCAAGCGGGCTTGGAAGCGCTGGAAAGATCAGGGTAAGCGTCCAGGAGCTTAACAGGGTTCTTGATGAAGGTGTCCAGTGGGCCCTCCAGCGAGGATACGCGTGGCCCGACGATCCAGACCACATCGAGGAGAGAGGAAGCTGGGAGCTCGCCGACAGCTCCAAGGTGAGTAGTAGGGCCAAGCAGCGCGGCGCTGAGCAGCTTGGAACGCTAGGCAGCGGAAACCACTTCCTAGAGGTTCAGGTAGTTGATGAGATATACGACGAGGAGGCCGCAAGGGCACTCGGTATAACGAGAGTGGGGCAAGTGATGGTTATGGTTCACACGGGAAGCAGAGGGCTGGGCCACCAGGTTGCAAGCGACTATCTGATGATAATGGAGAGAGCCATGAGGAAGTACGGTATAAGACCACCGGATCGAGAGCTTGCGAGCGTGCCGTTCAACTCTAAGGAAGGTCAAGACTACATGGGTGCTATGGCCGCTGCAGCTAACTTCGCGTGGACAAATCGCCAGCTTATAACGTACTGGACAAGGGAAAGCTTCAGAAGGGTTTTCCATACGGACCCAGATAAGCTAGATCTTCACATAATCTATGATGTAGCCCACAACATTGCGAAAATAGAAGAGCATGACGTTGACGGGAAGAGGAAGAAGCTTGTAGTACACAGGAAGGGGGCAACTAGAGCTTTCCCACCAGGCCACCCGGATCTGCCAAAGGACTACCGAGAGCTGGGGCAGCCTGTCCTTATACCGGGAAGCATGGGCACGGCTAGCTATATACTGATAGGTGTAAGGACTGGGGCAAAAGCATGGTTCACAGCACCTCATGGGGCAGGCCGCTGGATGAGTAGGGCTGCAGCCAAGAGGTCCAAGACATACTCAGAGGTCGTCAGGGAGCTAGAGTCAAAGGGCATACTTATACGCGCAAGCGATAAGGCCACTGTCGTAGAGGAAATGCCACAAGCGTACAAGGACGTAGACAGGGTAGCTCATGTAGCACACCAGGTAGGCATAGCAAAGCTCGTCGTCAGGCTTAGGCCAATTGCAGTGACCAAAGGCTAGAGGTCGCTCTCGTTCACTGGGGCACCCGCGCGTTTTTAAACAGCTTAAAGATCTCCACACTTTCTACTAGTTCCTGGGCTCCAAGCGATGGATGAGAGGACTGAGGAGCTAAGACAAGCTGAGTACCAAACACCTTGTCCTGGGTTTAGCCATGCGCCACATACAGCTGACGAGATAGTCATTGCCAAAGGTAGAACTCTTGAGGAGGCGTTTGAGCAAGCTGCGCTTGGGGTATACGAGATTATAACTGACACGTCTAATGTTAACCACGAGATAGAAAAGGTGATCGAGGACGAAGGGCTAGACCTATACCAGCTGCTCTACAAATGGATAGAGGATCTCCTATTTTTCACAGATACTGAGCACCTTGTCTTCTCTAAATTCAAGGTGGAGAGCATCGAGAGGATCCACAAAGGTAGCGAGGTTGTCTACAGAATCCGTGGAAAAGCCTGGGGAGAACAGTTCAATCTAGAGAAGCACAAGCCCAGAACCATAGTTAAGGCAGCTACCTATGCAATGATGAAGATAGAGAAAATAGACGGATGCTGGCTCGTGAGGTTTGTTGTAGATATATAAGCAACGACGTCAAAGTTTCCTCCGATGGTTTACGGAGCGCACATGGTTAAGGAAAGCCAGCCTCCAATATTCGCGAGTAGGCACCTTAACTGCCGGGTCTGGGGAGACGTATTATGGCTAAAAAACCTACCAGGGCGATCAGAATACCGCCCCTTCTGAGGTACTTCGTCTTACCCTTCCTATCGTCTTCCATTACGCTGTTCATATCCTCCCTGCTAGGCTTTGTCGAGGACGATAAAACCTTCGCCCTCCAGTTCGCTTTCTGGGGGTTCCTATACCTAGCAGTTACCGCAACTTTCCTTGCTGCAACTACACCATCCAGGCAGATGTTCAGCGACGAGGTATACGTGCTCATAGCATACAGCTGGATAGTGACCCCCATCCTGTCAGCTCTACCTGTCTCCTACACCCTCAAAATACCGTTTCACGATGCATGGTTCGAGTCCGTAAGCGGGTATACGACGACCGGGCTCACAATCTTCACGGGCGGCATAAGCCCAGAAAGCGGAACCTACATACCAGCTGTCGAGGAACTACCGCCCACAGTGCTGTGGTGGAGGGCATCAACGCAGTGGATCGGCGGATTCGGTATAGTAGTCCTCTTCTACACCCTTGCACAGCTCGGCGGCTTACCGGCATACCTTGTCGGCCAAGCTGAGGGAAGGTATGAAAGGCTTGAGCCCAGCATAGCCAAGAGCCTAAGGGCGCTAATGCAGGTTTACATATTCATAACATCCATTGCAGCCGCTGCACTGCTTCTATCCGGCGCATCACTTCGGGACTCGCTATATCATGCGATGACGGGCGTTGCCACGGGAGGGTTTAGCACGCATAGTAACAGCTTAGGGTACTATCCGCCCGTCGTTGGGCTGGCATCGGTCGTTGGCATGTTGCTTGGGGCATCAAACTTTGCAGACATATATACGTTTCTCAAGAGGATGAAGAGGCCCTACAGCGGTGAGGTCACCACACTGCTAAAGCTTCTCGCAACAGGAACCGTAGGGGGTATAGCCATCCTTGCACTCACAGGCTATAGGCTCTCAGAGGCTGCATGGGACTCGTTCTACCACGTAGCTTCTGCTATAACGGGAACCGGATTCAGTGTAGCTGATCTCTCCTCGAAGCCGGAGGCTTACAAGGCTCTCCTTGTAGGCGTAATGCTTGTCGGAGGATCTGTGCTTTCGACGACTGGTGGCATCAAGGTATATAGGGTTATGGTTATCGCTAAGTCTTTTCGCATGGTAATAGTAGAGTCCATTTACGGCCGATCCAGAGCTGTAAGCTTAAGGCTCGGAAGAAGCCAGCTAACCAACGAGGATATTAGGCGGACGCTAGCGGTCTTCTTCTCCTTCGTACTCACGCTGTTCATAGGCTCGATACTTCTCACGATGTCGTCTAAGGCGCATTTTGTTGACGCGCTCTTTGAAGCCCAAAGCGCTCTATGCACTGTAGGCCTTAGCGTAAACATTGCCAACGCTAGCGCCTACTGGCACACTAAGCTGGTGCTGATTGGCCTCATGCTGGCCGGCCGACTTGAAGTGATCGGTTACCTCTATGCCATTAGCGGGGCACGGAGCATCGTTTCTAGGCTATCGCTGGGCGGCAAAAAGGTGAAAACTCCAACAAAGCTGGGTTGGAGGGAGCCAATAACGGCCCGCTGACCTCGGTGCATGCCTAGGTTGCAGCTAGGGCCTCCTCATTCTGGGGAGCAGCACCCTTCACTCCTTCCTCGCCACCCACCACACCGCCGATCGCTGCTTCGTCGGACTTTATGTTGAGGGTGCCGAGCTCCCTTAGCTGTCTAAGCATAGCGCTAGCTATGCTCGTCGGCGCATAGAGCTTATAGCTGCCCCGCACATATGCTGGCTCAATGACTCCTAGCGCCTCAAGACACTGGAAGACGGACAGGACATAGTAGCGGGGAAGACCAGTTTCAGCCGCTACATCTCCCGGGGAAGCTAGATTCTTTCGTAATATTGCTTCTAGAACAGATACAAGTCTCTCTCGAGCACTCTCCATAGCTTGTACAACCCATTTTCAGATTTGGCTTCCTAGCAGGATCTGAAGGATAGGGGGCAGTAATACTCCACATGGCGACGTAGGACGCTATCCATAGTCGTAAGGGGGATCACAGGAATTCTAGCTTCTTCGATAGGTTTCTGTGCAGACTAGCCTTGCTCCTCGTAAGGAATTATGGGCTTCTTAACGGACTTCAGAAGACGTTCGATATCTTTCGCCTCCATCTTCACGCCTAGCTTTGACAGCTTAGACGATATTAGAAATGAGGCTCTCCTGAAAGCGCAGGATATATCGCATTCACTCACACACTCGTTGAACCCTTCATCCTCAGCTAGTATGTAGTATATGGGGATTCTGTTGCCAGCGTTAGGAATAAGCCTCTTAAGAACAGGCTTAACCCTCCACATTACTTCGTAGAGCGTCTTTAGGTCGCATGCCGCTTTAAGAAAGTTGACAACTCTTTCCAGAACCTTCCTAGCGACAACCCCGCTTCTCCCCTCGCTAGTTACAGCCACAGAAACACCCAGCTCATCGATCCACGTAAAGTAGGGTACTACCACGTCCGTGTCCGCTGCATCGGTTGCATCGTTTACAAGCTTCCCCCTCTTCCTTGCTAGAGCTTTAGCTGTCGCGTTGGCTTTTGGATCGCTTGTTGCAATAACCACAATGTCGGCCCACTCAATCAGATCATTAAAATCCTCTTTGCCGACATCGAGCCTTATGAGCTCCAGTCTGGATGATTCCTTGGATAGAGATACGAGCTCATCCGAGAACTCGAGGCTTACCACTTTGACCCTAGCACCTGCTTTAAGGAACGTCTTAGCCCTTCTGCTCCCGACTCTCCCTCCACCGACAACCAGCACGTTTAGTTTGCCTGCATCAATCCATAGCGGTATCCTCAACTTGCACCCTACCTCCCGTGTCTGCGTACGTTTTCTTCCTACGCGCATTACCAACGCGTGCTTGCTCGTAGATAGCCTTAGCTTCAAGCTTTCCGTAGGACAGCTAAGAATACATCGTTTACGTTGGTTCCAGTATAGCCTCCTGTGTCTATAGCCCTCCCCAGACTCTTGAAGAACTCATATGTGTTATTGGCGTTCAGGTACTCGATGGGGTTAAGCCCAGCTTTCCTCGCTTCTACAAGGATATCATCGTCCACTAGGGCGCCCGCTGCTGGGCTATTGCCGTCTACCCCGTCTGTACCCATGCAGGCTGCAACATACCCTCTCTTCAGAAGCCGGTACCTAGCTAGCTCTAAGGCCAGTGAGAGGCAAAGTTCCTGGTTCCTACCACCCACTCCTCGTCCGCGTACCGTTACGGTAGTTTCGCCACCCGCTATTAGAGCTGTGGGCATCTCCCCTCCAGGCTGCTGGAATGTTCCCGCGTCAATGCTCTCAAGCACACCTGCTAGCGCCCTCCCCACTTCACGAGCTTCGCCTCGCAGCCTATCTCCAATAATTAGCGGCCTGTAGCCATGCTCCTGCAGCTTCCTTGAAGCAGCCCTTAACGCTACCACATTGCTTGCAACTATCTTAACAAACGTGTCGCTAAATACAGGGTCACCACTCTTTGGAGTCTCACCGCTCCCCCTTAGGCCGGAGCTTATAACCCTGCGGACAGATTCCGGCAGCTCCTCCCAAACCCCATATCTATTGAGTACTTCAAAGGCATCTCTAAACGTCGTTTCATCGGGAACCGTGGGGCCTGAGGCTATTGTGTCAAGCCTATCCCCAACAACGTCGCTAATGACCAGCGAGATTACTGGCCGTGCTTTCACATACTTAAGCAGCTGCCCTCCCTTCACCTTCGAGAGGTGCTTCCTTACAGCGTTAAGCTCGTATATGTCGGCTCCTCTCTTCATAAGCTTCTCCGTGACCTCGGCCACGTCCCGTAGACTGACTCCATCGCGCGGTACCTCAAATAGTGCGCTTCCCCCGCCAGATATCAAGACAAGGACTGCCGCATCACGGGGTATGCTGCTTGCGAAGTCCAAGAGCTTTTGAGAAGAGCGGAGAGTATTGTGAGACGGTATTGGGTGATCCCCCCTAAGAGCCTCTACCGGGCCTATCCTCCCCTCGTAATAGGGGTTTATAACGACGCCTCCACGAATAGTCTCGCCAAGAGCCTCCAGAGCGCCCTCCACCATTCCTTTTGCCGCCTTTCCAAAGCCTAGGATGTAGACTCCTTCCTTCGGGCAGATCTTGCGTTCGATACCGCTAACATAGAAACAGCTTCTACCCTCTGTAACAAGCAGACGTTTAACGGCCTCCTTGGGGTCAGCCGCTAAGAGGCTCTCCTCAAGGGCCTCTAGGACGACAACATGGTCTTCACTTCGGGCCAGCTCGCTGAAGTTCCTTATCCTATGCATAGTGAGGAATCACCATGAGTCGGTAAAGAAACAACATCTCATTTGTAGTAAGACGGTTACGGCAAGATAAATTGCACGCTGCCTTGAGGCCCTCAGCACATCTGCTGCTCGGCTTCTGTTCCTCCCCTGTATCTATCGATTATGCTGCGCAGCAGAAGCCGAGATCTTTCAACAAACTCGTCATAGTCTATACACTCGTTCGATATAACATAGTCAGCTAGCGCTATCACGTCTCCAAGGCCGAACTCGAGCTCTGTAGTGTCTCTTAGGCGGAAATCCTCCCAGCTCGTTGGATCACCCGGTCTTCCCCGAGCCCTTAGACGCTTGAACCTCGTGGCGGGGGAGGAGTGCACCGCCACTACTACAACCTTGCCTGCTCTACGGAACGCCTCAACCTCAACTAAGCTCCGAACACCATCCACAACGCAGACGCTACTGCAGCTTTTCTCGACCTTCGCTAACGTTCTCTTAGCTACAACGTCTAGTCCGTGCTCCTCTCGGAGCTTCTTGGCAAGCTCGGCCAGAATCTCCGGCTTAGGCTCGAGCCCACGCCTGGCTGCCTCCTCCCGGACAACATCACCCATAGTGAAGACCGGAATGCCCATCTCACGAGCTACTCTTGAGAAGACGGTTTTACCGCTGCCAGGCATGCCTGCTACAAGAACTATTAGGCGACCTTCACCCTCTGCCAAGCACAGGCCCTCCTGAGGCCGAAAGTGAAGCGTACCCATATAAAACTCTACTTATGAAGGTGACCGCGCGAAAAGCGATTTATCCTTTGAAGGAGCCTAACATCGGTACCGGCTGAGCAACTTGTCTGAAGACAAGATTTTTGGATGGTCCAAGAGGATTCTATGGTTCGACGCCTCGCGAAGAGAAGCCAAGGAGTGGCGCTATCCAGGAGAAATGGCGAAGCTCTTCATTGGGGGACGAGGATTCGCCGTTAAGATACTGTGGGACCACCTTAGACCTGGAACCGATCCTCTAAGCTCTGAAAACCTCTTCATCGCAGCAGTCGGTCCACTGACAGGGCTAGCTGGACCCAATACTGGGAAGCTAGTAGTTGCCGCAAAAAGTCCGCTGACCGGAGGATATGGAGATGGCAACATAGGGTCCTGGGCCGCTGTGGCCATGAGAGCGGCGGGGTGGGACGCCATAGTGATTTCTGGCACTGCAGATAGACCCTCCGTACTAGTTGTTGAAAATGATAAGGCTTGGCTAGATGATGCAGACGATCTTTGGGGCCGAGACGCCTTCGAAACTCACGACAAGCTAGTCGAGCGCTACGGAAAGGACGCCGGCTTTCTAATAGTAGGCCCTGCAGGCGAGAACTTGGTCAGATACGCGACTGTAGTGTCGCAGAAGGGGCGCAGCGGCGGCAGGCCAGGCATGGGAGCCGTTTTGGGCAGCAAGAAGATAAAGGCCATTGTTGTGCGTGGCTCCAAGAAGCCCGAGCTGTACGACGAGGATAGCTACCGCAAAGCCGCTATTGAGGCTATACGCGAGGTTAAGGCAAGTCCCAACTACTCGTTTTGGATGAGACAGGGCACGATGTCCACCATAGAGTGGGCCCAGGAGGCTAGCGTTCTGCCCTCCTACAACTTCCGGGAGGGCGTTTTCGAGCATTACGACAAGATAAGCGGCTCGTACATGGAGAAGGTTAGAGTGAATCTGAGGAGCTGCCCGCTTTGCGTGATGGCATGCGGCCACGTGATAAGAGATGCCGATAATGCTGAAGTGGAGCTCGACTACGAGAACATAGCAATGCTGGGTAGCAACCTAGGCATAGCAAGGCTGGAAGAGGCCGCAATCCTCAACAGACTTGCAGACTTGTATGGGATTGACACGATAAGCCTAGGAAATGTTCTTGGTTATGCCCTCGAAGCGCGCGAGAGAGGGAAGCTAGACATAGATGCCGACTGGGGTAATGCTAGGAAGCTAGCAGAGCTTGTGAAGGACATAGCAAGCCGTAGAGGCGCTGGGGATCTCCTCGCAGAGGGCGTCATGAGGGTTTCCGAGCGCATTGGAGAAACAACTTATGCCATGCATGTGAAAGGCCTTGAGATAAGCGCATACGACTGCCATGCAGCCCCAGGCATGGCTCTGGCATATGCGACCAGCCCCATTGGGGCACACCACAAAGATGCCTGGATAATATCGTGGGAGATACAACACGGAAGGTTCAGCTACAGCAGAGATAAGGTGAAGAAGCTGATCGAGATGCAAAGATTCCGTGGAGGCCTCTTTGAAACGGCCGTAGCATGCAGATTCCCAGTTGTTGAAACCGGGATCTCGCTAGAGCACTACGTCAAAATGTTCCAGGCCGCCACTGGGCTCAGCTACACGCTAGACGACATCTACACTGTAGCTGATAGGGTGTACGCGCTCATAAGGATGTTCTGGATCAGGGAGAAGAGGTCCTGGTCTATAAGCTACGATATGCCTCCAGAAAGGTGGTTCAGGGAACCTCTAACAAAGGGGCCGCTCAAAGGCCAGAAGCTTGACAAAGAGAGGTTCATCGGAATGCTGAAGATGTACTACGAGGAGAGGGGCTGGAACGAGAACGGCGTGCCGCTTCCGGAGACCCTAAGGAGGCTCGGTCTACACGACGCTGCCGAGTTAGCCGAGCGCCTCATAGGCTGATTTCCTTTACACATTCTGCCGACCCTTATTTTTGATAATAAAGTAGCTGTTATTTTCATCTTATTTAATATAAGTTACTTCTAAACTTTCTCCATCTAGCATTATTATGGCTGAGCGCAAGCCGTGGTACAAGCTTGAGAAGACAGTCACTACCGAGCCGAAGAGCGAGCTAAAGTTAAGCTTTTCCCTATCCAGCGGTTTCACTTCATCTCCATCCGGCTTAAGTATCTCAATCCCGTCCACAGCTTCGTGAGCCCGCAACATGAAAGCTATATTGTTCACTCTCATGAATTCCGTCCAAGCTTTTCTCCCGTAGTAGTATATCCCGGGACCACGGATGCTTGGCGCAAACCACTCAATGTCCGCCCTTGGATCGTTCCACAGAAGCTGAAGAGCTGTCGGGTTCTCCAGCGGGTCTACATCGCTACTTTTTGCGATCTCCATCAGCTCATCTATCGTTAGAGGTTTCTCTTCGCCGCCTAAGCACAGTTTACACGGTATACCTCCATGTACAAGGAACACATTCCTGCCTCTACCATACCTCAGCAGTGCAGCAAGAGGTAAAGCTCTGTAGAAGTCTGCTATGGTTTGAATCACCGCATGCCCAAGCTTATTGACAATCTCATCGTAAAACCCGTAGTACATATTCATGTGGAGGGATTCGTGGTTGCCTCGCAGGGCAATTGCACTCCCTCTAATCACAGCCTCTAAGACCAGCGTTAGATTTTCGACACCGTATGGTCCCCGATCGACGTAGTCACCTAGGAATACAGCGATACCCTGACCAGCCTCCTCCGCAGCTCGCAATGCCTTTATCGTCGCATTGGGGTACCCATGCGTGTCACCTACAACAATAACTGCATCGAACCTGCTCGCATCTACCTCTATCAGGGGCTTCCAGTTCCTAGTATACCTTGCAAGATATTCTTCAAGAAGAAGGCGAAGCTCTCTTGGGGCCCCGCATCCATCGCGCACCGCTGAATCCCCCTATACTTAGCCCTTAGCCGCCGGTATACCTGTTTGCGCTTCTTCTGCCGTCCCACGTTCAGCAGCAAGGACATATAAACAAATACCTGGGGAACGCGATATAGAGGATGGTGATATTTTAGAGGTAGGCCCAGCAATGACAAAGGGTAGAAGCGCTATATCGATACCTGTTTACATTGTTGCCGATTGGGACGCTGACGGGGCTACGTCAGCTGCAATGCTATACTACTCCCAATACCATAGAGGCACCTACCCCCTAAAGGGCAGAAACGAGGTGGCGTTGAAGCCCGCGAGCCCGAGAACCTTCAATGAAGCCGTGCAAGATTTCATAGTGAGCTTTGGTTGCCCTTCTGTGCTGGCTGTTCTAGACATACCGCTAACTCCAGGGATACAGAGAAGCGTTGAGAGCATTTTGAAAAGCTGCAGCAGCCTTAGGCTTGTGTACGTTGACCACCACTTCACAACACTCCATAAGGTCAAAGTACTTGAGAAACTCACGGACGAGTACATTGTCGGATATAGCCCTACTACAGTTCTTGTCTACAATATGTTGAAAAGCTTGGGTATTAGGAGGCTGACACCACGCCTTGAGGCCTTCATGTCGGCAGTAGGCGTGCTGGAAAAAGCTCCTTCCGCAAAGAAGGTCGAAGGCTTAGAAAATCTAGTTAAGCTTGCAGCAAGCATCTCAAAGGCCACAACCTACATCAAGGATGAAGAGCTTTGGAAGCGCTTAGTCAAGTGGCTAGCTAACCCGTACCCGGAGACACTTCCGATAGATCTCGATCTTGTTGAAAGAGTCCTCAAGCTAGCAGCAAAAACAGATAAGGAGGTCGAAGAGGTTGCACGCGAGCTGGCATTCGCCTCTAAGAGGATCGGCTACTTCAAGTTCATTGATGCCAGACGGGCATGGAAGCGGCGAGGAGCGAGCGCGCTTGCATCAAAGCTCTACAGGATACTTCGCCAACCCGTAGTTGTCCTCGTGGAACAGGAGAATGGAACCAACCTGCTGATAATACGAGCACGGAGAAGGGGTGCATACAAGGTGGCGCTGGGGCTTCTAAAAAGCGGCCTTGCCGAGGAGGTGGGTGGACATGGTAGCTTAGCCGTAGTGAGGCTACGAGCACCTATTAACCTCAAGAGGCTAGAGGAAACCCTCAGAAGGCTGAGCTTGAAACTGTAGCCTTTCAGGTGTCTCTGGGATGAACGGCGTCTCCTCATTCAAGATAGACGAAGAAACCAGGATGCTAGTTATCGACGTAACGCCGGAAGGTTATCGGGAGGACTTCATAAAGTCTTATGCTGTAACTTGCAAAGACACACTCTATGTGATAGAAACAGGGCCACGCTCCAGCGCCGAAAAGATACTTGAAGTTGTAAGGAGGCTAACTCGTGAAGGCATAAAGCAAGTCAAGGTAATCGTCACCCACATACACCTGGACCACGGAGGGGGATTGGCAACCATCGTTAACACCTTAACCCAGCAAGGCCTTGACGCAAAGGGCCTGGTGCACCCACGAGGTCTCCCGCATACGGTAAACCCAGAGAAGCTCTGGAATGCGTCAAGGCTCGTCCTGGGACACATAGCAGACATATATGGAAAACCTGAACCAGCCAGAGAGGACCTCGTTGAACCCACAAGCGATGGACAGATCCTTAGTGCAAGTGCTTGCAACCTCCAGCTCAAGATACTTCATACTCCGGGTCATGCAAGCCACCACCAGAGCGTCGTACTTCTAAAGGAAGGTACGCCTCGGGTGCTCTTTCCAGGAGACGGCGCAGGCATGTACTTCCCAAAGGCTGACGCTGTCATACCGACAACACCGCCTCCCTTTAGATACGACATGTACATGAAGAGCTTGGAGAAGATGATGGCATACAGAACAGCTTATGTCGCGTATACGCACGCGGGGGTAGCTGAGTATAACGTGCTCTCACGACATAGAGGACAAATGGAGATCTGGGCCAAGGTTTTTGAGAAGCTAAGCTCCGGCGTGCCTCTTGAGGCCATCTACAAGACTCTATCTGAATCTGACCCCGAGCTGAAGAAGTTTAGCGAGAAGGTGGGAGACGAACTTGTTGTGGAGTTTATCAAAAACTCCATTGCAGGATTTATGGAGTACTTTAGCACTAAGAGACAGGGCTAGCAGAGCCAGAAGAGATGAGTCAGCCTTTCTCCAAACTCCCTGTGCCTATGAAGATGCCCCTCTACCAAAACCATCTAAAGCTTGTGGCGTCAGATCTGCCGCTGGGTAGCCATGCCAGAGGGCAGTGTAAACCTTAGGGATAGAGTTAGAGCGTACATTGAAAACGTGAGACAAGCGCTAGAGCAGCTTAAAGATCTAGCCAAAGACGGGAAAGCACAAAAAATCGTAGAGCTGGCCAAAAGCTACGTTGAGGACACAATATACTATCTTGAAGCAGGAGACGAGGAAACAGCGCTTGCAACGATATCCTATGCTGAGGGACTTTTAGACGCGTTAAAGCGGCTTGGTATAGCTGATATAGAGTGGAAGCCTCTTTCCGCAATGCTAAAGAGAAGGCGAGTCCTCGTAGCGGGAACCTTTGACATAATTCATCCGGGCCATATTGAGCTACTGAAACAGGCGTGGAAGCTCGGCGAGGTTTATGTTATCGTTGCTCGAGACAGCAACGCAACCAAGATCAAGGGAAGAAGGCCAGTTGTTCCAGAAGAGCAGCGCCTGGCCGTAGTATCGTCCCTAAAGTACGTGTCCAAGGCCGTGCTTGGAAGCGAAAAGGACCTGCTAGAGCCAATTACCAAGATAAAGCCTGACTATATCCTACTTGGCCCGGACCAGTGGGCAAGGGAGGAGTGGCTGCGTGAAGAACTCGCAAAACGGGGACTGAGCCCCAAGGTAATTAGAATGGAGAATGTTGTAGAGTGCCCTCTTTGCAGCTCTACAAAAATAGCCTGCAGGGCGAGAGAGGTTGTAAGCGAAGAGACGTGTAACTCTGCCTCACGATAACCTACGCCTAGCCACACCACCGTTCTTACTCTAAATGCCGCTTCCCGTTGTCAACGCGTAGAGCCTTCTGAGTTCGGAAATGGGGTCATCTGCATAATCGACCCTAAGATCAACGAGCCTGTCGTAGTAGGGGGAGTACTCTGTTTGCCCAACAACAAGTAGGGCGCTAGATCTGTCACCACGTCTATCGCCTCCGGCTCTGTGGGCAGCTTCAGCCGCTGCCAAGAGCCTCTCGGCAACCGTACCCCTAGCCCTAGAAAATGCGCGCATTGCTACCTCGCATACATGGGGACCCGGCACAAGATTTGCTATGCAGACAGCTGGCTCCTTGGGGTGAATTAGATATCCATGCCAGGAGGGCGCCCACTCTCCATCGTGAACTGCCACGTCTCCACGATAGTCAACAACTGCCACCTGCCTATGCGCTGGGCTGGGATCGTGTTCAAGTGCACGCCTTAGGGCTCTGTCTGCACTGGGATACTTAGATAAGTACTCAAGAACGAGCGGCCCCAGCGCAGGATTAGTGTAAGCCTGCGTAGCAGCCACCCCTACTCCGTGCCTACCCCAGGGCACCCTCGACCCGACAGCTACCGCGCCGGAAACAACCACTACGCCAGCCTGACCCACAACAGGATCATACGCAAGCACGCTGTAGGTCATGATGAGTCTCGAACCTCCAGCACGTTGATGAATAACGTACAAGTGTGTGCTCATTTACCTTTCTATACCCGTACCATTGATTTGGCCTAGACAACACCAAATCATTTAAAGTAACTTAAACACGATCTTCTCGTAGCCTGAACCCCGTGTTCCCCTTCTTCCAGTGATTACCAACAGCCTTTCACCAACGACCTCCCACGTTTCTCCGTTCGAACCAAGATCAACCTCAACAAGCTCCACCCCTGGGGGAAATATCCAGTACGCCTCATAATCGTACTCAGCTACCTCGGGTTCGTAGAAATTCTCGTACACGTTTAAACCCGGTCTGAAAGGCGCTGGTATAACCACCGCAAACGACACAAAGACGTTTGAAGCTCTTCCACGGAAACCTATATCAACACCCACAACCTGCGCTCTGACATGCTTCCCATTTATCATTATCTTCTCCTCATCGAGCAGGCTCTGCATATTGCTATAGAGCTTCTCTACTTCCTTCTCGTAGAGTGTGCTGTCGGACAGAACCGCAGTGTAGTAGCCCAAGGGGTCACTGTAGTCAAAGACCAGAAAGTACGCTATTCCACTATACCCAACGTAGAAATAGCCCTGGGCATGAATAGGCGCTACATGCCTATCTGCCTCAGCAAGACGAGCACTGTCCGTCTGCGAACCAGCCTTCGAGTGGAAGCCGCTGCCCGCTCGAACACCCTTCTTCATCTTGAAGCTGGCCCTGCTCAATAAAGACTCAAATAACCCCTATAGGTATTTACATTTGGAAGCCGGCGGAGGGCCCGTAGCTCAGCCTGGTTGGAGCGCCCGGCTGATAACCGGGAGGTCGGGGGTTCAAATCCCCCCGGGCCCACCACTAACACCTCGTCTCCAGGCTGGTGGTGATACTGCATTGTCCTCGTCCGCTGCAGGCTTGAAGCACCTCGCAACACTGACGTGCAACAGCACAACAGTAGAACTCGTGCAAGGAGACATAACAACTATTGAATGCCACGCTGTGGTCAACCCCGCCAACAGCCTCATGATAATGGGAGGAGGAGTAGCTGGTGCTCTTAGGATAGCGGCTGGCGAGGAGGTGGAGGCCGAAGCTCGAAGGCATGCTCCAGTCCCTGTTGGAAAAGCCATATCGACGCACGCAGGCCGACTAGCACCCAGGATCCAATACATAATTCACGCTCCAACTATGGAGAGGCCTGCGATGCGGACAACAACGGAAAAGGTCAAGAAGGCAGCTAAAGCTGCGCTCAGGGAAGCCGCAAGATTAGGCGTGAGTTGCGTGGCCCTTCCAGCTATGGGTGCAGGAGTTGGGGGACTCACTGCTAAGGAGAGCCTAGAGGCCATGCTTGAAGCTGTAGACGAAATTCTGTCTTCTGGAGAGAAAATGCCGGAAAGGATACTTATCGTTGCCTATACGGATACCGACGCCAAGCACTTCCTAGAACAAGCTAAAAGGATCAAGCTCAAATCGTGCAAAGCTGGAGAGGGGTGAACGACAGCCTGCTATGCTTTTGCTAGCCCTGAGGTTTCAGCGTCGTCCCTCCTACTTACCCTCCGACTCGGCGGGTGGAGCTAAAACTATCCTTATCTCTCTGATCGTTGTCTTGACAACCTTACGCACGCCTCTTATACCAGGCTTGTACTCGGACCTCACTAAACCTATCTCCTCCAGGCGTCTTACCTGGGTTGATGCGTTAGCTTTGCTCTGACCTATCATCTCGGCAATCTCACCTATGTCAGCCTCCCTCTTCATCAATTCAAGTAGAACTCTAATCCTCGTAGGGCTAGCAAGAGCGCTGCACACTCTGTATATATACTCCTCTCCAGATACTATGAGAACACCATCTCTCTCTACTATACCCTCTCTAACCGGTTCTGCTGACATGATCTAGTCTCACCAAGATTTGCAGTTTTTGGCAGGTAGCAATATAAGAGTTTTTCCTAACTAGGTTCGTTTAGAAGCGCTATGCATAGGTTGCTCCCCTCACTTGATTATGTAGTGTCATGATGTAAACTTGAGGGCTTAGGTTAGTTATAACTCTTCTTGGAAGGGACACCGAATCATAAAGATTCAGCTTCTCCCTTTACGTACCTAAGCGCCTTCTCTAGATCTACGTTTAGCTTGTACTTCTTGTTGAAGAACTTAACAATGTACTCAACGTCGCGCCTAAGAAGAGACTCCGCTGCGGGATTATCGCGTTCAACATACTGCGGCCAGTCTATTACGTAGGGTACCTCGTTGCCATCCTCCTCAACAGAGACTATTATGTTGTACTCGCTCAAGTCCCCATGAACTATACCTACATCAAGATAAGCCTTCCTTACAGTATCTAGCACCTTCGCCAAAATGGCCTCAGGATCCTGGGCTGACGTGTAGCGGTAAAGCTCAACCCCCCACACGTACTCGGTTACCACAGCGTGCCTGCTGTAGCCTAGCGGCTTAGGAACTAAGGCCCCTGCCTTGTACAGCTCATCTAGAGCTCTGAATTCTCTCTGACCCGCTATCCTGGCAAGCTGCAGCCACGACATGTAGGGACGGTCAACCACATACGGCCTAACTCTGGCGACCTTGTGGAAGCTTGTCCTTCCTAGCTTGTGGAACTTGACTATTATTCTGTCACCTGAGGGGGTAAGGCCAGAGTACACTTCGCTTTCCTTGCCCACTCCCAGCTTGTCCCCGAGAGCGTGAACCACACCCCGCTCGACTAGGGAGTGCAAAGCGATGATGTCCATGCCTAGATATGTTAGCCTGTACCCAATGTGGTTTCCAACCCTCCGCTCCAACAGCTTAAGCTTATTCAGCTTACTGAGGACACTACTAGCCACACTCTCTGGAAGGCGCGATTTCCTGACTATGAATTCTACTGGCACGTACTCAAACCTAGCAAGCCCTGCTTCCACTGATAGCAGAACCCGAAAGTCTCGTTCCGTTAGCCGCTTGTACAGCAGAGCTAACAACAAACCGTCTCCCGAGCAGTATTAGGTAGGCGTGCAGCGCTTATTATCTGCCCGTACATAATCCATGAACATAATCCTGCCCATCCACGCGGAGAGCGGAAAGTGCCGCTAAATTTTAACCCACCCGGAACTATCTTTTTCCTCACCATCTTCACTTGGGGTACAGTAAACAACATTAACAGCATTACCGATCTTCTGAAGAATCTGAATAAGCGATTCAATGCTTAAGCTTATTCCAGCCGATATAGCCTTGTACTCCTCAAGAAGAGAAAGCATGCGCCTAAGCCTTGAAAGGCTACCAGAGATGGCGTCTCTGATATCCTCAAGCTCGTCGCTGAGCACGCTTACGCCTTTACTAGCTGTTGGGAGAAGCTCTTCCAGCTCGTCAACAAGTTCATGCAGAAGCTCAAGGCTCCTGCCATCCTCAGCCCCACCAGCGCTCTTCTGGCTAAAACCACTATTCACCCTTGCAAGGGCTTTACGCAGCCGCTCGAGAAGGGCTATCAGCCTGTCAATTGAATCTCTAAATTCCCGAGAAACCTTCTCCAGGGAACTGATAGCATAGCCTAGGCCCTCATAAAGCTGAGAGGAGGGTTCTTTGGAGAGGGATTGGCGGATCTTCTTGATCGAATTCATTAGCTTTTCTACAAGATCTAATAACCTCCTAGACTCAACGCTTACTTCAGCCTGAAGGTTCCACAGGAGCTCGACCGAGCTTGATTCAACGGTTTCGAGCAAGTTTTCACGCTTTATGTAAAGCAATATTTTTTTCAAATCCTCTTTCAAGCTTTTAACTGCCCCAGAGAACGCGCTCAGCGATGACGCAAGAGCTCTGGCGTCGCCTGCTGCTTTTGTAGAGCTTTCAACCATCTTGTGCATAACGTGGAATAGATGATGCGCTAATTCCTCAAAATCCCCAACAAGGGTTTGGAGAGATTCATTGTACCTGGCTAGTTCAGCCGCGAGGTACTTCAGCATGCCAAGCTGCGATAGGAGCTCTCCAACTGATCCCACTACATTCCAATATTCGCCATACGCCTTAGAGCAACCGTCAGCGTCCAACCCCTGCACCCACCTAACCGTTTGATACCATTAACCACCGAATCTTCTAAATTAGCAAGTATGTCAGCGCCCAGAGGTCGTCAATGAGGAGGAGGTATGCAGTAGGCAGCTGGCCGTTAAGGTATTACGACTTCTCGGCGAAAACTACGACATCCTGACTCCGCGGAGTAACAATATAATTCCTAGAATAGCTGCTGCAGCCATAGTAGCCAACCGTACATAACCGGCTACTTCGGCGAGATATCCTGGAGACCCCTGCTCAGACATGTCTTTAGGAGTTGGCACAGGTGTTTCGCTGCTTGACTGAGCTTTCTCTTGGAAGTTAACTGTCTTGCTCTGAGTTTGCACCTCAACAACGGCGACCTCCATTACATTGCTCAGAGCAGGAGCTACGCGCTCGTTCCCTTCAAACACCGCTCTCAGATAGTACTTTCCGGGCTCTTCCGCCACCCATTCAACCACTGTACTGTTTCCAGGCTGCACTTTCACTACTGTGTAATTGCGCCATACGCTCTCCCCCTCTCTTTGATATTGCAAGATAGCTTCTACCGCCTCTAGCGCGCTGCTTTTAACTGATATGGGAAGTTTTTCCCCAGGTTTAACGCTGGGCTTAGGAGCCGAGATAAACAACTGCGCAGACGCTCTCCTAACAGTGATCTCTACTACGTCGCTTACGGATTCGCTGTAGTACAGAGCTCCTGGGAAGCGCGCGCGTAGCACGTATGCCCCGCTGACCTCGGGCTTCCATGCTAAGGTGAACGTTCCATCGCCCCTGGTAACGCCCGCAGCCGCTACCTGCCAGGTGAGCTCTTTTGCGCCCCTCACTTCGACAATGACCGTTGCATTGGGCACAGGAGGTTCTAACCGCCCGTAGAGCTCTACAGGCTCACCCACTGTTACGTTGACCTCTGAGGCCTTCAGCTCCACGTGAACATCTACAAGAACCTTTACAAGCTTCCATGCCACAATCTCCCTGGGACCTGCTGCTGACAGAAAGGATACCCGTGCAGTTAGGTTGTGGAGCCCTGGCTGGGATACCTTGATGCCCGTGCTCAGAACAGCAGATGCTCCCGGAGGGATCCGCGGAAGCGATCTAGAGTACACGAGAGCGTCGCCCACGTAGAGCTCAGCCGTTACAAAAGTTGCAGCCACATCACCGGGGTTCCATATTCTCATTTCTACTGGGACAGTCTCTCCAATCTTTACCGCCTCCGGCGAGGAGATGGTAACCGAGACCTTAGGCTCCCACCCCACCACGTAGACAGGGACCGGGATTTCCATGGTATAGGGCCTCTTCTCGTAGCCTAAGTCCACGTAGCCCTCTAGGACGACCTTCAGAACGTCGCTGCCTGCACCACTAGCCTCAACAGCTCCTCCGACTAGGGGGAGCGCCAGAGTTAACGCCACCTTCTCCCCCGCCGCGGTAAAGCTGCCACCGTAGCGCGAAGTCTCCAGGCCCCGAAAGCTTATCCCAACGCGAGATAAAACGAAAGTACTGTTCGGCTGAGCACGCTCCACAGAGACTGTAACGTTCACGTTGGCAATCTCGCCGATAACCCATGGCTGCAGCGTCGATACCTTCACGTAGAGGTTCCAACCCTCCACATCACCCGTGGACTGGCCGAATTCGAAGACGCTCTTCTCAGAAATCACAGCTCCGCTTTCTAGATCTACTACAGCTTCGACAAGCCTTCCCTGAACGTACCTTGAAATCTCGTAGAGTACACCGTTCCACTCGATTACCACTATGGCAAGGCTATTTGAAGGCACAAGGAACGCTACTTTGCCGGAAGCGTTGGTTCTCTCTTGAAGCCGCTCTCCTCCCACCACAGCAGTGACGGGAACGTTGGGAAGCGGTACGCCTCTAGCTGTTACCGTGACGAGAAGCGTACTCCTTCCTGGACTCTCGAGTTCTACCACAATAACGTTCTCGCCTGCAGGCAGGAGCGTCGAGAAGGGGATCTTGGAATCTCTTGCTGCAATCCCATTTACCAGGATGCTACGAACGGAGCTACCATAACCCTTAACGTGCAAATGTACGGGGAGACCGGCTACGCGGATAAAGAGCTTAACCTGATCAGCCTTTGCCGGAAGCGAAGGCGTAACTAGAACATAGTCGGCACTCATTCTGAGACCCACCATGTGCTCAATGATAAGAGACGCTATACAGCCTGGTATATCCTGTACAGTGCCCTCCTCGAAGCCATTCAGCAGCCTAGCGAGGATAGTGTAAACGGTTTCGGCGTATCCAGCGTCTGCCAAAACCCCCAAGGAGCTGCACAGCCAGAATCCCTGGCTTGGCATAATAGGGGCTATCGCAGCCATACTGGCGACATGTTCTACGTGCTCTCGCCACTGCAAAGCAGCCTCGGATGGAACGTAAGATGAGAGCAGCATCTCGGCTAAGCTGGCATCCCGTTTGCCCCCGCTCCAAGCTACATAGGAATAATGCCTCCCGGTCCAGAAGATCTCGTCCACCCTCTTTCTGAGCTTGGAAAGGGCCAGCATGTACGGTGTAGGGTCGTCTCCTTGCAGCTTGGAGAGCGAAGCCATTGCTGCAAGGGATGCCCCAACAAGTCCATAGACTGGGAGGTACTCTGCTCCCAGCTCCGAGCCTCCCACAAGCAAGGGGGCTTCCCTAATCCCCTCACCGCTTGTTAGGGGGCCCACAAGGTGCCTCTCGGCAAGGATCTTCAACCTAGCGTATAGGTCCAGGTATCCGTCTTCACCTCCTCGACGTGCCAGCTGGTAGTCGTATAGAGCCAGCGTAGCTAGCGCTACCAGCTGCGCAGTACCCTCCACACCCTCTTCAGCACGCTTTATCAGACTATCTATGCCCCTGAGAGCCACTGCTGCAAGAGCATCCGAGCTTGCCCACTTAAGCAGGGAAGCTAAAGCTAGTACGTTAGATATGTCGGCGGCAGAGTCACCTGTTAGGATTCCCCGTGCGCTAAGGCTGTTAACCACACTGTACAGCGCAAGGTAGTATACCGACGCTAAAACGTCGTCGTTTGTTTCAAATAGGGGTAGCTCGGAGACTAATCCCCCAAAGTACCTCGACGACTCCTTTAAGAGCTGCACTAAGTTCTGGCGGACGTACCTCAGCTTAGCCTCTAGGCTTTCAGCACCAGAGCCCCGAGCTACAAGAATAACGAGCTCAGCACAGCTTGTAGCAGCGCTAGTACTTACAGTAACTCTAACAACTCCGCCATCCTCCCTGCTCGCTGACACGTTCACCTCTTTGCTTACTGGAGCAATGCCCACAAGGAAGTCGCCTGCACCTATTACGATGAGCCCATTGTTGCTTGCTAGGGCTAGCTCCGCCCCGCTAGGGTTCCTTACTCCCAGAACCATCGCCACACTCTCACCCCTCGTGCTGCAGAAGCTGTAGATAAAGGACATCATGCCTTCTAACGCTGCCGTCTGCGATATGTAGTGACCCCCGCTTAGAACAGCCTTGAGGCTGTAGCCACTATACTCAAGGATCCCGCCACTAGAATGTTGGGCAAAACCAGCGTATATTTCATGGCTGAAGCTCAGCGTTATATTCGCGTTCAGGGAGGCTAGGCTAAGGCGCTCCAGAAAGGGGCCCGCCAGGTAAAGAGTAACTATGACACCATGTTCCAAGGCTGTCGCAACATCACGTAAAGGAAGTACAGGAAAGCCTGCACTAGATTTCAGGAAGACCGAGGGAGGCGCATCTCCGGTCAGAGTCTCTGCAGCGACAAGTGGAGGCGTCAAAGATAGCTGGAGCACCACGAGGAAAACTGCAACAGCTAGGCCCTTCCTCACAGAGGTATTCCCCACCTTCCCGAAGATCCGGCGGAAACCTTTAACTGAGCGATCGCCGGCGACCACAAGCCGTCATTTCAAGCCACTTCCCGCAAAGCCAGCCCCCACTAAAGTACATTCCCGCCAGAGACGGTGTCCTGCAGCCCCATTTAGCCTGCTGGAATGGTACTGTTCGTCAGCGAGAGAAGCTCCTCTACGTTGAGCATTGCGAGCAGCCTATCGGCCAGCCTAGACATGACCAACATCGTAGACCCGCTTACCAGGAGAAGCACGGAGAAGCTCAGCCAAGCCGCCCCCACGTAGCCTCCACTTGAGGCCTTCGTTACGAAAGCGTTGGAGAGCGTGAGCACAAACACAAGTCCTATTTTAAGGGCAACAAGGAGATTGGGGTCTAGAGGAGATATCATGAGTCCTATCGTTGGGAGCGAGCCGCTTAACTGATAGAAGACGTCCTGCAGGACCAGGACAAGCGATACCATGAACTCTGCTATCGCCACTACCAGTATGTGGAGTATGTACGTAGTTCCTGCGAAGGTTCGCGCTAGCTGCTCCCTGCGCTTTCTCAGCTCTATGAGTTTGCTGAGCATGTTGCTCAAGGTCACGCCTATCCTTCCACCTTCGCCCCCGGCATCCACCGCATCGAAGAACACATCGACAACTCTCCTTACGGATTCGCTTCCTGTTTCCCCAGCGAAGTAGTACCAGGCAAGCCTCTTGTCTATGCCATTGACTAAGCGCGCGTAAAGCCTCCTAAGCTGACGCTCAAGGGGCCCGAACTCCGACTTGAGAACACTCCTAAGAGCTACACTGAAGTTTCGCGTATTCTGATACGCGAAACCGAGAGCTCTTATGAACACCGTGAAGAACGACTCTATGTCCTTCACTTTATCCTCGACCCTCTTCCCGTATATTCCCGCTGGTAGCACCGCTACGGCCAGAGCAATCAGCGTGTATGTTGGATCTCCGAGCATCAGTGAGGCGAACGCACCAGCTGTCCCTCCAACGAGGACGCTCACGATCAAGATGTAGAAAAATCTACGCCTTTCAGGCATGTTCACTGGCAGATTGTGAAGAAGCTTGTCCCTGGGAAGCGTTCTGTAAACGAGGTACGCCACCGCAAACAGGACAGCCATTGTTGCTAAGAACGACGTCACAACCATCTGGGGATTCCCAAAGAATAGTACCGATATAAGCACCATGTTAACGTTCACGAAAAGCGTAGACGACATCGCCGCCGTATAGATGGCCATAAGGACCTTAACCGTCTCGAGGTTTCTATCGTAGTTCGCCTCGTAGCTGACTAGCGCAGCATGATGCTCTGTCTCCAAGAATGTATCAAGGGCCTCCCCCATCTTTATGGCTTCCGAGAGCCTCGTCAGAAAGTCCCTAAACACGAGATCTTTTACCTTCCTCGCCTCCAACTTTACCGCCGTCGCGAATCCGTAGCCCCACTTCCTCGCCAGCGAGGCTATCCTGGTGAGTACCTCCGTGTAATAGCCGTAGCCCCTTCCCGTCACCCCTCCGAGCTGAAACAGCCTCTCAACACCGGGCCTTCCCGTGGCCACTGCGAACATGTGCGTTACCATGTATAGGTAGTCGAGGTTCACACCAGCCTCCTGGGATCCGCCCCGTTTGAATAGCCTAGCGGCAATTCTCCGTCTCCTCCTTGCCTTCTGCGCCATCGCCAGCGGGGGAAGCGCCAGCAATGTTACGTGGCCTCTTAGAAGGTCGCCCCGATCCTCGTGTAAAAGAAGGAATGCCACCAACAAGCCTGCTAAAGCTAGGAGGAGCACATCCTCTGAAAGCATACCGCGCACAGATCCACCAGCACGTCTGGCTACAAGCCACACACGCTGTGCAAAACCGCTCACAGGAGGCTCCCTCCCCTTAGCTTTTCCAGCGCCCTCTCTATACCCAGCTCATACGTCTTCACTATCGCCTTCCAAACGTCAAAATAGTTGAAGACCTTCCTGTGGACAAGCTCGCGCAGAAACTCAGCTCTAAGTTCCAGCTCATCGTATATGACCTTCATGTTGCGCCGGCTTATGCCTCGCATGACGGCTATCTTCTCCTCCAGCAGGTAGCTAGCACCCCTCCCCTGGAAAACGTGGACATCCCGGGGGGGATCCCACGTGAATACAGGAACGAAGACCACCGAATCTGATTGAGGGTCGTAGCCCACGATCTCATTCACACTCAGAACCCTCCTCGCCATAACTCCCTTTATGTTGACAGCGCTCTGGAATACAACGAAGTTCAGATTGTCTATGAAGGTCTTGGGAATATTGATAGGATCTCCAGTCAGCCTTTGGATGAGTCTTGCAACTGAGGCTGCATGGAACGTGGCAAGCACCGGATGGCCCGTCTGCATAGCCTGGAACGCTATGGCAGCTTCCGCACCTCTTATCTCGCCAACTATTATGTAGTTCGGGCGCTGCCTGAGCGCTGCCTTGAGCAGGTCAAACATTGTCACCGAGGTCTCTGGGTTCCCAGTGTCTCTTGTGAGCTCTCTAACCCAGTTCACGTGCGGCACCTGGACCTCTGCTGTGTCCTCTATAGTCACTATTTTGGCCGTTGGGGGGATGAAGGCAACGATTGCGTTTAGCGTGGTCGTTTTGCCTGACGCCGTCTCTCCGCAAACAAAACCGCTCATACTGTTGTTAAGCAGCATCCAAAGATATGCTGCTATACGCGCATCCATCGTGTTCCAGGCTATGAGCTGTGTAACACTTATTGGTACCTTGCTCACCTTCCTTATTGTGAAGTTGGACCCACCTAAGCTGACGTCGACTCCATAAACTATGTTTATACGCGAGCCATCTGGCAATGTGGCGTCGACAACGGGTCTTGCATGTGAAACGGGCTTCCCTATGCGCTCGGAAAGCTTTAGGACGAAGAGATCCAGCTCGTCGTGGGATTCGAACCTTACGTTGGACTCTAGAGGACCAAAGAGCTTGTGGACAAGGTATATCGGACCTACGCCCTTGCACGAAACATCCTCTATCCAGGGATCCCTAATAAAGGGCTCAAGCACACCTAAGCCTATCTTATCCCTGACAAGATGATAGCGAAGGTATTCGTACTCACGGGCTGTAACCGGGATTTTGCGCAGGTTTGGCTTAAGCTTACTGTAGTCTAAAGCCTCTGGCACGATCCGCACAACCTTCTCGAGCTTGCTTAGCAGGATCTTCCTTTTCTCCTCAGGATCCTCAGCAACATCTAGATCTGATATCTCCTCGGCAAGCCTTACCTCCACGAGCTCCAGCAATTTCGGATGAGGCTTGGGAGGCTCCACGGCAACGTACATGTTGTAGCCGCTTTGGGTTCCCTCCGGGGGTTTGTAAACGTGCACAAATATGCCGTTCCCAACGGGGTAGAGTATGTTAAAGTTCTTCAGCTTCTTCAGCTCGTAAGATAGCTCATAGGTGTCGTAGTACTGCGGCAGTCCCAGCTTAGGTGCGACCCTCCTAAGGTATGCTCCAAGGTACGGGTACTTCCTCGCTGCCTCGAGAATCCTCTTATCGGCCTTTGCCTCGACCTTACCAGCCCTGACCGGCACCATTTACACCCCAGCTAGGCGCCTGCCACTGACAGCGGGAGGACCTTGATCCCAAAGGCGGGATCCACCTCGTAGGCTATGCTCCCTTCCACGAAGCCCTTTGCACCACGCAGCTTGACCACCTTCATGGTTTTCACAAGCCGACCCCCTATCACCCCCTGGCTGAGCACGATGTAGCCATCGCAGAGGCTCCGCAGCCTTGACACAACATCCTCCGGGAGGACGCCTCTGTGAAGCGTCATCAGAAGCACCTTCCCTCTCGAGACTAGCCTCCTCCCCTGCGACACCAGAGCGAAAACTTCAGCAGGCTCTGCGTAGGTTAGAAGCATCGTTAGAGAGTCCACCACGAACATGTCCCACGCGTCTGCCGTCCTCTGCATGAAGCCTATGAAGCTGGCCAGAGCGCGCTTACCCGCCTCTGGCTTCCACTCCATCCCTCTAACGTAGGCCGAGTACAGGCGGAGGCTTCCACGCAAGAAGAACTTCTTCACGTTAAAGCTGAGGTTCTCCATCTGAAGGATAAGCTCCTTCACAGTAGCCTCGGTCGTGACGTAGTAAACCCTCAGCCCCGACTTAAGCGCGCCGTAGGCCACTTGGTGGGCTAGGACACTTTTCCCGCTACCGTTGTCTCCCTCCACAAGCAACATGGAAGGAATCGGTATGCCCCCACCCAGCTTCTCGTCCAGCTCCTCGTTCCCTGTACTTAGAGCGGACAGCTGCACGACACCACCAATAAGCCGTGGCGCGCGTTCCAATGCCGCTCACCTTGCGACAAACGCGTACTCTGCTCTGTCTCCGGAGGGGGCCACCACCGTTACGGTTCCGTAGGATCCTTTGGGCATGGAAAGCGGAACCACTGCCTCTATCACAGCCGTCTCACCTGGTTTGAGGTAGGGGTGCTCGATGTACGCGTAGCTTATACCATCCACTTGGATCTCCCTGACAGCCCACTCGCCCGGTTGAGGGCTGCCCGGGCTATACCTCAGAATGAACGTTACAGGGACCAGACTGCCGTTCACGTCCGCCTGGTACGACACCACCACGTCTAGTTCGGCCACGTCGGTTAGGGTGTGAGGACCCTCATTGCGCACGTAGATCTCCAGCACCCCATTCTTTCGGTCGACGTTCAAGCCAACCACCCTCAGCATCGTGACCTCCCGCTGCCCCTCCTCAGCTCCAAGCTTGCCAACCGTCACCAATAGGCTCACGCTTGTGTAAGTTAAGTAGAGGGTAGCAAGTGTAAGAAGGAACGTTACCGTTATACCCGCGTATGCTTCGGCGAATGCGTGTAGCCTAGGATATCTCCACCTCATCTCGAACACCGTTGGGGAGCACTACACGGGCGCAGAGGGGAAAGTCGCCGAGCGCAGTACCGTTGTAGACCCTGAAAACCAGGGTCTCTCCGGGCTTCCACAAGTTATCGGGCTCCGTCTCCGTATAGTTCCACACCCAGTAGCCGCTCGTGTTATAGACGTAAAGGCGGGCGCACTCTGAGTCCAGGTAAACGTCCGTGCGTCTCAGATCCTCGGCTGAGATCGGCACTGAGCCCGTGTTCTTGACATACAGCACGAAGTATGTGCCGTTCTGGGCAGCCCCAACAATGTCTATAGAAGTTCTTATAGCCATCGCAGCGCTCCTGGCCGCGCTCCTAAGCGACGCATCAACAAACCCCATCTGACTTATAACGGCTACAGCTATCATCGAAGCCACAACTATTCCGGCCACCGTGATAATGGCCGTACTCACGCTCGTGGCTGGCACAGCTCTCACCCCCTGTCAGCTTTGAATATTCCACTTGCTGCCGGAAAGCAGCCGAAACACTGGGATCAGGCTTTTCAGCGCCTCAGCAGTTTCCCTGACATCTATCCCCTTGCCGTTCATCTGGGATGCCGCCTCCAGCACCTTGAGTATGACCTTTCCCTTCTCACTGTCAATAGCACCAACATCCACAGCTATCTTCAGAGCTGCTTCAACATGCTCTCTAGGCACGCTTCTGGCCACGTCGGCAGCCCACCGAAGAAGCTCGGCTAGAAGTTCTAGGCTCCCATAGCCCTCCCCCTGCTTTCCAGGCGTGCCTTGACTCTCCCCGTCGCTGCATGCTGCTGAGTTCGCGCACTGCCTCCAACTTCCAGCTGAAGGCTCGATAGGCCGTTCAGCGGCTTTGGTTGGAGGTTGCCCTGCCTCCTCTCCAAGTTTTTCGCTTGACTCCCCCCCTGGTTCGCTACCTATACGCGCCTTGAGGTACCACATGGGGTATTCACCCGACGCGTAAGTGCCATGAGCCTGAGACGTTACCCCATACGGAGGGGGGTTGAAGCCCACCTGGGGCCCCGCGAGCGTGGGGGCACCTGGGGACCCCCCATTTGCAGCGTGGGGGGTTTGCACCCCCCA